>DFFT01000040.1 GCA_002372325.1 Succinivibrionaceae bacterium UBA3769 | reverse complement strand
TATCATTTTTTATTAAAATTAATAATCGTAAATTTTGTTATTCAACAGGTTCTGTCCTAATGATAATATCATTATTAGGTCTTTACCCAAGAGAATTGTTAAGCACAGATTTTAAATTTGCAAACCCTTTTCAAATTAACGGCTGGTGTTTAAACAAAGTTGGCAACTTTGAAAACAGCTATTCAAAAGACTATGCTAAACGTAACAACCTAAACCTAGAGTGGACAGAACAACCTGGATTAAATCAAAAAAAGAATGTTATTCTCCTGCTAGTTGAATCCTGGGGGTGTTCGTTTACCTTTGCCTGCGGTCTGGGCCCATCATACATGCCAAAAATTGAGTCCTTATCTGCCGATAACTTTTTCTTCGATAATTATTATTCTATAATGCCTTCTACTTCAATGTCTTACCTATCTATAGTAAAAGGTACACCTGCTATTCAATTTGCATGGGACAGCGCCAAATCGAAATCCTCTGCTGAATACGATTTCAGTCCCAATGATGTCTTATACAATGCTAACGATTTAATCAAACAATTTAAATCAAATGGCTATAAAACACGCTTTATATCCTCTACAGACTTGGTATTCCAAATGGATTATGCATTAAAATTCTCTAAATATGATGAAATTATTGATGCTAAAAATCCTGTTTTCGATCACATCACCGAAAGAAGCATTTTTAACAGTGTTAATGATGAGCAGTTGTTTACTTTTATTCTCTCAAAGATCAAAACTGAGAAAAATCCCTATATATATGTTACAAAAACAGCAAGTAATCATTCACCATACAATTCCCCCTTGGGTTATCAAAATTTAGAACTTTCTTTTAAATACACGGATCAGGCAGTTTATAATTTCGTTACATCTTTGAAAGATTCAGATTATTTTGATAACGGTATACTTGTTATGCTCGGAGATCATCATGCATGGGGAGATGATAGTATCGATCCATCGCATTCGAATGAACCAACATATATTAACAAAGTTCCATTGATCATAATCGATGGAAAAACTCACGGTGTAGTAAATCACAATGTTTTTTCACATGCATCATTAGGCGTGCTTTTGCAATACCTTGAGCTTCCAAAGTACAAAAAACATAAATTTAACATTAACCCTCTTGTTGACGATTCCCCCGAATTGATATTCGGATATGAATTTGAAAAGATGACATTCATATCTGTAAAACAAGGAGATCGTCAGGCAACTGTAATACTTGATGGTGATAATTCTGAATTTATTGAAAAAGATGTATTCTCAGAGGAAGAAATGGATGACATACTCGGATATATAGCAACGTTCCGAAGATAAAGTATTTTTAATTGTTTCTTCAGGATAAAACTGCGGACTTCATTGTCTGCAGTTTTTCTTTTTTTAAATTCATGATATAACCAAAGCCTCACGTTTTCACAATATTCAAACATGGTTATCTCCCAGTCTCCCCATGAATATTACCGTCTTTCACTCAATTTTTCGTCAACAGATGCAAAACCCACCGCATTACTCTATAATAGAGATCTGCGACGCAACCATGGAAGTAAAAGAGTACCGGTAATATGCACCCTCACCACAAAACAGGCATCCTGAGTCTGGGAGTTATTGTCTCCGCTGCGCTCCTCCCGGCGCAGACTCTCGCAGGAACAAAGGATCTGTTCAGTACCCAAAACGTCTACGATGCCCGCTGTCTTGCCGATATCCCTCCTTACGTCAAAAATGCAAAGAATCAGGATCCCAACCAGACTCAGGTATCCATCACGGCAGATCAGGCCCAGGCCGACCTGAGACAAAGCGTCAACTATTCCGGCAATGTGGAAATCGTCCAGGGCCAGAAAACCCTTAAAGCCGAAAAAACCTCCTTCAACCATGAGACCCAGGATATCAAAGCCACCGGTAACATTTTTTACCAGGACGGCGAGGTTACGGTTAAGAGCGACACCACACTTACCACCAACCTTAAAACCAATGATACCCGTCTGGACAAAGCCACCTACCGCCTCAACGGCACTCTGGTAAGAGGCTATGCCGATGAAGCGGTAATTACGGATCAGGCAAACCGCGTTTCATTAAGGAATGCCTACATCACCACCTGCCCTACGGACAACGAAACCTGGAAAATCAGCTCCACCGAAATTCAGATGGACAAGAACGAGGTCTTCGGCGAAGCCTACAATACTTTGTTCTGGTTTCATGATGTCCCGGTTTTTTACCTGCCTTACCTGAATTTTCCGGTAAAGAACCAAAGAAAGTCCGGTCTCCTATACCCGGTTATCGGCTGGTCATCTTCTGATGGCATCCTCCTTAAAGCCCCGGTTTACTGGAATATCGCTCCCAACTATGACATGACCATCACCCCCACCCTTATCGGACGGCGGGGACTTCTTATGGAAAGCGAATTCCGCTACCTCCCCTTCCAGGGCACTCAGGGCACCATGATGGGTCAGTACATCCATCATGACAGAAAACGTCCCGACAAGGATGAAACCGACAAATTTCATGAGCGCTGGCTGTATACTCTGAATCATAAAAGCTACTGGGATAACAAAAATTACGGCATTGAGGCTAATTACACCCAGATCCGCAGCGGGGACTTTAACTACGTAGATGATTTTGACCCTAATTCGGTTACTACTATCGACAACCAGCTGACTCAGGAGGTCAAAGGCTTTGTCAATCTGCATAATTTCGAGGCCTCGGTGCGCCGGCTCCGGTATCAGCTTCTCCAGCCTGATTCTCAGCTGTTATTCCAGCCGTTTAAAATAGAACCGGAAGTGAAGCTAGGCTATCATGACACCGTATACTCATGGTTAAGCTACAAACTGGGCATGACCTATTCCAACTTCAGAGTGGATCACCATTACCGCAGCGGCAGCTATTACGCCCAGAGAATCCACCTCGAACCGGAGATTCTGATTCCGCTTATTGACCGCAAGGGCATCAGTCTCTCCTTCCGGGAAAAGCTCTTTTACACCCATTATGACCAGAGCATCCCCCGTTCCGGGTATACCAATTTCGTGGTGCAATACCTGACAGTTGGTGATCTGAAGCCTACCGTTGACAGATTCCTGAATCTTTCCGAGATCAATGGCAAGGTTACCTTTACCAATACCCTGGAAAGCGGCAAAACCCTGACCTTGGAACCGGAAATCCAGTACATGTACATCCCCTACAAGAATCAGGACGCCATCGGCCTTTATGACACTCTGGATCGGCTGTACGACTTTGAATCGCTCTTCAGCTACCGCCGGTATTCGGGTCTGGACCGAATTTCCGATGCCAACCGCATCAGCTACGGTCTCACCCACCGCATATTTGATGAGGACTATCGGGAGATCCTGCGTTTTCAGATCGGGCAGGGATACGACTTTACCACGCAGCGGGTAAAGCTCCTCAGTCTTGAGGAAAGCAACTATTATCCCCGCACTCCCATTTCCACCGCACTCAATCTAAGTCCGATAAAAGGACTTTCCGCTCACGGAGATCTGGTTTACAACACCGAAGATTCCGAGCTCGCCAGCTGGAGCGCTCTTATTAACGGGGAATACGAGGATTTCCGCGGCCAGATCAACTACCGTTATAAGAGAGACGGCAACCAGACTATGAAAAACGAGATTATCGATCTCCGGCAGCTGGGGGGATCCGTGCAAGTTCCTCTGGGCCGGGACTGGCACGCCATCGGCGTCATGTATTATGACCTATACCAGAAAAAGAACATCGATTCCAAGCTTGCCGTAAAGTATGACTCCTGCTGCTACTCCCTGGGCGTTCAGGCAGAAAGGTATAACAAACCGAATAACTATACCCTGACGTCCCGCAATGAAACAAAGTTCGGCGTGTTCTTCGAACTCAAGGGACTGGCCAATGTCGGAGCCGATACCTCCTTTACCGCTGAAACCAAACTTCTGCCGTACATCGATACGGTGAATCTGAGCAAATAGGTATTACCATGCTGAAGATGAAGAAATTATTAGCCGCTGCCATTGTCCTGGGAACTCTCGCTTCCGGCTCGGCATATGCGGCCGGCGTCATGCCGGTGGACAGAACCGTAGCAGTGGCAAACAATGACATTATTCTGGAAAGCGAACTCGCAAAGGCCATCGTAAATCTGAAAAGGAACTTCCAGAAAACAGGACAGGAACTTCCTCCGGAGGACGTGGTCAGAAAGAGCGCTCTGGAAAGGCTTATCGTTAACAGCCTTATCATGCAGCTCGCCGAACAGAACGGCATTACCATGACTGACTCCGATATTGATCGGGCCATCAGCCACATGGCTGCCCTGAACCATACCACGGTTCCCGCCATGCTGGCTCAGGCGGCAAGGGAAGGGTTTTCCGAAGCGGAGTATCGTAACGAGGTCAAGGAAAATATTATTATCGGCGAGGTTACCAGAAACCAGGTCAGAAGCAGAATCAACATTTCTGATCAGGAGGTGGAACAGCTGGCCCTCATGCTCAAGGACAATGCCGCAGCCATGAAATCCTATCATCTCGGCCTTATCTTTATCAAGCTGGATCCCGATGCCACTCCCGCCCAGACTGATGCCGCAAACCGCAAGGTAAAGCAGATCAAGGATGAACTGGCCCGGGGCAAGGTATTTGCCAATGTGGCTGCGCGGTTTTCCGATGCGCCCACCGGCGTAAACGGCGGAGATCTGGGCACGATCCCGGAAAGTCAGCTGCCGCCCCATATTGCCGATGCCGTCAGGGAACATAAAAAAGGCGATATTGTAGGCCCCGTCCGCACTGATCAGGGGCTCAGCATCATCAAAATCTACGATATGGGCGGCATGACCCCGGAGCCGGTGGAGCAGGTCAAGGTCAAGCACATTCTCCTGAGAACCAGCATTATCTTTGACGATAAGGCCGCCGAAGCCAAGCTGGCCGCCCTGAGAGCATCCATCGTAAACGGCGACAAAAGCTTTGACGATGTGGCCCGCAGCAATTCCGAGGATTATTCAAACTCCTTTAATGGCGGACTTATGGACTGGATGAATCCGGAGGTCTTTGATCCCGCCTTCCGGGACGCTATCGCAGCTCTTAAACCCGGGGAAATCAGCAAGCCCTTCAAAAGCAGCTTCGGCTGGCATCTCGCGGAGCTTGTGGGCAGAAAGGTCGACCGGGATTCTCTGGAGGCCTATAAGGTAAAGGCCAGAGAAATACTCTTTAACCGGACAATCGCCGAAGAAAGCGAGAGATGGCAGCGGGAGATCCGCGATACCTCCTACGTAAAAATCTATGAATAGGATTTAGACCGCAGTTATCCACAGATATTTTAGCCTTTGTGGATAACTGCAACTTCTGTCCCATCAGGCAATGAAAATCAAATGCCAGTTTTTCCGCAGCCAGCTCTGATACCCCCGGTTTTACGTAAATATTCAATGGTGTCCGGTAAATGCATAAGTTAACAGCTCTTGAACCCATTCTTGAAAAACTCATTTCCTTTGAATATGAGGAAGACTGGTTTGAATTCAAGGAAAACTGGTTTGAACCTCATGCCCTCGGGGAATATATATCAGGCATGTCAAATGCCGCGGCCATGGCGGGGCAGGACTATGCCTATTTTATATGGGGCATCGAGAACTCTTCTCACACCATTGTGGGAACCTCTTTCGATTTTCACCGAGATGTGAAGAATGAACCCCTGGAGCATTACCTCGCGAGGCAGCTAAAGCCGGATCTGTGTTTTCAGTTTCAGGAAATAACATTTCATGGAAAACGTGTAGTAGCTTTGATTATTCCCGCTGCTAAGGATGTTCCGGTATCATTTGACAGAAATCGCTACTATCGTGTCGGTTCCAGCAAGGTTAATTTGCTGGATTATCCGGAACGGGAAGCCCAGCTCTTCATGGCTCTTCGGGGGGATATTCCATCCATTGAAAATACCGCAGCAGACGATCAGGATCTCAGGTTTCAAAAGCTGTTTGCTTACTACGAAGCCAAGGGGATTCCCCTAAGCATAAATACATTCAAAGAAAACCTGCATCTCCTGACCCCGGACGGGAAGAACAACGTATTGGCGCAGATCCTCTCTGACGACAGCCAGATCCCCATCAGATTCGCCTCATTTACCGGTACCACCAAAGCATCTCCCATGTACGCTGTTCAGGAATTCGGCAATGATTGTCTGCTTTACTCTCTGGAAGGGATTCTGCGTTATGGCGAGCTCATAAATATACCGCAGACGGACGAGCGTAACAGAATTGTGAAGAGAAAAAAGGTACCCCTTTTTAATCAAAAAGCCTTTCGCGAAGCTGCGATTAATGCCTGCGTCCATAACAACTGGCTTTTCGGAGCGCCTTCTTTTACCGCTTTTCATGACCGTATCGAAATTTTATCCAAAGGATCTATGCCTCCAAAGCAGACCAGAGACGGTTTTTTTGCTGGAAAGTCTGTACCTGTTAATGAAAATCTGGCAAAAATTTTTTTACAATTGCGTATCAGTGAGCAGACCGGTTGCGGTATTCCGGCTATATCTAATGTTTACGGCAAGGAGGCCTTCAGTTTCAGAGAAAACAGCATCAAAGTAACCATTCCCTATCATAGCTTAGATATAAGTGGAACTGCTCCGCGCAATTTACCAATTGCCAACCATAATATACCTACCATTGAAAATCCGTCTGTAATTATGTCCGGACAATTGACGGACGAGGATAAGATTTTATGGTTTTGCGCCAAACCAAAAAGAGCCCTGGAGATTGCAGCATACCTGGGATACAAAGACAAGAGAACTGTCCGTAAAAGGCTTGCTCCCCTCATAGAACGGGGAAGACTCGCCATGACGGTTCCTGAGAAACCAAACAGCCGTCTTCAGAAGTACATTACCGTAAAGTGAGAGCCGGCAAAAAAGACAAGAGAATGTACAAAGAGGAAAGAAAGACCGCTCCGGAACATCATGATTAACGCGGTCTGCTGCCACGAAATCCCTCAAATCCGCAAAAATAACAGAATACCAACCTGCCCTTGGAGGATAATTTTTTAATGAATGATAAAGTTACCTTTGGTCATGTAGCCAGAAAACGCTTCGGCCAGAACTTTTTACAGGATTCCCGGGTAATCGCCAATATTGTCAATGCCATTAATCCCAAAAAGGACGACTTTATTCTGGAAATCGGCCCCGGACTCGGGGCTCTTACCGAACCTGTGGCCGAAAAAGTTGACCTTTTAAACTGCATTGAGCTCGACCGGGATCTGGCGGACAGACTCCGTCATACCCCCTTTCTCAGCGAAAAGCTCAACATTATCGAAACCGATGCCCTGAAATTCGATTTCCGGAGCATCGCTACCAAAGAGCATCCGGTCAGGGTGTTTGGAAACCTGCCCTACAACATTTCCACGCCGCTCCTTATTCATCTCTTTTCCCAGTGCGAAGTGATTAGCGACATGCACTTCATGCTCCAGAAGGAGGTGGTGGAAAGACTGGCCGCCGCCCCAAATTCCAAGGATTACGGCCGGCTCAGCGTGATCACCCAGTTCTACTGCAAGGTGATTCCCATCATGGAGGTTAAACCCTCTGCCTTCCGCCCCGCTCCGAAGGTAGTAAGCGCCGTGGCTCGTCTGGTGCCTCATAAGGAAAGACCCTTTAACGTCCGGAGCATTCCGGCCCTGGAAAAGGTACTGGCCGTGGCCTTCAACCAGCGCCGTAAGACTGTGCATAACAGTCTTTCCTCCCTGTTCACTGATGAAAAGCTGGAGAATGCGGGAATTTCCCTCACCGCCCGCGCGGAAAACCTCTCCCTGAAGGATTACTGTACTCTTGCCGATCTTCTGGAGGACTAATGTCTCTTAAAAGCGAACTTCTCTCCCGTCATCCGGAAATTTTTGAAGGGAGAAGCATTCTGGTAACGGGATTTTTTCCGGATAACGAAATCATCTCCTTAGCCAGAACTGCGGAAAATCTTCTGGTCTGGTGTACCGACTACGTTCAGTTCCTAAGCTTTGCTCCGTTATTTTCATCCGCTGCTGCTTCTTCTCCTGCTGCACCTTCTCAGACCCCTGTATCCGCAGCTTCCTCGTCTGATTCATCTCCTTCCTCCGCAGGCTTTTTGTCCTGGCAGGAAGGAAATAAGACCGTTATGTTCGATGCGGAACCCGCAGTATCCTTTGCGCCATCATGCGCTCTTATCTACATGAGCAAAAACAAAAAGGAAAACATCTTCTATCTCGAAAGCGTGAGAAGGCGTCTTCCGGAAGGATCTGAGGTTTTTGTCATCGGCGGCAACGACGAAGGCGTCCGGGGCATGGAGACCATTCTTAAAAACACCGGCCCCGCAGAAAAGTACGACTACGGAAGAAAGTGCGCGCTTTTCCGCATGATTGTTAAAAAGTCCCCAGCACTGAAAACGGAAGCAGCCCCTGCCGCAGCCCCGTCAGAGGATACCACCTCCCCTGCCCCCCATGCGGAATGCTATAACGCCGTAATCCGGGATATCAGCCTTAACGTTGCCATGATTCCGGGGGTTTTCAGCATGGACAGAATGGATCAGGGCACCCGTTTCCTGCTGGAAAGCATAGCGGATCAGGATCTCTCCCATGTGAAAACCGTGCTTGACGCCGGCACCGGCTCCGGCATTATTGCCGTATTCCTGAAAAAGCTTCTCCCGGACGCCCGGGTTATCGCCGTGGATGTCAGCGCCTTTGCCCTTAAAGCAGCCCGGGAAACCGCCCGGCTTAACAATGCGGATATTCAGGTAATACCCTCAGACATGCTTGATGAAACAGACCGCTACGATCTCATTATTTCCAACCCGCCCTTTCATGTGGGAAAGAAGCAGGTATTCGGGCCGGTGCTCAAGCTTATCCGGGACTGCCCTTCCCATCTCAATTCCGGAGGATCCTTTTTCATGGTGGCCAATGCATTTCTGCCCTATGAAAACCACCTGTCTCAGGCATTCTGGAAAAGCGGTGTTAAAAACCGCAATTCTCAGTACAAAATCCTCTATGGTTTCACTAAATGAAATCTCTGATAATATATAATCAGTAGTATGCGAAGTTTCAGGGAGACAGATCATGGCGGGAGTACTGGCAATGGTTCTGGCTGGCGGCGAGGGCACAAGACTGCAGCCGCTTACGGTTACCAGAAGCAAACCGGCGGTTCCTTTCGGCGGCAGCTACCGGCTGATAGATTTTGTGCTTAATAATTTCGTCAACTCCGACATTATCAGAATATTCGTCCTGACCCAATTCAAAAGCCAGTCCCTTTACATGCACATGAAGAAGGGCTGGACAGTCAACGGCATTCCCGGCTGCTTCATTGATCCGGTGCCGGCCCAGATGCGCATGGGCAAGCGCTGGTATGACGGCACTGCGGATGCCATTTATCAGAACCTCAGCTTTATTGAAAACAGTTCTCCGGATCAGGTGTGCATCTTCGGCAGCGACCACGTATACAAGATGGACATCAGACAGATGCTGGCCTTTCACCGGGAAAAGCATGCCGAGCTTACGGTTTCCGCTATCAGAGTTCCCATTAAGGCTGCCAGATCCTTCGGTGTCATTGAGGTTGATCCCACGGGCAAAATGATAGGCTTTGAGGAAAAGCCCCGAACCCCCAAATGCATCCCCGGAGATCCGGATCATGCCCTGGTTTCCATGGGCAACTACGTTTTTGAGGCGGAAACCCTGTACCGGGAACTGGCCATGGATGCGGAAAACTTTACCTCCTCCCATGACTTCGGCCGGGATATCATCCCCGACATGTTCCCCCGGGTGCCGGTTTACGTCTATGATTTTCTGACCAACGCCATCGCTAATGAAACTTCCACCGGCTACTGGCGGGATGTGGGCACTCTGGATGCCTACTGGGAAGCAAATATGGATCTGGTGTCAGACACTCCGAAATTCAATCTTTACAATCCCTCCTGGCCTCTTCATACCCACTACCCGCCGCTGCCCCCGGCTACCTTCCGCGACACCCCGGATTTCAAGTGCCGCATCTCCCAGTCTCTGATATCCGCCGGCAGCAACATTACCGGAGGACTCGTGGAACGCAGCATTGTGGGCTTTAATTCCATCATTGACGAGGGGGCGGAAATCTCCGAATGCGTCATTCTGGGCGACGTGAAGATCGGCGCCGGATGCCGAATTCGCCGGGCCATCATTGACAAGCATGTGGTAATTGCCCCGGGATATGTCATCGGGGAGGATTTCGAGCGCGACCGGAATTTCTTTTCCGTATCTGACGGCGGTATTGTTGCAGTTCCCAAAGGGGCCAAAATCGGCTTCTAAGAATACGAAGTATGAAAATATTATTTCTTTCCTCAGAAGTTGTCCCTTATGCCAAAACCGGCGGTCTCGCCGATGTGGCCAAAGCCCTGCCCATGGCATTAAAGTCGAAAGGGCACGATATCGTAATAATGATGCCCTGTTACGGCAAAATCAGCGGCTGGCGGTATTTCCCCGTGGTAGCGGAGCTGACTATGCAGAACGGACAGTCGCAGGGTATCAGCTATAAAATCCGCGAAGGCAGCATCGAGGGCATCAAGGTCTGGCTGGTGGACTACGAGTATTATTTCAACCGCAACAATCTTTACGGCGAGAACAACACCGCCTATCAGGACAACGGAGAAAGGTTTGCGTTCTTTTCAGCGGCATGTCTGGAAGCCGTGCTGGCCCTGAACTTCTGTCCTGACATCATTCACTGCAACGACTGGCATACCTCCCTCACCCCGCTTATTCTTTCTGTAAAATACCAGAATAACGAATTCTACAGAAACACCAGAACGGTGCTCACGGTGCATAACGGTTCCTTCCAGGGCATCTACGACCGCAGCCAGCTCTGGATGATCCCGGAGCTTTCGCATATCCACAATGACAGCATTGAGCACGGCTATGGCAACATCAACTACCTGAAATGCGGGGTCTACTATGCCAATAAGATTAATGCCGTGAGTCCCAGCTATGCGGAGGAGCTCACCACCTTTCTGGGCGGCCACGGCATGGCGCAGAATTTTATCGACCGCATCTCGGATCTTTGCGGCATTGTAAACGGCTGCGACTATACTGACTGGGATCCCGTAAACGACCGGGAGATCCCGTTCCGCTTTTCAGAAAATGAAATCCACAACAAAAAGCTCTGCAAATACCTCCTTCAGGAAACCACCAATCTTCCGGTAAAGGATGTGCCGGTGTTCGGCATGGTCTGCAGACTCACGGAACAGAAAGGGGTGAACCTCCTCATTCCCATCCTGAAAAGTTTTCTGGAGCATGAAATCCAGTTTATTCTGGTAGGCACCGGAGATCCCTCTCTGGAACAGAGTCTGACGCCCTACACCCGGGAATTCCCCCAGCGATTTGTATTCAAGAGCGTTTACGACAATCATCTGGCCCACCTGGTAGAGGCCGGAGCGGACTTTTTTATCATGCCCTCGCTTTTTGAACCCTGCGGACTCAATCAGATGTACAGTCTGGCATATGGCACCCTCCCCATAGTGAGAGCCGTGGGCGGTCTTAAGGATACGGTTATCTGCTACGATGACGATTCGGAAAACGCCACGGGGTTTGTCTTCACGGAGCCTGCGCCTTACGAGCTTCTTAACTGTCTCCGCCGGGTGCTTATCTTCTATCTGCAGGACAAGGGAGAATTTCAGCGCATCAGAAAGAATGCCATGAAAATCCGCTACAGCTGGGAGAAATCCGCTTCAGAGTATGAAACCATGTACCGAAGCGCGCTGGAGTCCCCCCAGAGAATCTGATGATGTCTCCGGATTCAGAAGTTCGGCTTTCCGGGAATTATGATGAAGAGCCCCTTCAGAACTATACTTTACTCAGGCTCTTGTCGCTTCTCTGCAATTCCCTGATTCTCAGCCCTCCTCTCGCCCTTTCAGGCTCTTTTCCCGGTTTCCCGCCGCCATATCAGCAGCCATTCCGCAAAGAAGGTATAATTATCTCCCGGTTAAAGGCAGGAGTGTTTTATGCAGTACTTTATCGATAATCTGGCGGAACCCCGCAGAATTTCACCCATGAGCGCATTTATGAGTCCCTTTCAGGCTCTGGCCATGATGTTCAATGTTCCGGGAATGCTCATTGTCGCCATTTTGTCCGGTCTTGTCTGTCTGCTTTCCTCAGCCATTCCCTTTCTGGCGTTTTTTCTGATCCCCATGGCTTTGGGACTGGTCATGGCAAAAACCGTATCCGCAATTCACGGGAGCTCCTCCGGCTGGCAGGAACTTAATATCTGGGTGTATGCCAGACTGAAGCTCCGGGTATGGATCTTTGCTCTCATGATCCTGCCGCCTCTGCTTTTGATCTTCGGCAGCATCATTAACCTTATGCAGAACTTCGGCGAACCGGGAACACGGAACTTTTCAGCAGTATACTGCGTTATCGGCGCCATATTCTTCAGCGCCATATGGGGCCTGGTGCTCTTTACGGCAAACTTTCAGGCGCTCAATGAAAAAAACGGCATTTCCGTATCCTGCATCCGCGCCATTTCACTTCTGAAGACGAACGCCATCCCCCTGATGGTAATGCTGATAAACTGGTTCATGGAGCTGGCATTCTTTTACTTTGTCATAGCTTCCGCAGTAATCGCGGGCCCGCATATTTTCGGGAGCATGGGACTTTTGGCAGTTAACATTTTTAACTGGGGCTTTCTGTTTATCGCAGGAACTTTTTTTCTCAGTCATTATCTGGTAACTCTGGGCATTCTGGGGTACCAGATATATACCGCAGCTGCCGATGACAGCAGCACTGAGGATAAGGCTGCATAACCCTGACGCGCCTCCTCTTGCTCTCAGTCTCTCCTGCGCTGTCTGAAAAAGCCGGGGGTATCCGCCCGGATCTGCAAAATCCCGCCGCAGGATAGTTTTGCAGCCCGTAAACCTAATCATTCGTCACTAAAATAGCATCGTGATTGTTGCTATTCTCCGCATTCATCATTATCATAAAAATGTACGGGGAGATAAATTAGTTGTGATACTGAAAAACTCAATCATGGCAGCTGGTACAGGAAAAGATTCTTAAGTTAACCGGGAAAATGTCTGCCCTGCACCGTCATTTTCAGCGCATTCCCCATTACATAGCAGAATGACAAGAGAAGCCGCCGGACTCCGGCTGTTACCAGGCAAACTTTGTTATTTCAGATATCATGCTTGTCACCCGAAAAACTGAGATGAAAAAAAGCCTGCGGTTTTACCACAGCAAGGACAAAAAGGTTTTTGTAATGCCCAAAAAAAATCCCGATTGCAATGACAGACTTTAAGAAAATTATTGAGAAAAACTATGCCTTCGTGGATAAAACCCGTTTCCTTGAGGTTTATGAAAACAGCAAAACAAGAGTTTCCATGTTTCTCAGGCCTCGGCGATTCGGCAAAACCATGTTCACCGAACTCCTCCGGTATTACTACGATATCGCTCTGAAGGAGGAAACTGACCGGCTCTTTAAAGGCAAATATATAGCTTCTCATCCCACGCCCCGGAAGAACTCCTATTACGTGCTGCAATTTGACCTTTCCGGAGTAGACACCCATAGCAGCGATAGTCTGACAAGGACTTTTATCAAAAGGGTTCTCATAGGCATTGCCGATTTTTTTGCAAGGTACCCGAAATCTGTCCGGGGCTTTCTTCCAAATGACGTATCAGAAAGCAGAGATGAATTACGACCTTCTGCGATAACCGCCATGATATCTGCATACTATGGAAATATTTCTGAGTTTACTGCCCCTTCAGTAATAATGTCGGATTTTCTTTTCAGGATAAAATTCCTCATCCCCTCCCGCAAGCTTATGGTCATTGTTGACGAGTATGATAATTTCAGTAACGGCATAGACATGCTGAGCAGGGCTTTCGGTGATTTTCAGCTGGCAGCCGAAGCAAGACGAATGCTTGCGGGATTTTTTAACACTCTCAGAGCCGGAAATCAGGATCATCTCATTGACAGAATCTATGTAACCGGAGTGGTGCCGATAAACATGGATAATACAGTCTCGGGTTTTGTCTCCGAACAGTTAAGCTCCGATCCCCGTTTTAATGAGCTGGCCGGCTTCACCGATTATGAAGTAATGGAGCTGCTTAAAGAGACCGTGGATTTTGAGAAATGCCCGTTCACTCCGGAAGTGTTAAGGGAGGAAATGAAAAAAAGATATGACGGTTACAGATTTGCAAAATATGCTGAAAAAAATGTTTATAACGCCGCCATGTGTCTGAATTTCATCGATGAATTTATCAGCAATGATTACCGGAAAATCCCCCCATTTCAAATGTTTGCCGATGACGGAAGAGATTACCGCGGGCTTTGCGAGTTCCTTATGCTGATGGATGAACAGGCCCGCAACAAGCTTATCGAGGATCTCAATAACCGAAACCCCGTAAGATCAAATGTCGGCATGGCCGTGAAGCTGAAATCGGAACACGAAACCTTTGGCTATCTCGAAGGCGGCGCCATTCTTTATTATCTGGGCTTTCTCACCATAATGGGCGAGGAAGAGAAACAAAGCCACCCCTTCTGTGATCCCCAAGGAGAATACCTTACCATTGCCAATGAATATTTTCGGAATCTCTTTGCCAGGTTTCAGCTTGCCAGATCTCCCAAAGTTCTTTGTGAAATCGAAAAACTAAGCAATCTCGGCATGATGGCGGTTTCCAATGACATTTCCGTTCTAAGCGACATGCTTTACCGGGCCGCCGACAGCTTTACCCAGACCGAGGTCTCACGGGGAGGCGAAAATGAGCTCGCCCTGGCGATATACACCGCTATAAGCATGGCTGCCGGATCCAGTTTCGAGCTTACGAAGGAATATGCCATAAAGCACGGCGGCAAGTTCGTTTTTGAGGACGGCCTTACAGGGGAGGAGTATGCAGATGTACCGGATAATGAGTCTGAAACATCTCCCGAGAATTCAGAGCCCGCAAGCGAGTTTGAGGAATTCGTTAGAAGTTTTACGATGCCAAGACGGGATGACATAAACACCCGCAGAGGCCGGGCGGATCTGGTGGCCATAAATACGAACACCAAAGGCCCCAGCTACATATTTGAGTTTAAATACAAAAGAAACACCAGGTCTCTCGAAACAACCAAGCTGAAAGTCATGAAAACCCTGTACGAGAGGGCGGTAAAGCAGCTTAATTTTTACGTTACGGACGACAATCTCCGCAAGGTTCCCAGCCTGCATCGCTACGTTATTATGTTCGTTTACGGCAAATTTCTGATCAAAGAGGTGAAAGAGGTGGTGTAAACCGACTGAAAAAAACAGGGAAAGCAAGAGGCAAATAAGCCTGTTCTCCTTTCCCTGCCCTTTCGGAAAATATTTACGTCGCCGACGATTATCTCAAAACCGTTCCCGACCTTCGCAAATACGTAATCATCGGCAAATACATAATCATGTACACCTACGAAGAGTTTTTTATCGAAGAAATAATCTGACACCGATGTTTTCGAGCATCACTTGCTTACTCCGCATTAATTGCAAGGACAGTATTGCGCTGACAATGTATCATGAAGGAAAACAGCTGTGTTTGAAGCATCTCATAACAACGAGGTATATGCAATGCAAAAAAAACTTCCAGAAGCAATGACAGACTTTAAGAAAATTATTGAGAAAAACTATGCTTTCGTGGATAAAACCCGTTTCCTTGAGGTTTATGAAGAAAGCGGTACCTCTGTATCCATGTTTCTAAGGCCCCGGAGGTTCGGCAAAACCATGTTCACCGAGCTCCTCAGATATTACTACGATATTGCATTACAGGAAGAGGCTGATCTGTTGTTCAAAGGCAGATATATAGCCTCTCATCCCACGTCGCTGAAGAACTCCTATTATGTACTGCAATTTGACCTTTCCGGAGTGGATACCCGCAGCAGCGAGAGTATGACAAGGAGCTTTATCAAAAGAGTTCTTATAGGCATTGCCGATTTTTATATCAGGTATCCGAAATTTGCTCCGGTCTCCCTTCCTAGTGATGCTCCTGAAAGAAAAAATGAAATATTTCTTTCCGCGATATCCTCATACTATAAAAACATCTCTGAATTTCCTACTCCTTCGGTAATAATGACGGATTTTCTGTTCAGGGTAAAATTCCTCATTCCCTCCCGCAAGCTTATGGTTATTATTGACGAATACGATAATTTCACTAATGACATATTGAGCAGGGATCCCGGGAAATTCCGGGAAACAGCCAGAAAAGGAGGCGAGCTTTCGGCGTTTTTTCAGGCTCTCAGGGCTGGAAATCAGGATCATACCATTGATAAAATCTACGTAACCGGCGTGCTGCCAATAACCATGGATACTACAATTTCCGGTTTTGTGTCCGAAAACTTAACCTCTGATCCGCAGTTTAACGAGATGGCAGGTTTCACCGATGATGAAGTAATGGATCTGCTTAAGCAGACTATGGATTTTGAGAAATGCCCGTTCTCTCCGGAAGTGTTAAGGGAGGAAATGAAAAAAAGATACGACGGCTACAGATTTGCAAAATATGCTAAAAAAACTGTTTACAACGCCACCATGTGTCTGAATTTTATCAAGGAAGTTATTGGAAATGATTATCAGGAAATCCCGTCATTTAAATTTTTCGCAAATACCAACATCGATTACGACAAGCTGTACGGGTATTTCATGCTGATTGATGAACAAGATCGCAACCAGCTTATTGGGGATCTTATCGACCGAAAACCCGTAAGATCAAATATCGGCATGGCTGTGAAGCTAACATCAGAACACGAAACACTTAACTACAATGAAGGCTCTACCATTCTTTATCATTTGGGCTTTCTCACCACAATGAGCGAGGAAGAGAAGAAAGGCATCCCCAACTGCAGCCTAAGTGACGAGTACCTTGCCATCCCTAATGACTACTTCTGGAAACTCTTTGCCAGATTTCAGATGACCCGGGTTCCCAAAGTTCTTCATGAAATCAATAACATAAAGAATCTCGGCATGATGGCGGCTTCCAATGACATTTCCATACTTAAGAACATGCTTTACCGGGCTGCCGGCGGCTTTACCCAGACCGATGTCTCCCGGGAAGGAGAAAACCAGCTTGCTCTTACGATATACACCGCCATAAGCGTGGCTGCTGGCAACAGCTTTAACCTTACAAAGGAATATGCCATAAAGCACAACGGCCAATACGTTTTTGAGGACGGCCTTGCAGAGGAGGAGTATCTGGACGTGCCCGAGGATGAGCCTGAAGACCAGCATAATGACACACCGGAAAACGCTGCTCAAACCCCGGATTCTAATGAATCTCCGGAAGAAGCACAGGCCAGAAAGGAAATAGAGGAGTTCCTTAACAGCGGCTTAACGCCTGATGCCAGCATTGACACCATAAGAGGCCGGGCGGATCTGGTGGCCATAAATACGAACACCAAAGGCCCCAGCTACATATTTGAGTTTAAGTACAAAAGAAACACCAGGTCTCTCGAAACAACCAAGCTGAAAGTCATGAAAACCCTGTACGAGAGGGCGGTAAAGCAGCTTAATTTTTACGTTACGGACGACAATCTCCGCAAGGTTCCCAGCCTGCATCGCTACGTTATTATGTTCGTCTATGGCAAATTCCTGATCAAAGAGGTGGTGTAAACCGACTGAAAAGAACAGGGAAAGCAAGAGGCAAATAAGCCTGTTCTCCTTTCCCTGCCCTTTCGGAAAATATAAACGTCATCCCGAATACCGCCAAATACTCCGGATCCGGCGTATTCGGGATCTGCCAGCCGTTATCAGGACTCCTCTCCGTTCCTGGTTTCGTCCGGAGCGGCTTCATTTCGGAGAGCCTTCTTTGCTCTCTTGGCCGCAAAATCCGGCTTCCCCTTATTCTTTTTATCACGCAGGCGATCCTTGCTGTGGGGTTTCTTTTCAGGCTTTTCTCCGCCGAAAGATCCTTTTTTGCTGTTTTTAGCCCGGTCTTTTCCGCCGTCATCCCGAGATTTTTTCTTTTTTCCCGAAAACTCCGGCACCCGGTTCTTCGGACGCAAACTGTCAATCACTCTGGTGTCCTGAATATCTCCGGTATAGCGCTGCACCTTTTCCAGCATGGGAACATCATGAGCCTCCACCAGATTTATGGCGGTGCCCTTTCTGCCGGCTCTGGCAGTGCGCCCGATACGATGCACGTAAACATCGGCGGTTCTGGGCATATCAAAATTTATGACATGAGTAATATCGGTAATATCAATGCCGCGAGCCGCCACATCGGTAGCCACCAGAATCCTTACCGTGTTGTCCGTAAATTTTCTGAGGCCCTCAAGACGCTTCTCCTGATCCATCTCTCCCCTGAGATATGAAAAGCTGAAGCCGTCCCTGTCCAGCCGGGAGATAAGATTCTGCAGCCCCTCGCGGGTTTTAACAAAAACCAGAGCCTTTTCCACGGCCTTATCCCGCAAAAGAGCCTCTAAAAGCAGCGTTTTATGCTCCAGGGAATCGGCATAGTACTTGTACTGATTAATCTTCTTATGCTCGGATCTCGGAGCATCCACATGGAATTCCACCGGATCCTTAAGCACGGTATTGGCAAAGCGGTTCAGTATTTCTCCTTCCAGCGTGGCCGAAAACAGGAAGGTCTGCTCTCTCCGGTAGGCGGCCCGGGAGATCTCCCGCACATTGTCAATAAAACCCATATCCAGCATTCTGTCGGCTTCATCCAGAACCAGAATCTCCACAGCCCGGATATCAAACATTTCCTTCCGGAGATATTCGATAAGACGTCCCGGGGTGGCAATCACAATGTCGGTTTTGCCGGTGAGCACCGGAAGCTGTTCCTCATGCTCCACGCCGCCGATAAGAGTGCCCACGGAAAGCCCCTTCAGATATTTTCCGAGATCCCGGGCGTGTTCGGAAACCTGCAGCGCCAGTTCTCTGGTAGGCACCAGCACCAGAATCCGGGCGAGGCCCAGCTTTTTTGACGGAAAATCAATAAGGTGCTGCAGCGCCGGCAGGATATACGCCGCAGTTTTGCCGGTGCCGGTGGGAGATTCGGCAAGAATGTCATGACCGTCCAGAGCTTCGGGAATTACCGCCTCCTGAACCTTGGTGGGCTTTTTGTACTGCAAATCCCCGATGGCATTAAGAAGTTTTTCATCTAGTTCAAATTCGCTGAATTCCATAAAAGCCCTGTCCTGTAAAAAATATGCGCCGTTCCCGGAAAAGCCCAAAACTCCGGAAAAGCAAAAAACTAATAATAAGGATAATAATGAAGCTCTGAACTCCGGAGCTTACTGACAACCCATGAGATACCGGAGGGCACTGCCTGTTTCCCCGGTATCGGAAGAGCCCCGCATCAGCTCTGTCCGGAAGGAGCGTTCCCGGAAATGCCTGCTATGATGTCCAAATACTTGAGATGCAGTTTTTTGATAACCGGTTCCAGATCCTCAGGGCGGGGCATATTCGAGCGGATAATGTCATGACTTCTCCGCATTCTTTCATCCTGCGGCATCTGCTTCTCCACAATGCTCCTGGCAATGTCCCGGGAACAGTGATCCCGCTCCATGGTTCTCTGTATCTGAGTCTCAGTATCGGAAACCATGCACAGTATCCGATCCGTAAGGGATTCCACGCCGTATTCAAAGAGCAGGGGAGCCTCAACCACCGTATATACGCCGCTGGCAGCCAAAATCTGCTTCTTCATTTCCACCATGATCAGGGGATACATGATTCTGTTCAGCCGCTCCAGACTGGCAGCATCGCTGAAAACGAGTTCCCGGAGAGCTCTCCTGTCCAGGGAAAGTCCTCTGCCGTTCTCCGTTACCGATACCCCGAAGGCTTTCACTACTTCAGCGAGTCCCGGAGTTCCGGGAGCCACCACCATTCTGGCCACGGTATCAGAATTGATGACCGTGCAGCCATAGCTCCTGAAAAAGTTACTCACGGTGGACTTACCGGTGCCAATGCCGCCGGTGAGGCCAAGAATCCAATTTTTACAACCTTTCATAAACTTAAACCCGAGATGCCGGATTATTCCAGGCCCTGAGCCGCATCCGGAAAATCCTGTTTGTGGCAGGAAATGACAAGATCCACAATCTTCCGGAGATCCGGATCCTCAGGGGTTACATTTCTGAGCAGATAGCGAATAAGCTCCAGATCGGAACACAGAAGAAGTTTTTCATAGAGAGAAACGGTTTCTTCAGGAAGATCGGGAATATGCCTGGTCACAAAGGGCTCCAGCATAAGATCAATCTCCTTCATCCCTCTCCGGGACTGCCACTTCAGGGAATCAAGTCTGCCTGCTGTTATCATAACAATTCTGTCCTTTTCCTGTGGTTTTCGCTTTCTAATGCGATCTTCTCTTTATGCTGCAACCTTTTTTACCGCTAATTTTCCCCGGAGCTCTCGGTTACCGCAGCCTCATTCATCTTATACGGCAATCGGAGCCTTGATCCCGGGCCAGGGATCATAGCCTTCCAGAATAAAGTCTTCGTACTGGTAATCAAAAATCGAATCCGGCTTTCTGGCAAACCTGAGGCTGGGCAGCTTCCGCGGGGTTCTGGAAAGCTGCAGCTTCACCTGTTCAAAGTGATTAAGGTAAATATGAACATCGCCGCCGGTCCAGACAAATTCTCCGGGCAGAAGATCGCACTCCTCCGCAATCATGGAGATCAGAAAGGAATAGCTGGCAATGTTAAAGGGAAGCCCCAGGAAGGTGTCGCAGCTCCTCTGATACAGCTGACAGCTCAGACGGCCTTCCGAAACATAAAACTGAAACAAAGCGTGACAGGGCGGCAGCTTCATCTCCGGGATATCGGCCGGATTCCAGGCGCTGACAATAAGCCTTCTGCTGTCCGGATTGCGCTTTATCTCAGCAATAACCTGAGAAATCTGATCAATATGTCCGCCGTGATGATCCGGCCAGGAACGCCACTGGCTGCCGTACACCGGTCCTAGATTGCCGTCCTTATCGGCCCATTCGTCCCAGATGGTAACATTATGCTCATGAAGATACCTGATATTGGTATCCCCCTTTAAAAACCAAAGGAGCTCATAGATGATTGATTTGGTATGGCACTTTTTGGTGGTAACCAGAGGAAACCCCTGACTGAGATCAAAACGCATCTGATACCCGAAAACGGATTTGGTGCCGACACCGGTACGGTCATGCCGTTCCTTGCCATGCTCCATGATGTGTCTGAGAAGATCCAGATATTGCTTCATATAATTCAACACCCCTGACTGATTCCGCTCATTATACCCTACAGGGGGACAAATATCCCCTGCTAATAGGACGCGGAGTGTCGAATTTGAAGCTTTGACATTCCTGAAGGGGAATAAATGCCCTCAAGCCAAGACAGGTCTCAGTCGCCGTTCTGCCGCCGTTTGCTTCTGCCGGATTCCGGGAGCGCCCGATTGCGGGACTCCGCCAGAGTTTCCGGAAAAAGAATGGCCTGGGAAAACTCCTTCAGAATCTTGCGGTAAACATCCTTCTTAAAAGCCACCACCTGCCGGATAGGATACCAGAGGGACACCCAGCGCCAGTCATCGAATTCCGCCGGAACCGGAGATTTATGAAAGGCGATTTTTCTGTCCGCGCCCTCATTAATCCTAAGAAGGAACCACTTCTGCCGCTGCCCCAGACACACCGGCTTTTCATCCCAGTGCACCATTCTTGCGGGCAGGTTGTACTTGAGCCAGGAACGGGAGGACTGAATGTAGGTGACATCGTTTCGGGTCAGTCCCAGTTCCTCCTTAAGCTCGCGGTACATGGCTCCTTCGGGATTCTCCCCGTGCTTAATGCCGCCCTGAGGAAACTGCCAGGAATTCTGACCGATGCGCCGGGCCCAGAGCACCTGACCGGCGCTGTTGAATATAACTATCCCCACATTCTGGCGATAGCCGTCTCCGTCAATCAGCTGCTGGTATCCCATAACCCCTCAAAAATCCTTAAACCCCAAACTGCGGCTTCTGCCCGCCCCGGAGCGCGTTTTGCCGCTCTCAGCCAAATATCGAAAGCCGGCGGCGACGCAAACCCGAAAGCGGCTCAAAATAACAGCACTCATAATAGCATACAAAAAGACCGGCCGGAATTCGGAGAACGGCACCGGATCCGATCCCCGTCCCGGAATCCCCGGCATTAAATGACAATTATTTTCATGAGCACTTATCACCGCGCTGAAACACCCCCCGGGATGAGCTTCCCGGAGCTCCTTTAAAACTGACAACCGCCCCTTTCCATTCTTGAAAAACGTTTTCATAACAAAATTCAATGAGGTAAATGAAAAAATAACGTTTTCAGTCACTTTTATCTATAAAAACCTTTACTATGATCACAGATAATAAATGCTGAGAGCTTACGGAGATGCCGCAAGCTGTCATTTTCAGGCATTTCATGTTTACGATATTGTGATACAATCATCATTGTCGAAAGTCGGAATCACTTAAACACAAAAAATATAATTAAAGATCCGAATTAACTCGTTTATGTAAAGGAGAACACGAAAAATGAGTACAACTGTTAAATTTCCTGCCAAGTCTGCCAAGGCCAAGGTTGTTAAAATTACCTTTGATGTAGCGCAGGATGCCGCTCAGGATGCCGCTGTCATTGAACTTCTCTGCGATTTCAACGGCTGGGATCCGGTAGCTCTTAAGAAGTCAACTGCCAAGAAGAATGCCGGCAGCTTCTCTGTCACCATCGATATCCCTGAAAGCGAAATTAAGGAGTCTTATCAGTACAGATTCCACTATGTTATGGCTGACGGTTCTGAAAAGTATGATAACGACTGGAATGCCGATGAGTACATCGCCAATCCTTTCGGCGGCGAAAACTCCGTTGTTGTAGTAAAGAAAGCCAAGTAAGATTTGCGGCGAGGCAGCCCGGGGCCCTTCCAAAAGGCCATGAGCTGCTGACCAGAATAAAAATGGAGGGAGAGCTGATCTCCCTTTTTTATTTCCGGTCTCCGGCGCCCTCCGAAGCCCTTTAAAATCCCCCGCATTTTCTTCCCTTTCCTGAAAATTACCCCCGGAGAGGCATCCTTTGCTGCAATTTTTGCCATACATGGCAGTTTCTGGGGTAAAGGGGCGGAACCCCTTTAATCATTAAACAGGAAGCGCCGCAGGCGTCTTCCCTTCTTAATTATTATTCCGCGGAACGTTGCCTCTGTTCCTGCCTGCATTGACAGTGAGGGATAAGCTATGTCCGGGGACTCTCCCGCTGCACTCTTTTCCAAAAATACTCCCGGCATCTCTCCGAATCAGCAGCCCGGCCGGATCAGCCCATCCTGCTTCAGGCAAAAAAAAGCAGGAGAAACCAAATTTCCCCTGCCGCCTGTCTAATAGGCTGATACAGAATATCTGTTATTAATCCTGAGTCTTGCTGACAAGCTTCTCACGAATACGAGCAGCCTTGCCCTTAAGATTACGGAGATAGTACAGCTTAGCGCGACGAACTCTGCCGTGACGGGTTACGGTTACAGATGAAATCAGCGGGCTGTGAGTCTGGAATACTCTCTCAATGCCTTCGCCGTTGGAAATCTTGCGTACGGTAAAGGAAGAGTTCAAGCCGCGGTTGCGCTTGGCAATAACCACACCCTCATAAGCCTGAAGACGTTCCTTGTCACCTTCAACAACACGTACCTGAACGCGAACAGTGTCACCCGGTCTGAATGCCGGAATGTCGGTACGCATTTGTTCCTTTTCAATTTCGTCAATGATATTCATTTAAAATTCCTCATTATCTAGGATACACTGAAACTCCATACTGTTTCTGTCCTGCATTACTTCTTTGCAGAACGCAGATATAAAGCAAGTAGCTTTTCCTGCTCGTCAGTCAGAGCTAGATTCTTCAATATATCAGGCCTTCTTTCATAGGTTCTGGCCAGAGACATGCCAAGCCGCCATTTACGGATTTCCTGGTGATTGCCGCTGAGAAGCACCTCCGGAACTCGCATTCCGTCAATCTCCTCCGGTCTCGTATACTGCGGATAATCAAGAAGCCCCCGCACGAAGGAATCCTCCGTTGCGCTTTCCTGATCCCCCAGCACCCCCGGAATCATCCGGGAAACGGCATCTATCATTACCATGGCCGGAAGCTCGCCGCCGCTCAGCACATAGTCGCCGATGGACCATTCCTCATCAACCAGAGATTCAATTACTCTCTCATCTATCCCTTCATAGCGTCCGCACAGAAAAATAATTTCCCGGCGCCCGGCCATTTCCACAGCGGCTCCGTGAGAGAACACCCGCCCCTGAGGGGAGAGATAGATAACACTGGCTTCCGGCAAAAGCTCCTTGGCTTTCAGAATGGCATCTCTGAGAGGCTGCACCATCATCAGCATTCCGGGGCCGCCGCCAAAGGGCCGTTCATCGACCTTCTGGTGCTTGTCGTAAGCAAAATCACGGGGATTTATGCAGTGAATCTCTATTAATCCGTTTTTGACTGCCCGCCTGGTCACTCCGAAATCGGTAATAGCCCGGAGCATTTCGGGAAATATGCTGATTACAGCAATTCTCATAAGCTCCTGCCTCAGCCCGAATCAGAAATCAGGTTCCCAATCAACCCGTATTACTTTCTCGGCAAGATTGACTTCCCGAATCACATTATCAATGTAGGGAAGCAGTCTTTCTCTGATTTCATACTGATCATCAATGTCGGCTTTTACCACAAGCACGTCATTGGCTCCTGTTTCCATAAGAGATTTTACCTTCCCCATGGAATACCCCTGAAGATTCACCACTCTGAGACCGATAAGATCCCGCCAGCGGTATTCTCCTTCAGGCAGATCCGGAAGCGAACTTCCTCTGATGCCAATTTCCATTCCCGTGTAGAGCTGCGCTTCCTCGCGAACATCGATTCCGGCGATCTTCGCAATAAAGCCGTCTCCGTGGCGTTTGTATTCCGCTATGGAAATCTCCCGCCAGTCACTCCCCGGAGCGCGACAAAACCAGGGGGTGTACGTAAAAAGACTTTCCGGATCCCCGGTATATGAATAAACCTTGAGCCAGCCCCGGATCCCGTATACGGCTCCGAACTTGCCCATAACTTCAGGCTTTTCCACTTCCATGAATCCTTCCTGTCCCCGATCAGGCCTGAGCGCCGCTCTCAGCCTCTAAGTCCTTAACAAGCTTCTTAACGCGGTCAGAAAGCTGAGCGCCCTTGGCCTGCCATGCCTTAACCTTCTCCAGGTCAATGACAAGTCTCTTCTCAGGACTGTCGGAGCCCTTAAGAACCAGCGGATTGAAGTAGCCGAGATCTTCAAGAGTCTTGCCGGAAAGAGCACGGCGGGAATCTGCAACAACAACGTGATAGAAAGGACGCTTCTTAGCTCCGCCACGCTTTAAACGAATGATTACCATATCGTTCCTCTATTATTAACTTAAAAAATTAATTTCCGAAAGGCAAAAAACACCTTCCCTACCTTATTAGACAGGCGGCAAAATTTTAACCTTTAACACGGATTTTGCAAGCAGATTTTGCGATCCGTAACACTTTTCTCCCCGGAGCCGCAAAACCATTTTTCAGACTTTTCTTAAAACTCCGCCCGGAAATAAAAAGGGAGCATCCTGAGACACTCCCTTTCAGAATCAGCGAAACTCTGCTTAGCCGAAGAAACCGCCCATGCCGCCGTTTCCGGCCATGGTTCTGGCGAGATTAATAAGCTTTCTGATGCCGCCCTGGGATCTCAGCTTCCGCATCATCTTCTTCATGGCATTAAACTGGTGCAGGAGCCGGGTTACCTCGGCAACCTCCACCCCGGCGCCGTCGGCAATACGCTTCTTCCGGCTGCCCTTAATGATGTCCGGATCTCTTCTCTCCTTCGGGGTCATGGAATTAATGATGGCTTCCATGCGGTAAATGATTTTGTCATCCATCTTATCCTTCACCTCGTCAGGCATGGAATTCATGCCCGGAAGCTTGTCCATAAGCCCCAGCATGCCGCCCATGCTGCGCATCTGGGCAATCTGACTCTTGAAGTCCTCCAGGTCAAAATCCTTGCCTTCCATCATTTTCTGGGACATTTCGGCGGTCTTTTTCTTGTCGAACTTTCTTTCCATTTCTTCGACAAGCGAAAGCACATCGCCCATGTCCAGAATCCGGCTGGCCATTCTTTCGGGATAGAAGGGCTCGAGAGCGGCGATCTTTTCTCCCATGCCCGCAAACTTAATGGGTTTTCCGGTGATCTTTCTTACAGAAAGAGCCGCGCCGCCCCGGGCATCGCCGTCCAGCTTGGTGAGAATAACGCCGGTTAACGGGAGAGCGGCATTAAATGCTTCTGCCGTATTAGCCGCATCCTGTCCGGTCATGGCATCAACAACAAACAGGGTTTCCACCGGATTAAGAGCCTTATGAAGGGCCTTGATCTCCTCCATCATGTCCTCATCCACATGAAGACGGCCGGCGGTATCAACGATAAGCACATCCGCAAACTGCTTCCGGGCGGCGGCAAGAGCGTTTGTTACGATCTCAAGAGGCTTATCTTCAGCCGTTGACGGAAAAAATGCCGCGCCCACATCCCGGGACAAGGTCTCCAGCTGATCGATGGCTGCCGGACGGTAAACGTCAGCAGAGACCATCATGACGGATTTTTTCTTTCTTTCAATCAGGAATTTTGCCAGCTTGGCGGCGGAGGTGGTTTTGCCGGCGCCCTGAAGCCCGGCCATCAGAATTACTGCGGGAGGCTGCGTTGCGAAACTGAGTTCGGCATTTTCAGAACCCATAACCTCCTTAAGCTCATCATAGACAATCTTAAGGAATTCCTGCCCGGGATTGAGAGCCTGACTGACCTCAGTGCCCAGAGCCTTAGTCTTGACCTCGGCAATGAAGTCCTTTACCACCGGGAGAGCCACGTCCGCTTCGAGAAGAGCCAGCCGCACCTCTCTTAAGGTTTCCTTGATATTATCTTCTGTAAGCCTGCCCTGTCCCATGACATTGCGAAGGCTCCTGGTTAAACGCTGAGACAGATTTTCAAACATACTGTTACCCTGAAGGAGTTTATTTTCTTTAAAATTCAACAAAAACGGACGGAGTCCCGCAGGACAGCTCCGGCAATCCGGCATGCCTCCGGAATCTTCCCTGATTCTCAGCCGCAATGCGTCTGAAACACGCTGAGTTCTTCCGGTCTCGCGTTAAAGCCTGCGACGCCGCCGGAAGACGCGGCACATAATATCATATTTTTATAAGGTTTAGTCATTCCCGGAGAGTCCGGAACAGTCCCGAAACTTCCGCAAAGCCGCAGTATTATTCGCCTCTGCCATACACTTTCACAAAGCTCAAAACAACAAGGCCCTCCCCTGTTATGCGGGGAAGGCCGTTCCAATTTGCCGAAAGCGGAAAAATTATAATGTAAGGTTATGGTTTATGCGTTTCCGTTCCTTCAGCTTTTCTCTCCTGCGCTAATAAAAGCTTTTGCGAGCTGCTTCCGCCAGAACATTTTCCGGAATTCTGGACTCCAGCTCCTGAATGTAAAGGGTGATATATTCTTCCTCCCAGGGAGTGCTTTTCACGCTCTTCTTCAGAAGAACCCAGGCCTCCGGCATATCCTGCGCCGATCCCAGATCCCTTAAGAGCATCCCGGCCCAGTCGATTCTGGCGGGAACATAGCCCATCTCGGCGGCCTCGCGCATTAATGCCTCCGCCTTTACCGTATCCTGAGCAACATAACGTCCCGTTTCATAGAAGAAACCCAGCTTCCTGAGCGCGGCGGGATAAGCCAGATCCGCGGCCTTTTCCAGATAAAAAATGCCCATGGCCGTATCCCGGGGCACGCAGCTCCCGGTAAGGAGCATATGAGAATAGAGATAGTCGTAGGCGGCTGCCACATGCTTCCGGGCCCGGAGCACAATATCATCAGAAAACTGACACGCATTCACATCCTTAAGGTTGTAAAGGTCAGTACCCAGAATCACCCATTCGGTAATTTCCTCGGGAGTATACACATGAACCAGCGGGGTTTCTCCATTGGCATCCCGGAATTCCTTTACCGAAGCTTCCACCATGCGGACATTGGGATCGTCCTCCTTTACGGAGGCCTCCACCGCAGCTGCCGTTCCCGCCGCCAAAAAACAGGAAAGGCCAATGAGAAGCAATGCTTTCTTGAACTTCATCAGAGACACCTCCTGTAAAAATTTTTCCATGTACCCTCTTAGCGTCCCGAAAGAGCAATAATTTATTTATTACCGGGCCGAATTAATCATTTCCGGATAGCTGAATTGATATTTGATAGCTTGGTCACATATTTACCGCGGATTTGCTGCATACCTGCCGCAAAACTTCTGCTTCCTGCCATTAATACTGAAAAAGGGGCCGGAGGCCCCTTTCTTTAAGTCATCAGTCCTGCTCAGTATCAGGCATTGCCGTTAACAAAATCGACGCCCAGCTGAATGTCCTTCTTCAGGCCCGGGAGCATGTCATCAAGGCATTTCTTTTCATAGTCAGAAAGCTTGCCCACCGGCTTCAGGCCTGCCACGCCGTTCTGGCCCAGAAGCACCTGACGGGCGAAGAACGGAGCATACTCACCCTGTTCATCAGCCACGTAAGCGCTCTCCACCACTCCGGGAACCCCCTGAAGACCGGCCACAATGGCCAGAGCAAAACGAGCGCCGGCAGCAGCCATGGAAAGAGTGGCGGAACCGGCTCCGGCCTTGGCTTCCACAACCTCGGTTCCGGCGTTCTGCACCCGCTTGGTGAGCTTCTCGATCTCCTCGGCGGAAACGGAATCATAGCCCAGAGCCTGGGAGAAAATCGGCAGAATGGTGGTGCCGGAATGACCGCCGATAACCGGAATTCTGACAGAGCCTCTGCTGTAGCCGGTAACATCGGCCCAGAAGGTTTCGGAACGCAGGGTATCCAGCAGAGTTACCCCGAAAAGCTTCCTGGCATAATCCTTGATCCCGGCCTTCTTGAGCACCTCGGCAGCCAGCGGCACCATGGTGTTAACAGGATTGGTAATAATGGCGATGCAGGCCTCGGGAGCATTCTTAGCCACAGCCTCTACCAGAGACTTCACAATGCCGGCATTGATTTTGAAAAGATCGCTTCTGTCCATGCCCGGCTTTCTGGCAACACCGGCCGGAATAACCACTACGCTGGCGCCCTTGACAGCTTCTGCCAGACCCTCGTCTCCGGTATAGCCCTTCACGTTAACGTCAGAAGGAATATGACTCAAATCAACAGCCACCCCCGGAGTAAACGGAGCCACGTCATACAAAGCCAAATCTGAACCGGCAGGCAGCTTATTCTTTAAAAGAAGAGACAATGGCTGGCCGATACCGCCGGCAGCACCTAATACAGCAACTTTCATTACAAATTCCTCTAACAATACACGACTTTAAAACTTCAGATTCTGAATATCTTACCCCAATCACCGGAGAAAACCTTGACATCCTCCGCAAGCGGGTGAATTCCGCCGCAGGATCCGCCGCTCAGGTCGAACCGTAACAAACGGCGAAGCTATGCCGCCCCCGGCCAATTAATACCCGGGCAGAAGATCAGAGCTCCTGACTTCGCGCTCGTGCTTTCCGGGCGATAAAATGTTCTCTGGCATTATAGCACGGACTTATAAGATGCCCTTTGACGGGGGGCCGTTTTTGCGAGGTTTTGCCCATTTTTCCCGCGCTGTTTTCCGTACCGTTTTCCAGGCCTTGTTTTCCGGAGATTTCCGGATCCCTCCCGGGAATAAGCCGCGCCTCCGCGCCATGTCCGGTTATCCGGAAAGTGTTTTGATTATTATGCGGTTTTGCTGCATAATTATTCACTGACCATATTGTGCGGCAACACCGGAATTCAAGCTCATGACTGATGCAAACAACAACGAGGCACTGGAACAGACCTTCAGAGAAATCCTGCAGGCGGAACGCTACGGATCCCAGGCTGAAATAGCTCAGGCCCTTGCCGAAAAGGGCTTTCAGAACATCAGTCAGTCAAAGGTATCCCGGATGCTGTCAAGGTTCGGCGCCGTCAGAACCCGCAACACCCGCATGGAAATGGTGTACTGCCTTCCGGAGGAGTTCGGCATCCCCACGGTGACGGGAACCATAAGATCTCTGGTGTTCGATGTCTCCCATAACAAGCATCTCATAGTCATGCATACCAGCCCGGGCAGCGCTCAGATGATCGCCCGGATGCTGGATTCCATCCGGAAATCCGAAGGCATTCTGGGCACCATAGCCGGTGATGACACCATCTTCATTGCTCCGAAAAACGAAAACGAAATCGAAGAGCTTACCCAGGCCATTTCGGAAATGTTCCTGGAAAACGATCGCGCCCCAGACTGATCCCGAAACCAAAGCGCATTATCCCAGGCTGCCTCCCTGCGGTCTTCCGGCCTTGTCGTCCCTGTCAGTGAAGCAGATCCTTCTCAGCCATAAAAAAGGAGAGCCTGAGCCCTCCTTAATCCTCAGGGGAAAACACTCCCCTTATTTATGTCTGGCTATTCAGCCTGACAGCCCTGCTATTCATGCAATCCTGTTTACTGATACTCCGGCATTTCATCAAAATGCAGATAGGAGTAAATGCGATCCTCCTTGCCCTTAAGAGCGGCAACCTCCCGGAAATACTCCTCAGATGAAGGAAGATGGCCCAGTCTTGCGGTTACCGCAGCCAGCTCGGCGCTGCCGAGGTAAACATTGGCTCCCTGGCCCAAACGGTTCGGGAAGTTTCTGGTGGAGGTGGAAATCACCGTGGCATTATCCCGCACCCGGGCCTGATTGCCCATGCACAGGGAACAGCCCGGAATTTCGCAGCGGGTGCCCACTCTGCCAAAAATGCTGTAAAGCCCCTCATGAATGATTTCAGCGCGATCCATCTTGGTGGGGGGAGCGATCCAGAGCCGCACCGGGAGCTGCCCCTTCTGAGCGGACAGGATCTCGGCAGCGGCGCGGTAGTGTCCGATATTGGTCATGCAGGAGCCGATAAACACTTCATCAATGCTCTGACCGGAGACCTCGGAAAGCACCTTGGCATCGTCAGGATCGTTAGGACAGCAGACAATGGGCTCCTTGATGGCGGACATGTCGATGTCGATCACGGCGGCATATTCGGCATCGGCATCAGCTCTGAGCAGCACCGGATTGGCCAGCCAGGCCTCCATGGCCTTGATGCGCCGGGAAAGAGCGTCCAGATCCTGATAACCCTCGTTCATCATCCATTTCAGAAGAGCGATATTGGACTTCAGGAAGGTAATCACCGATTCCTCATTAAGAGAAATAGTGCAGCCGGCGGCGGATCTTTCAGCGCTGGCATCAGCAAGCTCGAAGGCCTGCTCGCAGCTCAGATGCTCCAGTCCCTGGATTTCCAGAATGCGGCCCGAGAAAACATTGCGCTTGCCCTTCTTTTCCACCGTGAGGAGTCCCTGCTTAATGGCCTCCAGAGGAATGGCATGCACCAGATCTCTCAGGGTAATGCCCGGAGCCATTTTGCCGCTGAAACGCACCAGCACCGATTCCGGCATATCCAGCGGCATCACGCCGGTGGCGGCGGCAAAGGCCACGAGACCGGAACCGGCCGGGAAGGAAATGCCCATGGGGAAACGAGTGTGGGAATCGCCGCCGGTGCCCACGGTATCAGGAAGCACCATGCGGTTCAGCCAGCTGTGAATAACACCGTCCCCCGGCTCCAGAGCAATGCCGCCCCGGGAGGTGATAAACTTCGGCAGGGTTTCGTGAGTCTTCACATCCACCGGCTTGGGATAGGCCGCAGTATGACAGAAGGACTGCATCACCAGATCCGCGCTGAATTTGAGACAGGCCAGATCCTTAAGCTCGTCCCGGGTCATGGGGCCGGTGGTATCCTGAGAACCCACCGTGGTCATGTGCGGCTCGCAGTAGGTGCCGGGACGCACTCCGGGAACGCCGCAGGCCCGTCCCACGATCTTCTGAGCCAGGGTATATCCCTTGCCGGTATCCGGAGCCATAGGCGGCTTCACAAAAAGATCGCTTTCCGGGAGAGAGAGGTATTTCCGCGCCTTTGCCGTAAGGCTTCTTCCGATAATCAGGGGAATGCGGCCTCCGGCGCGCACCTCATCAAGAAGCACCTCCGTCTTGAGCCGGAAGGAAGCTATTTCCGCGCCGTCGTCATGCTTCCGCACCTTTCCTTCATAGGGATAAACGTCAATGACATCTCCCATGCCGAGACCGGAAACATCAAATTCCACCGGAAGCGCTCCGGCATCCTCCATGGTATTGTAAAAAATCGGAGCGATCTTGCCGCCGAAGACAAAGCCGCCGGCCTTCTTGTTGGGAACATGGGGAATATCCTCGCCCATAAACCAGAGCACGCTGTTGGTGGCGCTCTTCCGGGAAGAACCGGTGCCTACCACATCCCCCACATAAACCAGGGGGAAGCCCTTCCGGCGCAGATCCTCAATGGCGGACACCGGACCTCTGACTCCGGGCTCGTCCGGAGCAATGCCGGGTCTTTCATTTTTAAGCATGGCCAGAGCATGGAGCGGAATATCCGGTCTGCTCCAGGCATCCGGAGCCGGGGAAAGATCATCGGTATTGGTTTCTCCGGGCACCTTGAATACCGTGAGGGTGATCTTATCCTGAAGCTTCGGCCGGGAGGTAAACCACTCGCCCTCGGCCCAGGATTTAATAACCGCCGCAGCATTGGCAGAGCCTTTGTCAGCCAGAGCTGCCACTTTGTCAAAGGCATCAAAAATCAAAATGGTATGGGAAAGAGCCGTGGCGGCAGAGCTGCCCAGGTCAGGGTCTTCCAGAAGATCAATAAGACAGGAGACGTTATAGCCGCCCTGCATGGTGCCCAGAAGCTCCACCGCTCTGGTCTTGGTAATAAGCGGACTTGACACCTTTCCGCGGGCCACAGCATTTAAAAAGTCCGCCTTCACCTTGGCAGCCTCGTCCACTCCGGGAGGGATCCTGTTTTCCAGAAGATCAATAAGCTCCTGCTCCGAGCCCTGAGGCGGGTTCTCCAGCAATGAAACAAGTTCTTTGACATCAGTCTCGGACAGCGGCTTTGGAACCACACCAAGGCGGCAGCGTTCCTCTGCCTGGGCATGATAAGAATCTAACACTGTAAACTCCTTATAGAAAGTAAGCATGGAAAGGGATCGCCCCTCGTATCCTATGATTATAGCCACAAGGAGCGAATGAAGTCATGAATACGTGGCGTATTTCTGCAAAATTCCCGGGCCTCAGGACGAAACGCCGGGAGCGGGAATAAAGGACTCAGAGATTCCGGAGCGTTTCCAGATCATTTTTGAAGCGCTGCCAGTCAAAGGCCGGCCCCGGATCGGTCTTCCGGCCCGGAGCGATATCCTGATGACCGGTAATGCGGGAGGTGGTAATGTCAGGATAAGCCTTCATAAGAGCCAGAGTCAGAAAACTCAGGGTGCGGTACTGCATATCAGTATAGGGCAGGATATCGGTGCCCTCCAGCTCTATCCCTACAGAAAAGTCATTACAGGCGCTCCGGCCCGCAAAGGAAGATTTCCCGGCATGCCAGGCCCGCTTAAGACAGGAAACAAACTGCACGGCTTCCCCCTGTCTCGTGATAAAAAAGTGCGAGCTCACCTCTAAATCCTTAATCGTCTCAAAATAAGGATCATCGGCCACCGGGAGATCGCCGGCAAAAAACCGTTCCACATAGCCGCCTCCGAATTTTCCGGGAGGGAGGGAAATATTATGAATCACCAGAAGACTGATTTCCCCGGCGGGTCTCTCATTGAAATGAGAGCTTCTTGCTATTCTGGCTCCCTGCATCCAGCCGTCATTTATTGCCGGAACGGATCTCAGGGAGCAATCGGTCAGGTCGGTCATGCGCTAACTCCGTCTGCTTAAAATTACCGGGAGGGCGTAAAAAAAGGGAGCCGCGCTCCCCCTTTTTGAAGTATTTCAGTTACCTGAGTCTCAGGCAAAAACCACGCCGTAAGGACGCTCGTTTTCCCGGATAAACCGCACCTTTTCAGAAGACTGCACGCCGTCATCCACAGTAACGATTCTGTAGGCAGTCTCATCGGCCAGAAGAGCCCGGAGCAGCATATTGTTCAGATGATGGCCGGTCTTGTAGGCCTTGAACTCGCCCTGAATGCTTCTGACATTCATATAGAGATCTCCGATGGCATCCAGCATCTTGTGCTTTACAAACTCATCGGGATAACGCAGTCCCTCGGGATTCATCACCTTGTAGTCATCCAGAACCACTGCATTGTCCAGACTGCCGCCAAGAGCCAGATTATGAGCATGCATAAACTCCACATCTCTCATGAAGCAGAAGGTGCGGGCCCGGCTGACATCCCGGAAAAAGTTCTCCCCGGTAAAATCCATGACATAGCGCTGCAGGGAGCGATCCATGGCCGGATGGTTGAAATCAATCTGCAAATCAAGCTTAAAACCGCTCTTCCGGGGCTTAAGCTCGGCCCACTTGTCATCAAGCTCGACTCTGACGGTCTTAAGAATCTTTAAAAACTGCTTCGGCTCCTGAAGCACCTCGATTCCGGCGCTTTCCAGAAGATAAATAAACGGCTGAGCGGATCCGTCCATAACCGGAAGCTCCGGAGCATCGACATCCACATAAAGATTATCAATGCCCATGGACGACAGAGCGGCAGACAAATGCTCAATGGTGGATACTCTGTCTCCTGCATCGTTCACCAGTGCCGTACACAATTCCGTGTCTCTAACCATGTCAGCTGATGCTTTGAATACAACGTTCGGTTCAATGTCCACTCTGGTGTAGATTATGCCGGTATTCGCCGGGGCGGGTCTGAATCTCACGCTGACCTTGCGGCCGGAGTGAAGACCAATGCCTGAGGCGCTTACGGCTTTCTTTATAGTACGCTGTCTTATAATCATAGTTTCCGTTACACCTTATATTCATAAAGCTGTGATCATTATATCACACTAAGTGTGACAAATGATCCACAAAAATGTTCCAAAAATTAATAAGTTTTCAAAAAATCGCTTTCAAGAGTGACACACCCGGAAATTTTTCACACAGGTGACCGGAATTTTTGGTAAAAAAATAAAAAAATCAAGAAAAATGAGACTTCAGTCAATATTTTCTGCCGGCATTTGCCGCGCCGGCGCTTAAGCCTGAAACGTTACCAGGAAAGCGCCGGGAGCAGCTCCAGTCCTTATCTCATAAGGCCTTAATTTGTCATACCCGGCGATGTTCCCGTACAGAAAGGTTTTCTCGCGTTTATCCCGGCAAATAACCAGGGTTCGTTTTCGGGGCCGGAGCAGGATTATTAGAAGATGATGAATGATGACTTCAGGGGATTATTTTTCCGGCATTATCCTCCCGCCCTTTGCAGATCTTTTTCCGAAAACAATTTCAATTTGCCAAACCGCAAAATTTCCCGCTATTCTCATTTTTGCCGCATTCCCCGCATTATTGCCCCGTTATTGCGCGGCCCGTTACCGAACCTCTATTGAAAAAGTCTCCGGCAGGAACACGGTCTTCCATACCTCCTTCCATACCTCCAGCCACGCATCTTCCGCGCCGCCGCCCTCTTTCCGCGCCTCATTCCGTCTGCAAACTCGCACGGCAAGCCTCCGCCCGGGAAGGAAAGAGCAAACAAAAGGCACCGCGCTTTTTCAGCGTGGCCCCGGCCCGGACTCCCTGTCATTAGGTCATCCCCTGTTTTTCGGCCTTAAGAAAAGCCCGGCTCTGAATATCAGGTAACACGGGGCCGTTTCGGGGTAAAGGGGCAGCGCCCCTTTAATTATTAACAGGAAGCGCCAAAGGCGTCTTCCGCCTTAATTATGATGCTGCTGATCCCTGTTTTTTTTCTGTTCGCGCATCTTCTGTTCCTGCCAGAATTAATGGCGATGGGAGGCCGACGACATCAGATCTCCCGGCCCTTTCTTAAGCACGGCGAAACCGCTGCGGCAGAAAACAAAAAAGGCAGACCTTTTAAAGCCTGCCTCTCTGATTCATTCTTCAGAACAACAATCAGTCATTCTTGGCGCGCTTTCTTAAAAACTCCGGCAGCGCAAAATCATCCTCGAACTGACTCTGCTTGACGCTGGGAGCTGACTCGGGCTCGCTGTTCTTCTCTTCGCTGGGCTTGATAGAGAAGAAGCCGCCATCTCCGGCATCATCGGTGTCAAACATGGACTCCGGCTCCTTCATAGGCTCGGGCTCCTTCTGAACAGGTCTGGCTCCGGGCTCTCCGGTAATGCCGGTAAGAACCACGGTAACCCCGACCTCGTCCTTCTTCTTGTTCTCATCGATAACCACACCGTACTTGGTATTGGCATCTTCGTTTCTGGCAAAGCGATCCACCTTTTCGCCCAGCTCTCCGTACATGGAAAGCGGGAAGTCCTTGGAAACGGTAATGTTAACCAGAACACCCTTAACGGAGCAGTTGGAAACATCTTCCAGAAGCGGATTCTTGATGGCATCCTGAATGGCGTCCTCTACCGCGGTCTTTCCGGAACCGCTGCCCATGCCGATAACCGCAGTGCCGGACATGGTAAGAACAGTGCGAATGTCATTGAAGTCGAGATTGATGTAGCCCGCGCGTTCAATAAGATCGGAGATGCCGGTTACCGCCTGCTTCAGCACCTTGTTGCACTCGGCGAAGGCGCCGATGAGGGTGATGTCCTTGGGAAGATACTTAAGCAGCTTATCATTAGGGATGACAATGAGCGCGTCAACCTCCTCCTTAAGCTTCTTGATGCCTTCAATGGCCTTCTGCATCTGCTTGGGGCCCTCAAAGGAATAAGGCTTGGTCACAATGGCCACGGTGAGAGCGCCCAGCTCCTTCTTGACAATCTGAGCCACCACCGGAGAAGCGCCGGTACCGGTACCGCCGCCCATGCCCGCAGTAATAAAGGCAATATCCACCGGGCCGATCTGCTGCTTGAGATCCTCGCGGCTCTCCTCGGCGGCAGCCTTGCCCACCTCCGGCTTGGAACCGGAGCCCAAACCGCGGGTGGTATTCACGCCGATCTGAATTCTTTTTTCAGAAAGATTCTGATTGAGCGCCTGCAAATCCGTGTTTACCGCAATGAACTCTACGTTCTTGACCTTTTCTTCGATCATGTACTGTATGGTATTGTTGCCGCCGCCGCCAATACCGATGACCTTTATGTTTACCTTGCCGTTATCAGCGGGAAGGCCGGCCCCCATTCCCTGTGCCGCATCTTCGGCAACATTGATTATTTCGCTCATTGCTGTTCTTTCTCCTATGCCGGTTTCCCCGGCAGCCCGTATGCAGGCAGGAAGCTCTCTGCCATTGAATTGAATTAAAGAATTTATCAGGATTCAGGATCCAATACAGTGATAAGTATAACGATATTTGGATTTTTTGCCACTATACAACCTTACGCCGCCTGACCGCCGCAAAAAAGCCGCCGGGGAGCCCCGAAAGCTCCGGAGCCGGGCAGCCTCCGGCATATTGCCGCAGCAGTATCCGGATCCGGGTTTACATGGATTTGTTAAACCAGTCCCAGATCTTTGACACAAAACGGGCCAGACCTCTTTTCGGGGCCTGATCCAGAGTTTTCTCCATGTCATTGCTGAGCTTCAGAAGCCCGACAAGCACTGCATCCGCCACCGGATTCATCTTTTCCTTGAGATCCGAGCATTTCAGAGTCCCTTCATGCTCGGCCGGAGGCACATCGGTTTCCCGGAATGCCGCCTTCCTGACAGAACGGATATTGCTGATGCCATTGCTTTCCAGGTACTTCCGGAAGCATTTTTCAATGCCGCGGATGGACGAACCGCCCCCGGCCAGCACCACCCCGGATCCCAGATCACAGGAGGGATCCACTCCCTTCATGGACATGAGCACGTTCTGGAAAATGTTATGATATCTGGCCTCAATGGCTTCAGCCAGAGCCCGGGGCTGCAGCGTGATGTCATCTCCGAGACCGTTCCGCTCCACCTTGATTTCCTCCCGGACATCAGCCATGTCGGGATCCGCGAGACCGCAGCGCAGCTTAAGCTGCTCCGCCTGACGCTCCGAAATGCCGTTCATCACGGCGATATCGCGGGTAACCATGCCGGCCCCGAAACGGCAGAAATTTGTGAAGATAAGGTTGCCCCGGTCATAAATGGTGATATCCGCCGTGCTGCCGCCGATATCAATGACGCAGACTCCGATATCCTTTTCCGGCCCGATAACAAGCCCCCGGGCCGTGGCATAGCCGCTGAACATAAAATCCGGCGCATACTTGCTTCTGATGGGAGTTAATGCGTAGCGGATATTGTCCAGAAAATCCTTCTTGGCATAAAAGGCATGAATGAACACCTTAAGCTGTCCTCCCACCATGCCCCGGGGATCCACCACTCTTTCATTGGAATCCACCTGATACTGATTTACCGCATAGCCCACCAGCTCATAGCCGTCGATGCTGACCGAAGCGGCATTCTGAGTAGCCTCGGCCATCTGCACGGTAGTTACCCTTTGATGATGCAGCGGGGTGGTGCCGTCCACATTTTTCGAGGCGGAGAAATATCCCGGCACCGACACCATAATCCGGGGATTGTCAAAATCGATATCCGAATATTTCTGCATGATGCCGCCATGAACCTGAGTATCCACGGCGGAATAGGCCTGGGAAATGTCATCCCGGAGCTTATCCAGACTGGATATTCCGGATCCCCCTATCCCGCTGGACGCCACGGTTTTATAGCCGATCACTCTGATGTCGTTGTCATCGGATACCAGAGCCCCGGCAACCCGGATAACGGAAGTTCCCACATCCAGGGCTACTACATAGTCAATATTATTTTCAGCGGCGTTTCCTGATTTTTCTGTCATTTTTTCTCCTCGGCCTCCGAAACCTCCTGGCGCCATTTTACAGCAGCCCCGGTTTCATATCTCAGGTCAACATATTCGGCTTTATCCATAAGCTCCGGAATGCGGTTATTAAGTTCAGCAAAAGTTCTGAGCCGCGTAAGAAGCGCATCGGAGGAATCGGAGTCCTCCCGTTCCTCGCGGCCCGAAGCAAAGGTATCCAGATCCCGTCCCAGATAAAGAATGAGTCCGGACTGAAGCCGGATCTCCCACATAAAGTCAGGAGTAAGCTCCACGCTTTCCACCACGGCATTGCTTCGCTCTTTCAGAAAATCCCGGAAGGCCAGATAACGGTTAAAGATCTTTTCCGCCTGATTTTCCCGGCCGTAAAGATGGGCCAGGGGTTCCCGGAAATCGGAAAGATCCGGATAGATAACCTTCCAGTCTCCGGTAAGAATGCCGTTGTTAAAATAAGCAGCCGGACGGTACTCGGTAAGATAAACATAAAGAATGTCCGGCAGCCGTTTTTTGACGGTCACCGTGCGGGCCCAGGGCATTTTCAGAAGATAGCGCCGCACCTTGGAAAGATCCATGGTCAGAAGGTTAAGATTGTCGTAATTGCTGAGAAAATAATCGGCAACCTTCTTTTCCGAAAGATAGCGCAGTCCGCCTTCCACCTTGAGCTGCTTCACCTGAATGGCGTCAACATCGGTCATGGAATCGTACAGCATCCGCCCCAGAAGCACATCGCAAAACACCACCAGAAGCAGAAAGAGAATGCTGAATATCACCTGTCCCCGGGTACGGCTCCCGGGATCAGCCTCTTCGGCCCTGACCCGATAACCTGCCACTGTTACCGCTCCTTCATTCTGACAATGTCGAGCTTCATGTCAGAGAGCAGTTTGGCCAGCTTGCCCACATTGCCGGCTCCCTGGGTAAGCACGATGTCCCCGTCCCTGACTATGTCCGCCAGAATTCCCGGCACCAGCTCCGGACGGGAGGCGAAATAAGGCTCCACCTGACCCCGGAGTCTGATGGAACGGCAGAGGGTTCTGCCATCGGCCCCCACAATGGGCGCTTCTCCGGCCGGATAGACATCCATGAGAATAAGCTCGTCGGTAAGCCCCAGCACTTCGACAAAATCCTCGAAGCAATCTCTGGTGCGGGTATAGCGATGGGGCTGAAAAATCATCACGAGACGGCGATCCGGCCACCCCGCGCGCACGGCATTGATAGTGGCCCGCACCTCATTGGGATGATGACCGTAATCATCCACCAGAAGAGCCTTGCCGCGGCCGGTTTCAAATTCGCCGTACTGCTCAAAGCGCCGGCCGACTCCCTGGAAGCTGCCCAGAGCGGTCAGAATGGCCTCATCCGGAATATCATCCTCGGTGGCCACCCCGATGGCCGCCGCCGCATTAAGAGCCATGTGAATGCCGGGAACGGTGAGCTTAACCCGGAGCGGCTCCCGGCCCTTTCTGTGCACGGTAAATTCGGAATGAGCCTTCTCCTGAACAAAATCCGTAACCCGGATATCCGCATCGGCGCTGGTGCCGTAGGTAATCACCGTACGGCCGATGCGGGGGAGAATGTCCCGGATATCATCGTTGTCAATACAGACCACTGCCACGCCGTAAAAGGGTAGATTGTGCAGGAATTCTACAAAGGTGTCCTTGAGCCGGCTGTAATCGCCGCCGTAGGTATCCATATGATCATGATCCAGATTGGTAACTACCGAGATCATGGGCTGGAGGTGCAGGAATGACGCATCTGATTCATCGGCTTCGGCGATAAGATAGCGGCTCTTTCCCAGCCGGGCGTTTACCCCGGCGCTGTTAAGAAGTCCCCCGATAACGAAGGTGGGATCTCTGCCGGCCTCGGCATAGATGGAGGAGATCAGACTGGTGGTGGTGGTTTTGCCATGGGTGCCGGCCACGGCGATGCCAAACCTGAAGCGCATAAGCTCGCCCAGCATTTCCGCTCTTCTGACAATGGGGATGTGAAGCCTGATGGCTTCCTGCCATTCCGGATTGTCCCGGTGAATGGCGCTGGAAATGACAATAACGCTGGCACCCTGAACCTGCTCCGCCCGGTGGCCGATAAAGACCCCGATGCCTAAGCTCCGCAGATGCTCGGTGTTGCGGGACTCCGCAATATCCGATCCGGTAACGTCATAGCCCTCATTCTTAAGCACCTCGGCAATGCCGTTCATGCCGGCGCCGCCGATGCCGACGAAATGAATCCTCTTTACCTTATGCATCACCGGAACGCCGGTAAACATGTCATTGTTTTCGTGAATCATCAGGAACGCTCCTTATTTGGCTGAAGATCTGCAAATTGCGGCAATTTCCGCGGCCGCATCAAGCCTGGTCTGAGACTGGGCCTTTTCGCTGATGGCCGCGAGCTTCTCCCGGTGCTCTGCGAAATCCAGAAAATATTTTGACAGGCTCTCTTCCGTAAGCTCCGGCTGCGGCATGGTAATTCCGGCGCCGTTATCGGAAAAGCTCCGGGCATTTTTGGTCTGATGATCGTCCACCGCCGTGGGGAGGGGCACAAAAATCGCCGGCATGCCGGAGGCGCCGATTTCCGCTGCGGTCAGAGCTCCGGCCCGGCAGACAATAAGGTGATGACTGCGATAGGCCGCTGCCATGTCATCGATAAAATCAGAAACCTGATATACCGTCTCCGGAACCCCCAGAGAAGCGTAGAGATCCCGGACTCCCGCCGAGTTCCCCTTGCCGGTCTGATGAAAAATTTCTATTTTCGCGCCGGCATCCAGAGCCTTTTTAACGGCTCCGGGCACCCTTTCATTAAGAGCCTGAGCGCCGAGACTGCCGCCTACCACCAGAACCTGAAGCTTTTCACCGGAAAAATCTTTGGGAAGCTCGTCATGAAGATCCTTGATGGCTTTCCGTACCGGATTCCCCACAAACTCCGCGCCCTTCTTATTAATGGCCCCGGGAAAACCCAGAAGCACCTTGCTGGCAATATGAGAAAGCATCCGGTTCGTCATTCCCGGAGCGGCATTCTGCTCATGCAGCACCAGAGGAATCCCCAGCAATCTGGCCGCAAGCCCGCCGGGGCCGGAGGCGTAGCCCCCCATGCCCAGAACCACGTCCGGCCGGAATTTTCTGATGAGGCTGAAGGCTTCGGCCACCGCCCGGAGAATCATAAAGGGGGAAAGCAGCTTTCTCATAAAACCGTTGCGGCGAATGCCCTGAACCTTAATGAATTCTATGGGATAGCCGTGCCGGGGCACCAGATCCGCCTCCATGCGCTCCCGGGTGCCCAGCCAGAGCACCTCCCAGGGATCCTCGCCCTTTGAAAGCTCATCAGCCACAGCCAGTCCCGGAAAAACATGCCCTCCGGTGCCGCCGGCCATTATTAAGATTTTCTTCATATGCGCTCTTTCCTGCCTGAATGTTAACTCTTTAATCCGGGTTTATCCTGTTATCAGATTATGAGAGAGATCCGTCCTTCGCAATATCTTCCTCCGGAATTTTTACCACCACGGTGTCCGAAGTCCCGCCCTCCGAAACGCCCTCCTGAGGCGCATCCTCCTTCCGGGCCTTCTTCCGGCCGGATCCGCCCCCGTAGCGGGTCAGGGATTTTCTGATGCCCCTTTCCGTGCGTATTTCCAGATCCTGCAGCTTAAAGTAAAGCTTTCTTCTTTCATAGCTGATGCGAATTACCACTGCCATGGTCATCAGCATGCAGATAAGACTGGAACCGCCGTAGCTGATAAAGGGAAGTGTCAGCCCCTTAGTGGGGAGAAGGCCGGAGGACACCCCCACATTGATGAAGGTCTGTCCGGTAAACCACAGCCCGACGCCGAAAGCAAAAAAGCCCTGCATGTAATCGCGCATCTTTTTGCTGCGCATGGCGGTAAAGCCCAGCATGCAGATTTTGGCAATCAGCAGAAACTCCAGCAGAATTACCAGGGAAACCCCCGCAAATCCGGCATCCTCACCCCAGATAGCCATAATGAAGTCCGTGTGGGGCTCGGGAATGTAATTCATTTTAATAACGCTGTTTCCGATGCCCTGTCCTTCGGCCCCGCCCCGGCCGTAGGCCATGAGTCCCATGGTAAGCTGGTACCCGGTGTTTTCCGCATCCTTCCAGGGATCCATATAGCTCACAATGCGCCCGATGCGGTAAGGATTGGTGATTATTGCCGCCAGAAGAAACAGCCCCGCGGCAAAGCTGGAAACAATCACCACCGCAAGGCCGCCCCCGGCCACAAACAGCATGCCGAAGGTTATCCCCAGAAGCACCACAATGGATCCGAAATCCCGCTGCAGATAAAGCAGGGTGGCAAAGGGGATAAAAAACAGAAAGGGAAAGATAAATACCTTCACCTTGCTGATGGCTTCATGATGCCGCTGAATATACCCGGCCACAAAAATAATCCATACCAGCTTCACCAGCTCTGACGGCTGAAAATTAAAAAGCCCCAGATTAATCCAACGGCTGGCGCCCTTCACTGATGATCCCACCAGAAGAGGCAGCCCGCAGAGAACGAGGGCCAGGAGAGGCAGATACAGCCGGCCGGATCGGTACCAGAAATTAATGGGAATAAGCATGATTCCGGCAGCCGCCAGAAGCCCCGCGGCAATGAAGGCCAGCTGCTTTTTGACAAAAAACCCCGGATCATTCATTTTCAGGTCGCCAATATAGATCGACGCCCCGTAAACCATCACGAGACACAGGGACAGCAGCAGAAAAACCAGCACCACCAGGGATCTGTCAAACAGCGGGCCCCGGGGATCATATTCCTCATTTTCCCGGCCGGTGAACGCCTCAAAAAAACTCATGCCAGGCTCTCCACCATGGCCGCAAACTGATCTCCCCGGTCTTCAAAGCCCTTGAACTGATCAAAGCTGGCGCAGGCGGGAGCCAGAAGCACAATGTCTCCCGGCCGGGTATGCTTATCTGCATAGGCCACCGCCTCCGCCATGGTGTCAAAGAGCTCGGTTTCCGGCCCCAGCGCCTTCAGCATGGCGCCGTCCCTGCCGAAGCAGAGCATAAGGGAGACCTCGTGTCCCAGGAGATTCTTCACCGGGGTGAAATCCTGCCCCTTGCCGAGACCGCCCGCCAAAAGAACAATGCGGCCCCGGAGTCCGGATTTAAGTCCGGCAACTGCGGCCAGGGTGGATCCCACATTGGTGGCCTTGGAATCATTGTACCACCGCACCCCGTTCCGCTCCCGCACCAGACGGCACCGGTGGGGGAGACCGGCAAAGGATGACAGCGTCTTTATCTGAGCCTCCCGGGAAATGCCCAGAGTATCAGCCAGAGCCATGGCCGCAAGAGCATTCATATGATTATGACGGCCGCATATTTTAAGGGCGGAAACCGGCATTACCGGTTCCCCGGCGCAGGACAGCCATTCCGCGCCGTCCTTCACAGTAATGCCGTAAGAGGCTTCATCGCCGCCGAAAGAAGCAAAATAATGCCCGTCCGGAGGCACGGTGGCAGGATCCTCGCGGTTTACAATTATTTTATCAGCATGGGCGAAAATCCTTTGCTTGGCCGCAAGATAGAGCTCCATTTTGCCCTCATAGCGATCCAGATGATCCTCGCTCAAATTAAGAATAACGGCTCCGGCCAGCTTCAGAGAGGAGGTGGTCTCCAGCTCAAAGCTGGAAAGCTCCAGCACATAGCAGTCCCGATCCTCCGCGAGCACATCCAGAGCCGGGGTGCCGATATTGCCCCCGAGACCGCAGTTAAGTCCCTGCGCCTCGGCCATCAGGGCCGTCAGAGTTACCACGGTGCTTTTGCCGTTGGATCCGGTGACACCCACCGTGGGAGCCTTGCAGTACCTGGCAAAAAGCTCGATATCGCCAATGATGCGCGTCCCCCGGGAGGCGGCTTCTCTCAGAGCCGGCAGCGCGAGAGAAAGCCCCGGCCCCGCAATAAGCTCGTCATATCCGGAAAGGAGCTCTCCTGAGAGTTCACCCTTAATAAGCCGGCAGCCTTGCGGGAGCTTGTCCTCTCCGGCCGGATGCTCCCGGGTATCGTAGACATCGGGAACAACGCCGTTCTTTAACAGAAAATTTACTGTGGAAAGGCCGCTTTTTCCAAGACCTATCACTGCTGTTTTGCCTGTCATGACTGTCATATAAATGCCTCGGAAATTAACGGAGCTTAAGAGTAATGAGACCGAGAATCACCAGCATCAGGGTGATAATCCAGAATCTGACAATAACGCGGGGTTCCGGCCAGCCGCCCTTTTCAAAATGATGGTGAATCGGGGCCATCCGGAAAATGCGCTTGCCGTGCCTGAGTTTATAGGATCCCACCTGGAGAATAACGCTGAGAGCCTCCAGCACAAAGATGCCGCCCATAATGGCCAGAAGTATTTCCTCCCGGATCACCACCGCAATGACGCCCAGAACCGCCCCCAGAGCCAGGGAGCCCACATCCCCCATAAACATCTGGGCCGGATAGGTGTTGAACCAGAGAAAACCCAGCCCGGCTCCCGCCAGAGTGGTGCAGATAATCACCACCTCGGAAACCCCGGGGAGATAGGGGATATAAAGGTAATCCGCATAGGTGGCATTGCTGGTAAGCCAGGTAACAACGCCCAGGCCGGCAGCCACCATCACCGCGCAGACAATGGCCAGGCCGTCCAGACCGTCAGTAAGGTTCACGGCGTTGGAGGAACCCACAATCACAAAATAAACAAAGGGAATAAAAAGCCAGCCCAGATCGAAGGACCAGTCCTTGAAGAAGGGAAACACAATGGTGGTTTCGTTGGGGGTTTTAGCAATGCAGTAGAGGGTAATGCCGATAACCAGAGCAGCCACCGACTGCCAGAAATACTTCCAGCGGGGAATGAGTCCGTCCGGGCTTTTTCTGACCACCTTGAGATAGTCATCCGCAAAACCGATGGCGGCATGACTTAAAAGCCCGAACAGCACTATCCACACGGCCCAGTTATCCAGACGGCACCACAAAAGCGCCGTCACCAGAATAACGCCGTTTATCATAATGCCGCCCATGGTAGGAGTGCCCTTTTTGGAAAGATGGGACTCCGGCCCGTCGGTGCGCACCACCTGACCGAAATGCAGAATCTGCAGCTTTCTGATCATGAAGGGACCGATGGCCAGGGACAGAGCCAGAGCCGTAATCATGGAAAACACCGCCCGGAAGGACAGGTAATCCACAACGCGGAAGAAAGACAGATACTGGCTCAGCCAGTCGGATAATATCACCAGCATTTTTAAATTTTCTCTCCTGTTTCAGCGGGAAGGGTTCTCAGGCCTTTGTTGTCCGGCCTTCATATCAGGCCAGTCATTACTCGGGCCTTTCCTTATGCTTTCATACTGCGAATAAGTTCTGCCACTTCTCCCATTTTCATGGAATGGGATCCCTTGGCGGTAATGGTAAGATCCGGCACGCGGTTCACGAGATCCCGCACCGCCTCCAAAAGCTCATCCCGGGAGCTGAAGGCTCTGCCCCCGAAAGACCGGGCGCTCAGAGCGGCAAGTTCCCCGATGCTCCAGAATTCGTCGACGCGTCCCCGGGCATACTCTCCTATCCTGGTATGAAGATCCGGAGCATCATCGCCCAGTTCCCCCATGTCCCCGAAGACAAACACCCGATGCCCCGGAAGAAGCGAGATGGTATCAAGAGAGGCCTCTACCGCATTAAAGGAAGCGTTATAGGAATCGTCAATCAGGGTCAGGGAGCCCAGCTTTTCCACAAAAAGGCGTCCCGGAACCGGCTTCTGAGCCTCCAGCCCGGCAATGATGTCAGAAAGCCCCGCTCCGGCAAAACCGGCCAGAGTGGCAGCGGCCAATGCATTGGAAACATTATGACGTCCCGGAAGGCTGAGCTTTATCTCCCCCTCTCCCGCCGGAGTCACCAAACGGAAGGCAAAAGCGCCGTTATCAAGGCTTCGGATGTCAAGAGCCCGGACATCCGCCTCGGGATTATTCACCCCGAAGGAGCTTAAATCCCGGCCGGCATAGTCCTGCCGCCAGCGGGAATAAAATTCATTATCGGCATTGACGGCGCCTTTTCCGGCAGGTTTTCTTCCGGCAAACACATAATCCAGAATTTCGCTTTTGGCCCGGTAAACTCCTTCAAAGCCCCCGAAACCCAGAAGGTGAGCTCCGCCCACATTGTTAATAAGGGCGGCCTCCGGTTCGGCAAACTCCACTGTCCAGGCGATATCCCCGGGGTGGGAAGCGCCCAGCTCAATAACGGCATAGTCGGTAGCGGCATCTATAGTCAGCAAGGTAAGCGGCACCCCCACGGAATTATTAAAATTCCCCTGGGTGGCAATGGTATTTCCCATGCGAGAGAGAATGGCGGCAGTCATTTCCTTTACTGTGGTCTTGCCGCAGGTGCCGGTTACCGCCACCACCCGGGCCCGGCTTTTCCGGCGATTAAGCTGTCCGATAAGCCCCAGCCCCCTCAGGGTATCAGGCACGATGATCTGGGGAACCGGCACCGGAAGCTCGCGATCCGTAATGAGCGCCAGAGCACCCTTGTCGCAGGCGGCCTTCGCAAAATCATGGCCGTCAAAGTTATCGCCCTTGAGACACACAAAAAGGCTGCCCAAAGCATCCTTGCGGGAATCAGTCTCCACCCGGGAGATCCGGATCCCCTCTCCGCCGTTTTCCGCATTCAGGAGACGTCCCCCGAGATGTCCGGCAATTTCCGCCAAAGTCATTTCAATCATTGCGCTTATCCTTCCAAAATTTTAACAGCAGTCTCCCGATCGCTGTAATGATGCTTTACCGTGCCGATAATCTGATAATCCTCATGCCCCTTGCCGGCCACCAGAACGGCATCGCCGGGCTCCGCGGCGGCATAGGCCTCTCTGATGGCGCTTTCCCGATCCGGGATGATCCGGCAAACAGCGTTTTCCGGAACGCCGGCCGTCATCATTTTCAGGATCTCCAGATGATCCTCGGTACGGGGATTGTCATCAGTGAAGAATACTTTATCGGAATTAAGACAGGCAATTTTTCCCATAATGGGACGCTTGCCCTGATCCCGGTCTCCCCCGCAGCCGCACACTGTGATGATCCGGTTAAAGCCGTGCGCCCGGAGTCCCTGAATGGCCTTTTCCAGTCCGTCCGGCGTATGAGCATAATCCACTATAATGACCGGCTTTCCCTCCTTCCGGAAGCACTCCATACGCCCCGTGACCGGGCGGAGACAGCCCGCAGTTCTTTCCAGATCGGCGAGAGAAAAGCCCCGTACCAGCATAATCCCCAAAGCACAGAGAAGATTTTCAGCATTAAAGAGACCCAGAAGCGGCACCGTAAGCTCGGCCCGTCCGTAGCTCCCGTTAACCCAGACGGTAATGCCGCCGGCATGACAGGAAACATCTTCGGCAAACACCAGCCGTCCCGAAAAACCAGGCAGCGCATCTCTGGAGAACGCCAGAGCCCCGGGGAGTCTCCGGAGAAACTCTCTTCCGGTTTCATCACCGGCATTGATTACCGCCATCTCCTCCGGAAGCATCTTAAAAAGCTCAAATTTCGCCTCCCGGTAATTCTCCATGGTTTTATGAAAATCCAGATGATCCCGGGACAGGTTAGTAAAACCGCCGGCGCTGAATGACAGCTCCCGCACCCGGCCCTGCGCCAGGCCATGGGAGGAAACCTCCATGGCCACTGCCCGGGCTCCCGCAGAAACCATCTCCCGGAGGGTTCTTTCCAGATCCAGAGGTCTTAACGTCGTATTGGGACTGGGCTTGAGATCCGGATAAAAACCGGTGCCCAGAGTGCCCATAACGCCGGTTTTAGAGCCCAGAGCCTGCGACCAGGCGGCAATAAGATGGGTGATGGTGCTTTTGCCGTTGGTACCGGTAATGCCGATAAGAGAAAGATCTCCTGAGGGCTTGCCATAGACCCGGGAGGCAATATCAGCCTCGCAGCTGTCAAGGTTTCGCACCGGAATCAGGGGCACTCCGGCCGGCTCCGGAACAAAGCCGTCATCAGCTTCGTAAACCACGGCGGCAGCGCCGCGCTTCACCGCATCCGGGATCAGCGTCCGAGCATCGAAATGAAGCCCCCGGAAGGCCGCAAAAAGCTCTCCTCCGGCAATTTTTCTGTTATCTGAAACAGCTCCGCTTATTTCCCGGGAAGGCACCGGAAAATCATCCGCTATTCCCTTTAGTATTTCCTTCAGATCCGCCATGTTCAGTCCTCGCGGCCAGCTGATAATTTTTCTGTTCCCTGCCGGCGCCGCCGCCCGCGCCGCTGCATGGATTCCGCCTGTTGTTTCCGCTGCTCCGGATTCAGAAGCTTAGTGTCTTTTCTTGTTTGCAATATCCTTTTTCTTCTGGGCCGGAGTTTTCAGAGTGCCATCGGGATTGAGGTCATCCGGCGGGATATTGTAAAGTTCCAGACAGCGCTTCATGACATCGGAGAATACCGGTCCTGCCACCGCACCGCCGTAAAACTTGCCGGCGTGGGGCTCGTTAATCACCACCACCAGCGCAAAGCGGGGATTGCTCATGGGAGCAATGCCGGCAAAGGTGCCCACGTAATCATTGCCATAGCCCCCGGCCACAGCCACCTTCGCGGTTCCGGTCTTGCCGCCCACGCGATATCCGGTAATCATGGCCTGAGTTCCGGTGCCGCCGCCCTCCACTACGGCTTCCAGCGATTTAAGAACCAGATCCACATCCTTTTCCCGGGCTACTCTGACTCCCTCCGGAGCCTTGTCAACCTTAAGGATGGAAAGGGGCTTCTTAATGCCGTGATTGGCCAGCACGGAGTAGGCCTGAGCTACCTGCAGCGGGGTTACCGTAATGCCGTAGCCGTAACCCAAAGTGGCTTTTTCGATATTGCTCCAGCGTTTCCGGTGGGGCAGTCTGCCGGTATTTTCTCCGGAGAACTCGATATTGGTTCGCGAGCCGTAGCCGAAGGACTCCAGCCCCTTGACAATATCCCGGGGATCCATTCTCAGGGCAATGCGGGCCATGCCGACATTGGAGGAATATTTCAGGATTTCAAACAGGTTGCCGGAGGCCATGTAATGGCTGTCCTTAATCTGCTTTCCCTGAACCTGAAACGGCAGGGTGTCAAAAACCTCATTCCAGGTGGTAACCCCCTTCCCCAGCGCAATCACCGCCACCAGAGGCTTGGTGGTGGAGCCCGGTTCATAGGTATCCGTCACCGCTCTGTTGCGGGCGCGGTAGGGAGCATAGCTTTCTCTGCTGTTAGGATTGTATGAGGGGTAGTTGACCATGGAGAGGATCTCCCCCGTCCAGGCGTCTATAAGCACCAGGGAAGCCGAGGTGGCCTTGTTGATTTCGGCATGATACTTCAGAGTCTTATAGGCGACCGACTGCAGTCTTTCATCAATGCTGAGCACCAGATCATTGGCCTCTTTGCCTTCCTTGACCACGCCGAGATTTTCAATAACATTACCCCGGGAATCCTTGATGCGCCTGACCTTTCCGGGAGAGGACAGCAGATAGTCGTTGTACTGTCTTTCCAGCCCCTCGATGCCGGCTCCGTCAATATTGGTCATCCCGATAATATGAGCGTTTCTTTCCGCGGTGGGATAGTAACGGCGCAGCTCCGGATTGACATAGACACCGTCTATTTTCAGGGATTTAATATAGTCAGCCAGCTGCGGATCCACCTGCCGCGCCACGGTAACATGACGGTTGCGGGGTTCCCGGAGCTTTTTCGAAAGGCTCTGGCAGTCAGCGCGCAAAAGCTCGCAGAGCTCCTTTATGGTGGCTTCCTTGTCCAGGTTCCGGTTCTCATGATAGTCATGAAAGCTCTTGGCATGAATAACCACCGCCCTCATGGGAACGCTGTGCGCCAGCATTTCTCCGTTGCGATCATAGATGACGCCCCGCTCCTGAAGCTCGGTGGCCGTTCTTAAAATACGATCATTGCTTTTGGACACCAGATCGCCGGCAGACCAGAACATCAGCCAGGAAATTCTCCCGAAAAGCGCCGCAAGGAGCAGAAACAGCATGCCCCAGAACAGCATGATGCGCCGCTTGCTTACCTCATTCTGGGTTCCTCCGGCATCGGCGCGTCTGAGAAAACCGATGACCGCGCTGAAAGCATTTTTAAACCAGAGCATCAGCGCCCTCCCCGCTTCCCGGATCCGGACAGATTTATAACCACCTCCTCCGTGGTAACATCCGGCTGATGCATCCCCATTTTCCGGCCGGCCTCATCGGCAACCCGGGAAAGCTCGGAAAGCGTCTGCTGCTCCAAACGGAGATGCTGATACTCCTGATCCAGAGCATCATGCCTGGTAACCTCTGCCGTGTATTCCGTAACCGTCTTGCGGGTTTCCTGCACCTGAGTGATGATCATGCAGGCTTCAACTATGCATACTGTCAGCAGAATAAAGAAAAAGCTGTTGCGCAGGCAGTCCCGGACCACGATTCCCGTAAGACTGTGTCTCTGAAAATCCTCTCGCGTGTTTCTGGTCTTTCTGTTTTTCATGCTCTTCTTGCATCCTCCGGAAGAGAACCGGCCGTCGGGAGACGTTCCCCGGTGCGCAGGATGGCACTGCGGGAGCGGGGATTTCCGGCGATTTCCGCCGCCCCCGGATGAATGCCGCGATCCACCAGTCTGAAGGTGCGGGTTTTGGCAATTTCGCTTTCCGGCACCGGAATGCCCCGGGGCGGCACATTGCCGCGTTCAGCCTTCTTCAGAAAAGACCGCACCAGATGATCCTCCAGAGAATGGAAGGTAATGACCGCAAGGCGTCCGCCGGGAGCCAGGATCTCCCGGGAATTTTCCAGAGCCTGCTCCACCTCTTTGAGTTCCCCGTTGATTTTGATGCGGAGCGCCTGAAAGGTTCTGGTGGCAGGATGCTTGCCGGGCTCCCGGGGCACCAGGCGGGAAATCAGATCCGCAAGCTGCATGGTGGTTTTAAAAGGAATTTTCCGGCGATCCTGAACAACGGCCCGGGCGATTTTTCTGGCAAAGCGTTCCTCGCCGTATTTATATATCACATCGGCAATTTCGGTTTCCGCCGCGCTGTTAAGCCAATCTGCCGCGCTGATGCCGGAATCCGGATCCATTCTCATATCCAGAGGGCCGTCCTTCATAAAGCTGAAGCCCCGCTCCGGATCATCAAGCTGGGGAGAGGATACCCCGAGATCCAGAAGAATGCCGGAGACCTTTCCCAGCACCCCGAACTCCCGCAGAAGATCAGGCATTTCGGAAAACCGTCCCCTGAGCATGGTAAAACGGGGATCCCGGATCTCCAGCCCGGCCTTTACCGCCTCGGGATCCCGGTCAATGCCGAAGAGATGTCCCCTGTCGGAAAGCTTTGAAAGAATAAGCCGCGAGTGGCCGCCCCTGCCGAAGGTTCCGTCAATGTAAACACCGTCCGCTCTGACGTTCAGCGCCGCCACAGCCTCCTGAAGAAGAACGGTTACATGTTTGTATTCTTCCATAGAATTACCCTGAAAAATATTTTTAGGGACCTGCAAGCAAAGACAGTCAAAAGAACAAGCAAAAAACGAGGGAACCTCATTAAATCAGTCCCCTCGCCTGTATTTTTAACCTGTGAGCCAGCCATAAGCCGGGTTCTGTACTGTTAAAAACAGCGGTAATCATTCCTCTACATCAAAGAGTCGCCTCTTGATTTTAGCGATCAACCCGCTCCTGACACGGGCAATGTCATTAGAAGCCTATTCGATCTTGCTCCGGGTGGAGTTTTCCCTGCCATGAACTGTTACCAGTCATGCGGTGCGCTCTTACCGCACCTTTTCACCCTTACCGATAAACGGCGGTATATTTTCTGTGGCACTGTTCGTAGATTCGCATCTCCCAGACGTTATCTGGCACCCTGCCCTGCGGAGCCCGGACTTTCCTCCCCCCTATGCGTCTGCCGAAGCACAACCATAAGGCAGCGATTACCTGTCTGACTCGCTGCGAATTATATCATACATCTTTAATGGAGTAACACGGGAAATCCCCTTATCCGGTCAAAAAAGCACCAGAGAAAAACTCCCGCGCCGCTCGCGGAAATCTCAGAAATCCGGCTTTTCCTTCTCAAGCGTCAAAGCCTCCCGGTAAACGTCGTTTTTGGAGCAGCCGTGGATTTCGCTGACGATACGGGCCGCTTTTTTAACGGGAAGCTCAGTCATAAGGAGCTTCAGAAGCTTCAGGGCTTCCGCACTGAGGCCGCTCTCCTGTGAGCTCTCCCGCCAGGGATAAAGCACCGCCACCATCTCCCCCTTCCCGGAACCGGGATCCTGAGCCAGCGCCTCGGCCAGCTTCTCGCAGTTTGTCCGATAAAAGGTTTCAAAGGTCTTGGTCATTTCCCGGCCCACCGCAATTTCCCGATCCCCGAACACCCGGGCCAGCGCCTTTGCAGTTTCCGGCATTCTCCGGGGGGTTTCGTAGAAAACCATGGTGCGGGTTTCATGTCTGAGAGACTCCAGGCGATCATAAAGGGCCTTTTCCTTCACCGGGAGAAAACCCTCAAAGCAGAAGCGATCCGTGGGAAAGCCGGCCGCCTCAAGAGCGGTGATCACGGCGCAGGGGCCGGGAAGAGGCACCACCCGGATTCCGGCGGCAACGCAAGCCACCACCAGATGATAACCGGGATCCGAGATCAGCGGGGTGCCGGCATCGGATATCAGGGCCACGCTTTTGCCCTCCTGAATCCACGTGATTATCCTTGCGGCCTTTTCCGTTTCATTGTGATCATGAAAGCTCTCCAAAACCGGAGAGGAGACCCCCAGATGCTCCAGAAGGGGCCGGGAATGCCTGGTATCCTCGGCGCAGATAATCCGGGCGCTTTTAAGAATCCGGACGGCCCGAAAGGTTATATCCTCCAAATTTCCGATAGGCGTGGGCACAATATAAAGAGCAGGCTCCAGTTCTTCCATTTCAGCACCTCCCGAGGCAGATATCCGGAAAACACAGACTTTCAAAATAAAAATGATTAACGCCGGGCGGGGCTCAAAACAGAACCGCGCATTCTTTTTTGCTCCCCGAGCCCCTCGGAATTATACAAAAATAAAGCAGTCAAAACAGGGAAAAACCGTTGAAACATCAAGGATGACAATACGAATTACAAATTGCAACGGAAGTGCAATCAAGCGGCAAAGTCGGGGTATAATAGGCGGCATCATAAAAACTGCAAGTATAGAGATTCACCGCCATGTGGTACAAATATCGCCAACATTGTAAATTTCATCCGCTTGTTCTGGCATGCGCGTTTTCCGTCATGTTCACCGGATGTTCCCTTACCGAAGGCCATAACGCCTATCTGGAACCCCAGCCCTTCAGCAAGCTGACCGAAACCAGCGAATGGTACGAGGATCAGCTTTCCGCCTCCGTTCCGGAATACAACTTCGACTGGCAGATTCTGCTGGCCCGAGCCTATTCCGCCGAGGGAGACACCAACAGGGCCTTTGAGGTTATCCGGCAGATGCGGGAAAATGCCATCACCCCGCTGCACGGCAACTATGCCGATCTCATTGAAGCTCAGGTCAGAAGCGGCACCGGCAATTACAGCCAGGCGCTGAGCCTCCTGAATTCCATTGACGCCATGAATCTTCCGGAGGGCGCTCTGGCCTATTACTATGCCCTCAAGGGCAAGGTGCTGAACCGCGCCGGCAATTATGCCGCCGCCGGAGAGTGCTACCTTAATCTCGCTCATGCGGTAAAGGCCTCCGACAAGAAAACCGCCTGGAAGAAGGCTCTCCAGGAATACCGCCAGGCTGACAACAAGGAAATTCTGGCTCAGTTCAAATCATCCCAGAGCAATGAAGACCGGGGCTTCCTGGAATATGCCCTGATCCAGAAATCTCCTTCCGAGGCGGCCAGATCCCGCCTGATGTCCCGTTTTACTGCCAAGTACCCTAATCATCCGGTATTTACCCTGAATGCTCCGGATGCCGAGGACGGCCGGGAGGCCATTCCCGCCGGCGGGCCGGACAGCAGTCAGGGCTCCGTCCCCGCCGGCATCACCAGAGGGGATACCATAGCGGTATTCCTGCCGCTTACCGGTCGTTATTCCGCTCTCATCGGTCAGCCGGTGCGCATGGGTATCGAAAACGCCTTCCGCGACAGAGGAATTGCCGTTAACCTGAAGTTCTACGATACGGCAGCCGGCAGCGTCTCCGATTTCTACGCCGATGCCATGGCCTCCGGAGCCAAAGCCATTATCGGCCCCATCATCAAAAACGAAGTTGACGAGCTCCTTTCCTTCAATCCTCAGGTTCCGGTAATCGCCCTCAACGAAGGCCAGCGGCAGGGCGGACGCAACGTGCTCTACCTCACTTTGGCTCCGGAGGTTGATGCCAAAAACGCGGTGCAGGAAATGGGACGGGATGCCGTCTCCAATCCGGTTATCATCGCCCCGCATAATGACAAGGGCAGCAGAATCAGCAAGGCCTTTAATGATTACTGGATGCAAAGCTACAGTCAGAACACCAGCGTCTGCTACTTCACTGATGTGAACTCTCTGGAAAACACCCTCCAGAGCTGCGCCTCCAATGCGCCGGAGTCCTTTGATGCCGCATACATCTACGGCACTGCCAACGAAGCTTCCATTATCAGGGAATACAGCAAAAACGTCGGCTTCACCATGCCCAAATACTATGTGGGATCCCGCAGCAACAGCGGCGTCATGAACAATTCCGCTCTGATGGGCATTAAAGGAATGAAGCTGGGAGATCAGCCCTGGCTTCTGGAGAACAGCTCCATCAAGGAACAGATTATTTCCATTCTGCCCAAGGCAAATGGCGATACTCTGAGATGCTTTGCCGTAGGATACGATTCCTTCAATCTGGCGCTGCATCTTGATAAAATGCTGAACAACCCCGAAGAGGTGGTGCGCGGACTCTCCGGAGATATCAGCATCAACCATCAGGGACGGTTAGAACGCAACATTTCATGGATAACCGTAGGTGAGAACGACTGATGCCGGAAACTCAGGGATGCATTGAAGAAACTGTCGGAGCCCTTATCGGACTGCAGCAGGATGTTTTTGAGACTACTGACTATGCGGCTGCCGTGCTGAGCATGAGCCTGACCTCGGAACGCTGCATTCTGGCCGCAGGCACCCCGCTGTCCGCCCCGGCTCTGGAAATCTTCACCAGGGAGCTGAACATGAAGACTCTCAGAGATCGGGGGGTTGCCGGCGGCAGGATCCTGAACAGGGAAGCCGGGAACCTCGGCGTTGGCGCCGACGTATTAGCGCTGGGGCAGCTCCTTAAAATTGCCTTCAGAGCCACAGCCCGCATCTCTGCCGAAGACGGCTCGGACAGCCTGCTCATCATCAGCGATAACCCGGAAAACTCTCAGGCATTGTTCGGCGAGCTTCTGAGAGAGGCCCGTCTCATGCATGTTCCGGCGGTGGTGATCTGCACCCAGAAGGATAAGATTTCAGAGCTTCTCAGCGATGAGGATATCTGTATCCGCCTTAATATCGACGCTGCCTATAATTTTCTGACCGTGGCTCTGACTCTGCTGTTCAGCATTAAAAGACAGCTGGAAATGGTTTAGGCTTTGCCGTTTCAAGCCGGTTTCTAAAAACCGCATCCCGAAAAAAACGGGGGAGCTCCAAAGCTCCCCTTTTTGTTTCCTGCCAGAACTCTGCCATCATTTCGGCTTAATTACCGCCGGCTTCATCTCATTCCCGGCTTCCTGTCCATTACTGGCTTCATCTTATTCAACTATCTCCAAAGTGGGTTTCCGGGGCTGCGGACGATTTTCCTGCCGCTCCTGAGAACGATCCTGAGATCTGTCCTCCTCAGCATCATCGGTGTTATCCACCACTTCAAAGCCCTTCCTCTTTTCAGAAGAAATATTCTCCACCTCGGAGAGACGGGCTTTTCCGGAAGCGCCGGAGGGCTGCGGGAAAACTCCGGAATCAAACATATCATCGTAGGCCTTCTCCGGGAACATGCACATGCCCAGAGTCATATCCTCTCTCGGGTAGATGGTAGTTACAGCATACATGGGCACATACACATCATGAGGCACACCGCCGAATCTGGCGCAAAAGGAAATAGCTTCGTTGTCAATGCTGAGATTTCTGACGGCAGTTGTGGAGATATTCAAAATGATAATGCCGTTTTGAGCGTACTGTAGCGGTAACTGCACGCCAGGACAGTTGACGTTTACGGAAATCTGGGGTGTCAAACGATTGTCCACCATCCAGTCATACAAAGCCCTTAAAATATAGGGACGGCAGGGCTGGACATGTAATACATCTGCCATAACAAAATCCTACTACACAAATATACAGGCTGATAATAACACACCCGAAGGTATCAATACATTAATTGTCAGCAAAATAGTTCCTGTAATCAAAAAAACCCCGGACAAAATTCCGAGGTTTTGACATAAAGCAAAAAAACTTTGCAATATTAACGCTTGGAGTACTGCGGACGCTTACGGGCCTTGTGGAGACCAACCTTCTTACGTTCTACGCAACGGGCATCGCGGGTTACATAACCAGCCTTGCGCAACTCTGAACGGAAAGATTCGTCATATTCGATGAGAGCTCTGGTAATGCCATGACGGATAGCGCCGGCCTGACCGGAAATACCGCCGCCGGATACAGTGATATAAAGATCAAGCTTATCACCGATGCTGAGAAGCTCTAACGGCTGACGCACAACCATTCTTGCTGTCTCACGGCCAAAATAGTCTTCAAGCGAACGCTTGTTGATTTCAATTTTGCCAGTGCCCTGCTTGATGAACACGCGAGCAGTCGAACTCTTGCGACGGCCGGTACCATAATACTGATTTTCTGCCATTTGTCTTTACCCCTAAATGTCCAAAACCTGTGGCTGCTGAGCTGCATGATTGTGAGTAGCGCCAGCATATACCTTTAATTTACGGAACATGGCACGACCAAGAGGTCCCTTAGGAAGCATTCCGCGAACAGCAGATTCGATTACCATCTCCGGCTTCTTGGCAATGAGTTCATTGAAAGGAACGCTCTTGATTCCCCCCGGATAGCCGGAATGAGAATGATAGATCTTATCAGTGAACTTGCTGCCGGTTACCTTAACCTTAGCGGCGTTGATAACGATAACGTAATCACCGGTATCAAGGAAAGGAGTATATTCCGGCTTGTTCTTACCGCGAAGACGGGAAGCGATTTCGGTAGCCAAACGGCCCAGAGTCTTTCCATCTGCGTCAACTACATACCAGTCACGCTTAATGGTGGCTGGCTTAGCAACGAAAGTTTTCATGTAAATAACCCAAACTAAATATAGTTAAACATCCGGAAACAGAAAAAGCTGCTTCCTTCTATCTTTCGATTTCCTACCCCCTTCGAGATAAGAACTCGAATCGTTTAAAGTCCATTGGACCTGTAACGTTATGTGGGCGTGCGTATGGTACACTATTTTCCGGCAAAAATCCAATTTATTTCACAAAACTGAATCCGTCCGTAACTTGCCGCATTCGCTGCATTTTGCTGACAATATAAAGCTTTTCAAGCGCTGCACTTGTTCGGCTTTCGGCAATTGTTCGGCTTTCGGCAATTGTTCAGCTTTCGGCAATTAATCGGCATTCTGCTCTGAAACCACCACCTCGCAGGAGGATTTTCTGCCGTTTCTGATAATCTCGAAGGTTACCTTGGTTCCGGCGGAGCTGTCAGCCACCAGATCCATAAGAGTCTGCATATCCCTGGCTTCATTGCCGTTAACCGACACAATAATATCCCCCGGCTGAAGTTCTCCCCGGGCCGGACCGTGCGGATCAATGCTGGTAATGACAATCCCCCGGGAGCGGTTTTTAACGCTGCCCTCCTGGTTTTCATCATAAATATTTTCCGCCAGGATGCCCAGATAACCCCGGATAACCCGGCCGTTTTTCAGGATTTCCCCGAGAATGCTCAGAACCTGCCTTGCCGGAATGGCAAAGCTGATCCCGTATGCCTTGGCATCATTGCTGTCAGACATGGTAGCGGTGCTCATCCCCACAAACTCTCCCTTGGTATTCACCAAAGCCCCCCCGGAATTGCCGGAATTTATGGGGGCGTCAGTCTGGATAAGATCCTGAATGCCATCGGTAATATCTATGCGATTAAGCCTGGTTATGCCGCTGCCCCGCCGGCCCACGGCAGAGATAATGCCGCTGGTAATGGTCTGACCGAGATTATAGGGATTGCCGATGGCCAAAACTACGTCTCCGAGATGAGTTTCCCGGTTCTCATTAATCACGATGCGGGGCAGGGGATAATTGCTGTTGACATGCAGCACGGCAATATCCGTTCTTTTGTCATAACCGATAAGGCTGGCCTCAAACACCGTGCCGTCCCGGAGCTGCACCCCGATAATGCTGTTTTCATCAGCTCTCATGATCACGTGGTAATTGGTAATGATAAGGCCGTCGTAGCTCATGATTATTCCGGATCCGGAACTCTTGACCTCCGCGCTGCCGTATCCGTCTTCAGTTCCGGCATGCCGGCTGCGGATAAAGATGTTCACCACCGCCGCAGCGCTTTTGCTGATGGCATAAAAATAGGAATCAGGATCTCCCCTTTCAGCAAACATATAATCCCGGGCCATAATAATGCCGGCCCCGATAACCATACCAGCCAGAGAACTTTTTAACCAGCCATTCACCTTGCGCCTCCCCGGGAACAGTAATAAAAAAGGGCAGTAACAAAAACTGCCCTCATTTTAACGGTTTAAGTCATTATTAAAAAGATCAGTAGCTTCTGGTAATGTAAATTACAGCATTGCCGCGGATTATCCTGAGGGCAATAAAGCTGTCCTTCTCCTTTAGAGCATTCTCCAGATCATCAACTGTCTTCACTTCCTTTTTGTTGACTTCGACAATGACATCTCCTTTCTTAAGGCCGAGATTTTCAGCGGGACTGTCAGAAGCCACAGACTTCACCACAATGCCGCCCTTGTCATCATCGGTATTATTTCCCAGAGTAGCTCCCTCAAAAAGCGGGCTCATGCTCTTGGAAACCGCTTCGCCTGATTCCGAAGAGGAATCCAGAACCACATCGGTCTCAAAGGACTTCCCGTCCCGGAAAATGCCGAGCCTGATCTTAGTTCCGGCTCCCAGAGTGGCAATCTTAGCCCGGAGCTGACCGAAATTAGAAATGGGACTGCCGTTGATAGAGGTCAGGATATCCCCGGATTTGATTCCGGCCTTGTCTGCGGCAGAGCCCTTCATTACTTCATTTACAAAGGCGCCGTTGACATTCTTGTAATCAAAGTTCTTGGCCAGATCCTCAGTGACCTCGGTGCCGAGAATGCCCAGCATGCCGCGTTTTACCTTGCCATGCTTAATAAGCTGATCAGCGGTGGACTTAACCATATTGGCCGGAATCGCAAAACCAATGCCGATATTGCCGCCGGCCTTCCCCAGAATGGCGGTATTAATGCCCACCAATTCGCCTCGGAGATTCAGAAGGGGGCCGCCGGAATTTCCGGAATTAATGGCGGCGTCGGTCTGAATAAAGTTTTCATAGTTTTCAATATTAAGACCGGAGCGGCCGAGAGCGCTGACGATACCGGAGGTTACCGTCTGTCCTAATCCGAAGGGGTTGCCGATGGCAATGACAAAATCCCCCACTCTCAGCTTATCGGAGTTGGAGAACGGAATCGCCGTAAGGTTGTCCTTCTTTTCCAGTTCCAGAACCGCAATATCAGTCTGCTGATCCTCTCCTATTTTCTTGGCTTTAATCACCCTTCCGTCATGAAGGGTTACCTTGATCTCATCAGCTCCGTCCACTACATGGTAATTGGTGATCACCGTTCCCTTGGCGGCATCAATAATGACGCCGGATCCCAGAGCCTTGAAGGCACGCTCCCGGGGCATTTCCGGGAAAAAGAAACGGAACTGCTCCGGAATTTCCATCATATCGTTACGAAGGGACTTTTTGCCGTTAACGGAAATATTCACCACCGCCGGCACCACCTTTTCCAGAAGGGGCGCCAGAGACGGCAATTCTCCGGAGCCGCCCGAACTCAGAGCCTCAATAAGCGGTGTGGTATCCGCATTGGCAGCAGACATGGGAATCAGAGCTAATGAAATCGATAATCCAAGAACGGAACAAAGTCTGGTAATTTTCTGCATCACATCATCTCCATTGCTTGACACATATTCCAAGGAGTCTCACGGCATCGCCTGTTATCAGTTTCAGGAGAAACTCCCCGCTTAAAAAATTCCGCGTACGAGGATAATAATCCGGACAGCGTTTCCGAACACGAGCCGGAAACAGATCGGAAAAACCGGCATTATCAGAACCGGCGCCTCTGTACTTACAGAACTTAAGACTTCATACCGGCAAAAAAGTTCACAGAGATCACATTTTGTAACAAATTCAGAAAATATCTCTGGCGCTAACACAGCCGGCCGGGCTGTTCTCCCTCTGGAGCATGGAGGATTATACCGGAAAGAGTGTTTGGAAAGAGGCAAGGAAACGGGGTTTGCGCTTAAACAGCTTGTCAGGTCTGACAGAGAAGCTGAGACGCAAAAACGATCCCGGGGGATCGTTTTTCAAAAAAGGGTTTTAATGATAAAACAGGTCAGGGATTTTCCAAAAACACCTCCCGGAGACTTAACTTACTCCTGAACCCGGGATTCAGTCCTGACCGCATCCTGCGCCATTTCCGCGGCTTTCTCGGATTGCTGTTCGGGAGGACGCACGGTATCTGCCGGCTCATCCAGCTTGGTATCTGGCATCACGTCAATAACCGTTTCTTCAATCTTCTTTTCGGTCTCTCTCGGCCTGATTTCCGGCTTTACAATATGCTCCGGAGCGCTGGTAGCAAACATATCCCCCAGCTGCGGAACAATTTTACGGCTCTGCTCCGACATATAGCGGGCATAAGCCTGATAACTGTTTTCCATCTGTTCAAAAAGAGCATTTGAACCTAAAAAGAAATCGTTGATAACTCTTTTATGACTGACAAGTTCCCTTTTAAGTCTGGTGAGTTCATCCTCAAGACGGGATTTATCTCTGTTTCGGGAAGAAAAGCGGTTAATAAGGTACCCCGCAACCATTCCCGCAATGCCAGACAATGCAATATATATAATTTCGTTGGTCTCCATTGACCCCTACACTCCCCAAAAAATTCCGCGTGCCATCCGTAAAACACAAAAACAGAATCAGGCCGCAAAAGCAGACAAATTATAATACCGGCTCAATGGATTAAAAAGCGAAAAATTGATATTTGAAATGGTGCTGATACCCAGAATCGAACTGGGGACCTCACCCTTACCAAGGGTGCGCTCTACCAACTGAGCCATATCAGCGCAATAGAGAAATGAATGGTGCTGATACCCAGAATCGAACTGGGGACCTCACCCTTACCAAGGGTGCGCTCTACCAACTGAGCCATATCAGCATAATATGCCTGACGATGACCTGCTCTC
>DFFT01000078.1:13911-25247 GCA_002372325.1 Succinivibrionaceae bacterium UBA3769 | reverse complement strand
ATATAATTTTGCTTTTACATCTTTGCTATTTATAGAAACTGATAATTTACTAAGAAAATATTTGCATTTTCTTGAACACTTTGATTATGTATGCATAATCCCCATATGGTTAAATTATGTCGAGATCTATTGTCTCAATTTATTCATCAGAAATCCTGATTGAGCATTCGTATTTGCTTGTATCAGCAACATACTTTCCCCACAACATGCTTTACAGTCAGACTTTTTTTGGTACTTCTGATATAGTTAACTGCAGCTTTGACCTCCAATAGCGATTTCCCTTCCCGGTTTTTAGTTATTAGCAGAAAAGACGGTATTCAACTTTGTTCCCTTTGATGTGCCATGTGGCGTGTGATAGACGTGTATTTCTTTATCTGGTTCTGTCGCCAGTAGTAATGCTAACTGGGTATTTCCAAAGTCCTGTTCGCCATTCGTTGCTGCCGCCGCTGTCGCAAACCACCATAAATTTTTTTGAATCACCGCAGTTTACGTTCCTATATGCATCAGCCATCTGCAGATGCGCTCTGCTTCAAACGCTACTGTGTCATGGGCTGTTCCAAGATTTACAAAACCAGTGTTATCGTTTACCGCATAAATTTCCATGTGAAATAGCGGAGCATTGAATGGCAGTTCCGGTTAGATAAGATGCAGATTTCTTCTCTTCCCCTCACTTCTTTTTCTTGCCGGATTTTGCTTTTTCCTCCTTGTCCCGGCCATCCTTATGGGATTTCTTCCGGTGATCCTTGGAAGTGCCGTTTTTGTCTGACTTTTCCTTATCAGCCTTACCCTTGTCAGACTTGTCTTTACCGTGCTTATCTTCTTTGCGCTTGTCCTTTTTTCCGGAGTCCGCTTTTTTACCGGAATCTTTCTTTCCTGCCGTTCCTGAGTCGTCAGAGTTCCCGGAGTCACCTGAATCTTTACTATCTTTGTGTTTGGATTTCTTTTCAGCATGCTTGCGGGAGCCCCAGACGCTATTACCGTTACCTCCGGAATTATCTTCAGGGATGTCAGCATCTTCACTGTCATCCGTATTATCAGTGTTTTCAGCATCATCTTCTGCGTCATTTGCATTATCTGAGTCAATGCTTTCAGACTCAGTTTCTGAGATATCTTCAGAGTTATCCACAGGATTATCTTCAGAAACTGTTTCTTCTGAGCCGTTTTCGTTTGAATCTGGTGCCATGCTGTTTTCTGTTTCTGATGTCGTCCCTGATTCTGCAGCTGGCGTTGTTTCCGCTACTGTTTCTGAGTTTTTATCAGGTGCTGCGGCCGGCTCTCCTGCCTTGGTTTTAGTATTATCATCATCCTCTGGTATAGCCTGGCCGTTATCAAGTCTTTTAAGCTTTGCCATGTAGAAGCCGTCGCCGCCCTGAGACGGGTAAACAGTCTTTTCAGCCACAAGTTCAAAGTCAGGATTATGTTCCAGAAAGGCGGCAATCTGATTATGATCCTCGCAGGGGAAAATGCTGCAGGTGGAGTAAACCAAGGTGCCTCCAACCTTGGTCATTTTGGAGTAGCGGTTAAGAATGTCAGCCTGAACCTCAATAAGCTCCCTGATGCTGTCTGTGCTGTCAGTCCATTTGGATTCAGGGTTTCTTTTGAGAACTCCGCTGCCGGAGCAGGGCACATCCAGAAGGACGCAGTCTGCCTTGCCGTGCTGCCTTTTGATAACCTTGGTGGTGTCTATAAGACGGGTTTCGATATTGTGGGCTCCGGCCTTGCGGGCTCTCAGCTTAAGTTCGTTAAGCTTCCAGTCCTTGTCATCCATGGCGATAATGCTGCCCTTGCCCTTCATGAGAGCACTGAGGTAAAGGGTTTTGCCGCCGGCTCCGGCGCAGGCATCGATGACCTTGTTGCCGGGACGGGGATCCAGAAAGAGAGGAATTTCCTGAGATCCGATGTCCTGCTGCTCAAAAAGTCCCTTTTTGAAGGCTTCGGTTTTGAAGATGGCCGAGGAGTCCAGCACTTCCAGTGCATCGGGGAGAGCGCATTCCCGGGTTTTAACTTTTTCCGCGGCCAGCATGTTCCGAAGCTCCTCCCGGGTGGTTTTCAGGGTATTGGCTCTGATAAACCGACGGGGCTCTTTGGCAAAGCAGGGCTTTTCAGTTTCCCATCTTTCGCCCAGCTCCTTTTTGCCGAATTCATCCAGCCATACCGGGCAGCCGTATTTCAGGTTGGGGATCTTGTCAGCTTCCTCCATGCGGGCGCGGGCATCCTTTATGGAGAAGTCATCGCAGTCCTGAAGTCCCCGGGGCACCGGCCACTTGTGAACGAGGTGGATAACGCAGATGATTTTGTTGACGTGCTTTTTGATGTCCTTGATTCTTTTATAGCCGGCCACATAGGTGTAGTAGTTGAGTCTCCGGAAGACATCGTTTACCAGGGAAACAATGAGAGCCTGTTCTTCGTTTTCCAGCTTCAGTTTTTTAAAGTAGATGGCATATGCCTTGTCGAGAGCCCGTCCTTCTTCAAAAACGGCGGTAATAATGGAGTAGATCAGTCTGATTTTGAAATCGGACAGAGAGTAGGATGCCATGGTATTGTACTTCCCCGAAAATATTCAATTTTGCTTCATGTTATATTCCGGAGAATTTTAGCAAATCATTAAGGCACTGTAACGCTTCTTTAAAGAATTGCCCGTGCCGGGAACCAGGATATTCCCAGTGTTGCTTTCTCCTCCGGGCAGATTCCGCTCCACCATGCACCGGAAAACCGCAGTCCGGGAACAGTTCGGGAATGGATAATGGCTTGAGAACGAAACAGAGCGCATAACGGCTCAGCCTGTTTTCAGGTAGCTGATTACGGTGGTTATTGCATGCGGAAAGCTCAAGACGAGCGGGAACTGCTCATCAGGAAGAACTCTTTTCCTTCTTTGGAGCTTCTTCCGCGGCTTCCTCAGAGGAACTGCCGTCTCCGCCTTTGGGGCCGTAGCCGGAATCCTTTAATGAAAACCCTTCCTGATTTGTCCAGACGTCCAAGCCGTTTCTGGTGTTGCCGGCCACGAGACTGGCGGCAAAGCTGGGGCTGGTGAGAAGGTAGCTTTCCTTGAGCTCGTAGCAGTTAAGCTTGGTGTTGATCACCAGAATTTTGCGCATAATGAGGTCGTTCTTGACATCGATAACCGGCTTTCGAAGGGAAGGGGCATGTCTGATGGACACCATGGAGCCCTTGTTGAGCATGAAGCCGGGACTGGTTCTCTTGCCCAGAGGAAAGCCTGAGGCATTTACCCCCTTTACTGAAAAGAAATAATCCTCCCGGCGGCTTAGGTTTTTGCTTTCATCCAGAAGCTGCCGGAGTCCCAGAAGTTCGTCATATACTGAGATAGGGAGCACGGCATGAGTGCGGGCCCCCTTGCTGTCTGTCAGGAAATATACCTTGCCGTCCAGTATGTCATTCACCTGAGATCGCTCCTTCGGTTTTAATCATCCCCGGACAGATCGTCTTCTTCGTCAAAATCACCGTCATCATTGGTGTTCTCCGCATCAATTCCGGAGAGCTCGTCAATGGTGCAGTCGCAGCATTCGGCAAAATGCTCCATGAAGTAGTTTACCGCCGGAACCACCAGAGCCATTTTGCGGATCTTTTCTTCAAAGGTTTGTACCACATGCGTGAATTCCCGGTTGTTATTATTGAGCTCGTCCTTGGCCTTCATGTAGGCTGCCAGAGTATCGGCTGCCTTGACGAGAGTCTTATACACCGGGTTAACCTCCCGCTGCACGATAAGATTCCGGTAGTGTGACTTAAGATCCTGAGGCAGGGTGTTCAGGCATTCCCGTTCGGCAAGATGCTCCAGTTTCTTGAACTGCTTGGCAAATTCCATGGTCTGGTACTTGGTGCGGGCGTTAAGATCCTGCAGCTTGGTTTCGGAAATGTCGTGGAACAGGGCGATGGAAGCGGCCATTTCAGGACTGTAGCAGCTCCCGTAGTACTGATTGCTGATTATGGCTAAAAGGTGGGCGATAACCGCCACCTGGTAGCTGTGCTCGGCTACGTTTTCAGTTTTAACGGAATGCATGAGAGCCCATCTTTTAATGAGCGGCATTCTGGTAAACCATGCCATGAAGGTGCTTTGTTTGGTATTGCTCATCGTATCAACCCCTGAATTGTTATGATTAATTATTCACATACTTCACACAGACCTGATGACAATAGCTTAACTCATAATGATGAGACTGATGTTTTCTGATGGGGGCTTTAATGATTAATTTTTGATTCAAGCCGCATATAGGAGACGGGAGGCAGGACCGGTGTCGAGAGAGTGAGAACGTAAAAATCCCGGAAGTTGAACATTGCCGGAGATGTCAGAAGGTGGATGAGTTCCGGCAGGAGAGCTTCAGGGGATTGAGATCAGAAATGGCATAATCTTCTTTCCTGATTTCCACATGCCCAAACAGTTCACTCCTAATAGCGTCCGGGCAATGCAGTTAACGGGATTATCCTAAGCCGATCCCGTTAATCTGAAATAGCCGGAGGGGAAGCAGATGATGACCAAAGGCGGGCAAAGTTCGGGTATTCAGTCCATAGCCGGCTTTCTGAGCCCAAGAGAGTAGTTTTCCTGGGCGCAATACTTTCAATGCTTACGAAAGTTTGATTACCCAAGAGCCGTATCTTTTTGATCCCTGTCGTTCTAGCATTCCCTGTTCCTGTAGCTTAAGGCATATTTTCTTAACTCCGGAAAGACTTAGCTTACAGGAGGAGGCCGTTTCTTCTAGTGTTGCCACAGGATTCTTTTTCAGAAAATCTAATACGAGTTCCTGGTTTTTGGTTAATCCTCTTCTTAAACCTTCGCTTAAAGATGCTCTGTGTTTACGTTCTAAGACTTCTTCGCGGTCAAAGGCCAATGGAATTGCTACCTTTACCATTCCATCAGCAAAAGAAAACACCTCGCGGCCGTATTTGCGAACTATGGCAGGGATGCCGCCCCCGCTATGTTCAGTGTACTTTGCTGCCTGGAAAATCCTGGCTAAGCTTTTATTCACAGGAATGCTGGTGCCGCGGAAGAAGTCTTCTTGCGAAAGCTGATACGGAAGTCCGCCATATGACACTATCTCTATTCTGTCATCAAACATATATATCACAGGGGCTATCCCTTCCTTCCAGTCATTATGGAGGCAGGCATTTATCCACGCTTCTCTGAAACTCTGATAATCAAATAAGGGCTGTTCTTTTCTCTGCACTTCCGTAACATCAACACGAGTCGTGTTGATGGAACTGAAATATTCCAGCACCTCAAAGACAGTCAGGAGCAGGCATTTTTTGCCGTATTCAGTTATTCTGGACATGACGCTTTTATCATGGCCTTCAAAGACGACTGTCTTTATCGAGATATCATTGTTGTCCGACTGGAGATAAGCATTTAAATTATACTTATTGCTCTGGTTCAATAGTCCGTAATGACCGTAAAACTCTTCCGAATCCTTTGGATGCATCCGGAGGCCGGAAAGAATCGCAAAAAAGGATCTGAAAGTCAGCTGCTGTGTCGGAGCCGTTTTTTGCCGGATAATATCGGCATTCGAGGAAGCCAGCATCTTTCTTAACATGTCATTTGATGCCTGTTCATCAGAGGTTCCGCTACGAACATAGTATCTGCCATCATACGAATACGGAATGTCATCGCCTTGGGCAGATACCTTGATGTATTTCTTCCCTCTTTCATCGGTACACTTATTGATCTCCGCATATATTCGCGGCTGAATTTCATCCCGGATGCAATTTCGGATATCCGTAAGCGTATTCCTTCCAATACTAACACCGCAGACGTCACCATTGTCCGCTGCTCCAAAATACACAGTTCCCTCGCCGTGCCTGTTAAGCATAGCCGTTAACGACATCAGGCCATTGTCTAACAGTGATAAACTTTCTTTAAACTCGACGGATTCGGTTTCAGTGCCAAGGTTCATGCGAATACCTTCTTCTAAAAACATCTGTGTCAGATCTGCTGCAAAAGCAACTCTCAAAGTTCACTTAAAAGTATAATCTAAAGGTTACTTAAAAGTCTACTAACAAGCTACCTTAAAGTTCGCTTAAAGGCTGCTTTTATCAGTTATGCCAAACCTTCGGAGATTTTCCACACAATGTGTGGAAAATCTCAACTGCTGCCTTCCTTGAGCCGCGTTGCTTTCCTGGACACATTAAGAATCGGTTTTTGCAGGTGGAGGAGGATAAGACCAGACCGTGGTTGGTATGCCTGTCGTCCAGATGCACCGGACGATATTGAAGGTCTCCTGACGGATGGTGGCTTTATGCATATTTTTACGCACAGCCAAATAGGGCTCAGGTATTTGAGCGGTACTACAAAGAGACCCCGCGATGGGATCTTCTCCTGCCGCCAGAAAAGAGTTTCTTATGGTGGCAGATTTTTCACAGTATTTTGGTTGATTGAGGGGGATTCAAAACCTATTCCGGCCTCGAGATGTTGTCCATACGCTTCAATTTTTGCAATCCGAGGCAGTTTTAGGGGTAAAGGGGCAGAGCCCCTTTAATCATTAGCTAGGAAGCGCCACAGGCGACTTCCCTCCTTAATTATTACTCCTCGGAACAGAACGAACAGGAGATAATGAGCCAGTACTCGAGACTGAACGTTAAGCCATACGGCGGGTCAGAGGATGATGCATCACTCGCTGTATGATCTTTCCCGATGGGGGCCTTTCAAAAAGCTCTGAATCGTGAAAAACGGCCAACTGGGTGATTCCCAATATGGCCGTTTTCACTGTAGCCTTTCCCGAACTCTGCCGTTTCTCATGCCTGTTCAGGTACGTTTTCAGGTGCGAGGCGGCTTTCAGGTACCGAAGAGATTAATCCTGATGGTAATGCTTGAAGAAGCGTCTCAGGCGATCGCAGGCATCGGTAATCACCTCCTCGGTGGGAAGGAATACCAGACGGAAGTGATCCGGAGCCGGCCAGTTGAAGCCCGTGCCCTGAACAATAAGCATTTTTTCCTGCCGGAGGAGATCCAGCACCATTTTCTGATCATCCTTGATGCGGTACATCTTGGTGTCGATTCTGGGGAACATGTAAAGAGCTCCCTTGGGCTTTACGGCGCTTAAGCCCGGGATGGAGTTAATAAGCTCCCAGGCCTTGTTGCGCTGTCTCCAGAGCCGGCCGCCGGGTCTCGTGAGCTCCTTGATGCTCTGATAGCCGCCCAGAGCCGTCTGAATGCCGTATTGCATGGGGACGTTAGCGCAGAGACGCATTGAGGCCAGAATGTTAAGTCCCTGAATGTAGCCCTGTGCCTGACGTTTAGGGCCGCTCACCACCATCCAGCCCATGCGGAAGCCGCAGGCGCGGTAGGCTTTGGAAAGCCCGTTGAAGGTGAGGCAGAGCACATCATCGCACAGGGTGCAGATACTGGTGTGGGCTACGTCATCGTAGAGGATCTTGTCGTAAATTTCATCGGCAAAGATAATGAGATTGTTCTGCCGGGCCAGTTCCACCAGTTCCATCAGGAATTCAGTGGAATAAAGAGCTCCGGTGGGGTTGTTGGGGTTAATGATCACAATACCCCGGGTTCTTGGCGAGATCTTCTTCCTGATGTCGTCAAGATCCGGCAGCCAGTCAGCCTGTTCATCGCAGATGTAGTGCACAGCGCGGCCGCCGCTGAGATTTACGGCTGCGGTCCACAGCGGATAGTCCGGGGCGGGCACCAGAATTTCATCGCCGTTATTAAGGAGAGCCTGCATGGACTGCACAATAAGCTCCGAGGCGCCGTTTCCGATATAGATGTCGTTATGATCCACATCCCGGAGGCCCTTCTGCTGATAGTACTGAGCAATGGCCTTTCTGGCGATGAAGATGCCCTTTGATTCTGAATAGCCCTGACCGTTGGGAATGTTGATGATGATATCCTTGATAACCTCTTCCGGAGTATCAAATCCGAAGGTGGCCAGGTTGCCGATGTTAAGCTTGAGAATCCGCTGCCCTTCCTCTTCCATGTGCTGGGCTTCAACCATTACCTTCCCGCGAATGTCGTAACAGACATTGTCAAGCTTGTGGGATTTTTCAATAACCTTCATAGCTGTCCTATCTTGCTTTTTGTCTTGCTGCCTTAAACCTTCTGCTCCTGCGGGCTCTTTTCCGGCGGCTTTTTGTGCTTAATGCCTGCAGGCTACGGGAAATTGTAGCACCATTGCCGGGATAATGCCCGCAGGGGAGAGGGAGTTTCGGAGAAGAATAAATTATGTTTTTCCGAAAACTGAAGGATGATTCTTTAGATTTTAGGTATTAGATAGTTAATAATGCTGTATCATGCTTTGTTTTTAGTCTTTTTTAGCATATTTTGCTGTCATTCCGGAAATAGAGCGGAATGAACTCTAAGAACCGGCCATGGACTGGAAATGATGCCTGCGGCTATGTTCTTACGGTTGTATGGTATTGCATCTCTTGAAACCTCGTATACCTGCAAAGCTTATGACCGGTATGTGATTATGGTGTATATGCCATATTTTGTTCGAGAATGGTATACTGGGAGTCATCTCACGAATCCCCGCAGACAGGATGGACAGGCAAAGACAAGAGCATATGAGGAGCAGAGCATGAGAACGTTTGACGATATGCTTAATGATGAGATGCAGGATGAGGAATTCAGAAAGGAATACGAAGACATCCAGCCGGAGATGGATGTAATCAGAGCTCTTGCAGCGGCAAGAATATCGCAAAACCTTACGCAAAAGGAACTTGCGGAACGTTCGGGCATTAATCAGGCTGATATCAGCAAAATTGAGAATTGCACCAGAAATCCTTCCCTGAATCTTCTGAAAAGACTGGCCGATGCCATGGGGATGACCCTGAAAATCCAATTTATCCCCAAACACCCCTGAAAACAAAACGGCTCAAAGTCCCGGAGACCTTGAGCCGTTTTATTTCAGGTTGTTACGGACTGGGACAGAGCAGAATCGCCGCTTTCTGTCAGTTTTTCAGCTGCGCTTCTGCAGATCTTCTGCTTTTTCCTTATCCCTCGTTAATTTTCCCTTCTATCTGTTTTCCCGTACCGTATCTTCGTTGTAGATAGCCTCGAGAATTCTTCTTTCATGAGCATAGTGCGGCTTCGCAATCTTCTTGGTTGCCAGCTTTCTCTTGGTAACATCGTCATAGGAGAGATTGTTCATGAAGTAGACAAAGGGAATCAGCTTGCCGTTCTTGCTGGTAAGAAAGCCGGCCAGATTGGATACGCCGTTCAGGGTGCCGGTTTTGGCGGTGACGTTTTTAAGAAGAGGGGGCTTCATTACGCTGCCCCGGCTTCCTAAAGTACCGCTTTGACCTGCCACCGGGAAGAGCTTAATCATGTTCAGGTGGCGGTCGTTGTCAGCGATATACTGCAGCACTGTCAGCATCTGCCGCGGCGTAATGTAGTTGTGGGGGGACAGCCCGGAACCGTCAATAAGAGTGGCGCTGCCGAGATCGATGCCCTTGCCCTTGAGGATTCTTCTGATAGCGGTCAGAGACATGTCATAGGTAGCAGGACGCTTGTAGAATTCCGTGCCGATGGTGCGGGCCATGCTGTCGGCTATCAGGTTCACGCTGCGCTTCAGGCATTTGTCCAGCATGGCGACAATAGGCTTGGAGTGGTGCGCGGCATAATGGGACAGCGTGCCCACGGATTTTCTGACGGGTTCGATTTTGCCGTTTACCTGGATTTTCAGCTTGGCGAGCACCTGAGCGGTGAGATCCTTGCCCCATTGCTCCGGATCCTGGATAGCAAAGGAAAGGCCCAGGGGCTTGCCCTTCTGCTGCACCGGAATGCAGCCGGAGAGCCGGTAGATATTCTGGGAGTTGCGATCCATTTCCAGTTCGCAGCCGCCGTAATACTCCGAGGGGGAGACCACCTCCACATCGCTGGCTATAACCGAAATGGGCATGCCTTCGGGAATTTCCACCGAGACCGGGCCGCCGATTTTGGTGGCCGAAAGCTTTGCGGACACGCAGTTTCCGTTGATGATTATGGATGAGGGCGGGGCGGTAAAGCACTTAGGGAGGTCATCCCATGACCAGCCGGTGGCATAGTCATGTCCGGCAAAATATCCGGAGTTCAGGTAGACGTTTCCGGAAATTGTCCGGACGCCGGCATCCTTCAGAGTGTTCAGCAGATTGTAAAGCTCCTGCTTCGTGAAAAAGGGATCCCCCCGGAACTCGATTTCGATGTCCCCGTTAAGAACGCCGTTCTGGGTTACGATTTTATTGCTGGAGGATAATGCTTTGCTGCTTATGAGAAGACGGGTCTTTATCTGGTAGTTCGGCCCCAGGTAGGAGAGGGCAGCCAGGGCGGTGATGACCTTTTCGGTAGAGGCCGGTCTGAAATAAAGATCCTCGTTATAGCCTCTGACCACACCGTTCAGACTGTAGGCTACTCCGTTCAGGGCGCCTTCCTGAATTTTACTGGCGTTTTGATCCGCGGCCGCGGCTGATACCGAAACTGCGGCAAAGGAAAGAGCCAGGCCCAGCGTTCTCAGCTGTCCCATCATTTTCCTTATTCCCCTCATTCCTGTTTTTTCCAGCAATACTTCTTTTAACATTTGACTGATTTCCCCTCTGTTAAGGCCGGAAAACGGCAAAGATCCTTAGCAAAATACCGAAAAACTAATTCCCCATTTCAGAAAGAATGGCATTAACCTCTTCCGTGATCTGCATGCCCAGACTGTCATTGCTGTCAAAGTAGCCTGAGGATACCGCGCCGCCCAGATTAACCGCGGTCAGGAAGAAGATGGCTGCCGTCAGAATGGCAAAATGCTTTAGGGTGTTGTTCTGCCGGTGGGCGTCCACAATGGTAAGAGCCGGAACCAGAGCCAGCGGCAGAATAGCGCCCAGAGTTACAAAGGGCAGCTTGTCAGAATAGATGGCAGCCGTCAGCAAAATGGCAAAGAAGGTGTAAAAGGAAACCAGATACAGATATTCCTTTTTGTTGGGAACCACGCTGGCGCGGAAGGCAATGGGGAGACACTGTTTGAGAGCCACGGACCAGGAAGCGATGTTGAGGAGCAGGGTAATCCCGCCCACAATGTAGAGAACGCCCACCCAGACCGCGCTGATAAGCTTTGATACCGCATCTCCGGTAATAAAGTCAGGGTTGAACTCCGTTACCAGATAGTGGGAAAAGTTGGTGCTGCCCAGTCGCAGATAATCAAATACCGAAATTGCCAGAGGATAAACATTGGTGAGCCCGTACATAAGAGGGTGTTCCTCGTCCTGGGCGTAAAGACCGGTAAGAGTGCTGTTGGAGGTCAGCTCCTGCAGGAACGGATAGACGGTAAGGCCGCCCAGGAACAAGGCAATGGCGGCTCCGGTGAAGGAGAAGGTCAAAAGCCTCCGCATGTACATGAACAGCGTGAGGAACAGCATGATAA
>DFFT01000078.1:0-13799 GCA_002372325.1 Succinivibrionaceae bacterium UBA3769 | reverse complement strand
GTCCCGAAAAACGTCCACCCCTTCCGATCATAGGTAAAGGTTACCTCCCGGCTGTAGATGTCCCGGAAGGAGGTGCCTTTGCGGAGCATGACGTAGGACGAGGTTACCAGAGCCACTCCGAAGAGAAAAAAGGCGTCCTGCGTCATGGTGGTGTTATAGAGGATGAAGGGCGACAGCAGAAAAAACACGGAGAACCAGCACATGGTGACATTGCTGAAGTATTTTTTAAAGCAGGCGCTTAATATCACAAAGGCCATAATGCGGAGCACAACGATCATGGCCATGATGGAAAAGGGGCTGTCCCAGATCATCAAGGCGCCGTAGCACAGCAGGGAGGGCAAAAGTCCGGGGGTGGGGCCGATACCCGGAAAGGCATCGCCGAAGGAGCTGAATTTGCCGTTATAGAGCGCATCGTAGGCATTGGTAAGGAGGAGGTTCTGACTGCTGCCGATAACCTGATTGTTGGCGTAGACCGCAGCCAGGATAATATGAATTACCAGCACGAGTAAGGTGAACAGTAAATATTTTTTGTTGGCCATGATGCATATCCCGGATTTTTCAGGAGCTGAAACTGTGAGCGCAAAGACCCTAAGCTATTCTATCATAAAAAGAAAGAGCCTCTTCCCGTCAAATATGCTGCCATGAGTCGCCTTTTTGACAAGAAGCAGCTTTGGGAAGAACAGCAAAATCGCCTTTCCGGCCCGGACTTCTGCGGCAAAAACAAGATCCCGGAGCGGTAATTTTTCGGAGTCAGTGTCAAAACCGGGAAACACAGTGTAAAATCTTTTATCAGGAACATCCGATAGATTCCCGCCGGTTCAGTATTGGCTGTCTCTTATCGGAACTTTTCAGGACAATTCAGCAATTTAGCGTTACAAAGAGAGCAATAACATGATTATATCGCCAAAAGTTCGCGGATTTATCTGCACCACCGCCCATCCGGCCGGATGCGCTCAGAATGTCAGGGATCAGATTGCCTATGTGGAATCCCATGGCAAAATTGAAAACGGCCCTAAAAAGGTTCTGGTAATCGGCTCTTCCACCGGCTACGGTCTGGCCTCCCGCATCAGCGCCGCCTTCGGATCCGGAGCTGCCACCATCGGAGTGTTTTTTGAAAAGCCGGGCACTGAGGGACGTACCGGAACTGCCGGCTGGTATAATTCCGCCGCCTTTGATACCCTGGCTCATGAGAAAGGGCTTTATGCCAAAAGCATTAACGGCGATGCCTTCTCCGATGCCTGCCGTGCCAAGGTTATTGAGCTTATAAAGCAGGATCTCGGCAAAATTGACCTCCTGGTTTATTCCCTTGCCTCTCCCAGAAGAACCATTCCCGCTACCGGAGAAACCGTAAAGTCATCTCTGAAGCCCATTGGTCAGGTTTATACCACCACCGCCGTGGATACCAACAAGGACGAAATCATTCAGGACAGCGTACAGCCGGCCAGCGAGCAGGAAATTGAGGATACCGTAAAGGTTATGGGCGGTCAGGACTGGGAGCTCTGGATTCAGGCTCTTTCCGCTGCCGGTGTTTTAGCTGACGGCTTCCGTACTGTAGCATACAGTTATATCGGCACGGAGCTCACCTGGCCTATTTACTGGCACGGCACTTTGGGCAAGGCCAAGGAGGATCTGGACAGAGCCGCTCATGCCATTACCGCTTCCCTTGCAGCTGTTTCCGGCCGGGCTAATGTAGCGGTATTGAAGTCGGTGATCACTCAGGCTTCCTCTGCCATTCCGGTTATGCCTCTCTATATCGCCATCTGCTTCCGCATTATGAAGGAGCAGGGCGTGCATGAAGAGGTTATCGATCATATTTACCGTCTTTTCAGCACGGCTCTTAACAATCCGGACTTCCCGCTGGATGATAAGGATCGCATCAGAATGGATACCTGGGAACTGGATCCGAAGGTGCAGGATGCCTGCAAGAGCGTTTGGCCGGAGATCACCACCCAGAATCTCAGAGAGAAGACCGATTATGATCAGTACAAGAAGGACTTCCTGAAGCTGTTTGGGTTTGGGGTTAACGGTGTAGATTACGATGCTGATGTAAGCCCGGTGGCTGATTTTGATGTAATTACCCTGTAACAGGACGCAAAGGAGCCGGAAGAATGCTTTCGGCCTGATTCGGTTCTTGACTGGTAACTCAGCCTTAAAATTTGACAGAGCGGCAGTGATTTTGGTCTCTGCCGTTTTTTATTTGTTCTTTTGTTATTCCTTCGGCTGCTTGCCTTTTTTCTCATGGCGTACGATTGAGTTTAAGTCTGGTATCGCAGAGCGAAGTCTAACCATCATGTTCGCACATAGGAGGGTCTCAGGATTCCTCGGACAAGGAATCAGGAAATAAATTGTCTGCAAAAAAAAGCCCGGGCCTGCAAAAACTCAGGCCCGGGTAACTAAAGAGAGCTATGAATTCAGTATCAGGAATGATATTTCTCGTAGGCTTCCATGGTGTTTTCCATCAGGGAGGCAATGGTCATGGGGCCGACGCCGCCCGGAACCGGGGTGATGAAAGAGGCCTTTTCAGCGGCAGCCTTTTCGATATCGCCGGTAAGATGACCGTCAGGAAGACGGTTAATGCCCACATCAATAACCACGGCTCCTTCCTGGATCCAGTCTGCCGGAATGAAATTAGCCTTTCCGATGGCCACCACCAGAATTTCGGCCTGACGGACAAAGGATTCCAGATCCCGGGTGAACTTATGAGTGGTGATTACCGTGCAGCCCTCCAGAAGAAGCTCCAGAGTCATGGGACGGCCAACAATGTTAGAGGCTCCCACTACCACGGCATTCTTGCCCAGAAGATCCACTCCGGTGCTTCTGATAAGAGTCATGATGCCCTTGGGGGTGCAGGGATGCAGAGAAGGAATCCGCTGCGCCAGTCGGCCTACATTGTAGGGATTGAAGGCATCAACATCCTTGTCAGCTCTGATGCGTTCGATAACCTTGGTGGAATCGATGTGCTTCGGCAGGGGGAGCTGCACCAGAATGCCGTCTACGGTGTCGTCATCGTTAAGGGCGTCAATAAGCTTCAGGAGATACTCCTCGGTGGTATCTGCCGGAAGATCATAGGATTTGGAGATAAAGCCGATTTCCTGACAGGCCTTTCTCTTATTGTTCACATAGATCTGCGATGCCGGATCCTCGCCCACAAGAATCACAGCCAGTCCGGGAGTTCTCTTTCCTTCTTCCTGAAGCGTGGCAACCTTTTTGGCAAGACCTTCCCTGATGGACTTGGCAATGCCTTTGCCGTCAATAATCTGTGCGGTCATTAAAATTCTCCTGGGGGGATTTAACTGTTTTTAATTAATGCCGTAATTATACATCCGGAATCGGCTTAAAGGAATAACGGAGAACAAGAAGCAGACAGTGCGAGAATGCTCTAAATGTTCAGGTCAGAGAGCAGAGAATAAATCAGCTGCGAGAAGCCTTTTGCCGTCATCGGAAAGGGGGATTCCGCCAAGTTTGATGAGCTCCCGGTTTCCCTCATATTTGTCGTTATCCCACACAAACACGGGAGACCATTTGTGTCGCAAAGCTTCCGTTGCTCCTGCCCATGTTCCGCCTTTCCTGTAATCAGATCGCACCACGGCTGTGGCTGCAGACTGGGCGTAAATAAACTTGTTGCGTTCCATAGCGGCTCCGACAAAGGATGCCTTGCTCTTTTTTGCTAACTGCGGGGCAAACGGTGAAACATGGCTTAGCAGCGTAAGCTGGCCGTTAACGACACATTCGCGAGTGAATCCTTCCTGAATCCTGGTCTGAAGATTGTCGGAAACGTAAGCGACTGCATATCCGCCGTTTGTCAGGGCGTGTTCCAAGGCTGCGGTATCAATTCCTCTGGCGCCGCCGGATACCACTCCAAAACCGTCCCTGATATTTTTGGCAACCATCATTTTTGTCCATCTGATGTCCGCATCCTCGGCATTTCTGGAACCGACATACCCGGCGTACCTCCGGTTGTTAAAACTGACATCTCCGCAAACGTATAAGAGAGGCGGACAGAAATCACCCAGCTTGGTAAACAGTCTTCTGGGAAAGTTGTCATCTGCGAAAGTGAGGATTCTGATCCCCAGGCCATGTAACGCTTCCAAAGAGGAAGCCCGGGCTTCGCTTCTTTTCAGAAGCCTGTCAATGCGTTCATCATGGCTGCTGACAATCCCCTGAACCGAGTTGCCATGCTGATGATAAAGCTTCCAGAATTCAGATCTTGAGAGAGGTGAGCAATCATCGCCGAAGCTCCCGCACAAAGTGATGATGTAATCTGAATCCATATCTTAATCCCCTGTTTCGTCATATCCCTTGTTTCGCCCCGTGTTTTGACTGTTATCTTCGGACTAAAAGTCCGAACGGAAATGGGGTACCTTACCAGTGCCTGCCATGAAGGTAAGCACCAGATGCCACCGACCGCTGGCTGTCACCGCAATCAACTCTGCGTAACCCGCAAATCTGGAATCCCTCAGGGCAAGGGATGTTTGGCCATGAGCATCATACATATTTTGAATCGCGCTTTGAAGAAAAGCTGTTTGAGCAGTCTCAATTTGCCAGAGTTTAAGCTGAAGCGCTCAGGCAATCCTATGCGAAACCGGCGGGAGGTATTCTGATGGACGTGCTGTCTTAACAATCTCCAGAAGGAATGGTATCGGGCAAAAGACGGATTCTTCATGCCGCCCGGGAACAGGTGCAGACATCAAAAGAAGCGCTGACCGATTATCGTAACCGAGCTCACATAGAAAGCTATTCAGCGACGCAAAGCCTTATCTTAAAATGCTTCCTATGGCAAAATTGAATAAAGAAAGAGACCGTGAACCAGAAAACGCCGCGAATCGAGAGACCGTAAATGGCCAGATCCTTCACTACATTAGCGCAACCGTATGATAGTACCGAGTCTCAATAAAGAGTTTTGGGAGAGTATGAACGGCATTCCCATGAACCGAATTCCGAAAACACTTCGAGCAAAAATGAGCAAGATACTATGGCCAGATCAGATTTACTATGCCAGCTGATAGAAGCAGGTTTGCAAAATGATCGGGCCGGTTTTATTAAGGCTGTCAAAGCCATTTCCGCCGATGAAAGATCTCAGAATCATGAGACGCTGGCAGAAAAGCTGGAAAAGTGTCTTAAAGATAATGACAAAGACAGCCGCTCTCCGGCATCTATGAAGCACTCCTTCAGTGTTTCTGATGCCCGTCTGTCAGGGAATAGCTCCCGGCCGTTTTTTCAGGAAAAAGTTCCCAGAATCTCTCTGAATCAGCTTATGCTGCCTGCCAGAGTTTTGGAACTGAGCAGGCAGATTATTGAGGAGCAGCAAAAGGCGGGTCGCCTCAGATCCTATGGAATAGAACCCAGAAGCAGAGTGCTTCTCAGCGGCCCTCCCGGAAACGGAAAGACTTCACTCGCTGAAGCGTTTGCTGAGGCTTTGATGCTGCCACTGGTTACTGTCAGGTATGATGCCATCATCGGTTCTTATTCTGGAGAAACTTCCTCCCGCCTGGCAAAGCTGTTTGAGTACGCCAGTTCAAAGCAATGTGTCCTCTTTTTTGATGAATTTGACGTTATTGGCAATGAAAGAGGCGGCAAGAAAAGAGGCGAAGAACATGAAACCAGTGAGATCCCGAGGGTGGTAAGCTCCCTTCTTCTTGATATTGATACCTTGCCGAGCCATGTCCTTGTCATTGCGGCAACCAATAACAATGTCATGCCGGATCATGCGGCGTGGCGCCGGTTTCAGGTAAAAATGGAATTGCACCGGCCGGATACGGAGGAACTTGAAAAATGGTTTTCCTCATTTGAAAAGAGAATGCATTTTTCCTTTAAGGTTTCTGCCGCTGTTCTTGCAGAAAAGTTTTCCGGCAGGAGCTATGCGGAAGCGGAAGAGTTCGCCATGACGGTGTTTCGCCAGAGCCTGTTAAAAGCGGGGGAAGCAGATAACAGAGTAATTACCCTCAGGCAGCTATGGCTTTACGGCTGTGACGCTACCGAGAATGGGCGCAATAATGAGCTTGATGAGGGAGGCAGTTCCTCATGAGTTCTGAAAGATCGTGGCACTTTTTTCGGAGCGTAGGAAGAAAGGAAGATAATCCTCCGCAGGGCCGCTTCGGCATGCTCAGTTTTCCTTCTGGATTTGGTTATTCCGGGCTTTGGCTCCTCCGGACTATTCTCACTCTTGCCGTTTTATTGCTGACTCAAGGCTGCGGTTCCGATGCTGAAGAACTTTGTCATGGCACTGAGACGGAGCACGCTCTTAAATACAGCTTCAGCTATGAACTCCTGTCCCGGCAGGATCTTCCGCAGCCGGAGTTCGGGGATTTTCGTCTCATGGGGGAGTCCGCTTCTCTGGTAACCTGCGAGGCAAGGCTCAGGATAACCGGCGATGCCTCAGGGCTTCTGGAAATGCTGCGAGCCAGGTTCGGCAAGGTGAAGCTTCGCAAATATGCCGGGCTTATTTCCGGTGCCCAGAACCAAAAAGAGACGGCAGCGAGAACCCCGGGTGCGGATCGCCATACCTTAAATGAAATTGCTTACCTTAGACGCATAACGGATCTGATTCAGAAGAACAATTTTCAGGGACGAACCTTTCAGGCGGAAATCCCCGTGGTGTTCAAGGTCAGCTGCGCTACCGGAAAGCCGGTGAATATTGATTTCGGATCTGACCTCTATCAGGAGGTGTATCATCAGATGACTTCGTTGGAAACCCGGTGAAGCTTCAGTTTTCACTTCCCTGCTTTTATTTGCTTCCTTGTTATTTTTCCTGCTGTCAGCGGCTGTTCCCGGCTTTGCCGCCGGGATACTGCTTTTCCGCTGCTTCAGATGGCGGAAAGCAGCATTTTGATGCTGGTGAATATCACCGCAACCCCGAAAAGTATTTTGATGACATGAGGCGGCAGGAGGCGGTTAATTTTGGCGCCCAGAGGAGCCATGATAATGGCGAAGGGGGCCACGCAAAGCACTGCGGGGAAGCAAATATGCCCGAAGGTCAGCTGAGGAGCGTTATTTAAGCTGGTATAGACATTTTCGGGCATCTTCATGACGTCTATGATGTCCATGGCCAGGGTTATCATGGTGCCGGGGAGACAGACGATAAGGCCGATAATGGAGGCGGTGCCTACGACTTTTTTGGTGTCCAGTCCCTGAAACAGGGAAAGCGGGGGAACAGTGAGAGTGCCGCCGCCGATGCCCAGCATAACCGAGATTCCGGAGATACAGAAGGCCATGAGAGCCTGAATACCATTCCCGGGCAGGCTTTTGAAGATGCCCCGGGCCTTGGAGAAGAATATGAGATTGCAGGCAGCCAGGAGCAGAATGCCGCTAAACAGCAGGGAGAGCCAGGCCCCGCCGAAAAAATGGGAGAAGATCTTTCCGCCCGCAACTCCCGCGCATAGCCAGGGCAGCCACCTTTTCAGAAGATCCCAAAGATAGTTGTCATGCCTGATATGAGCAATGCAGCTGGACATGGTGGTGGGGATCATGGTCATCAGGGACGTGCTGGTGGCCAGTACAATGGCCTCGTTTTGGGACATGGCGAAGTAGTCGCTGAAAATAAAGTAGTACACCGGAACAAAGATAATGCCGCCGCCGAGTCCGAGAAGACCTGCCACAAAGCCGGCCGCAATGCCGGAAACGCAGAGAATGGCCATGACGGGGAGCAGAGAAGAGAAAGAATCCATAGCTGTAAACTTATTTTCGGGCTGGAATGGAATAAACTAAAACAGCCGGCAGTGCCAGCTTGCCTATTGTATAGCATTTAGCCGGAATTTCAGGAACTATTGTGTGTCAGGAGGATGTGCGCTGCCAGTCCCCGGAGTTCATTTTTTTCCGGCACGGAACCGAAAACCAGCGGCACCTGCCGGTTTTTCAGTGTTTTTGCGGCAGGATCGTGCTGAAAACGGGCAAAAATGGCTAAAAATTAAGCAATTGTGAAAAATGTCAAAAAAATTGTTGACGGTACGGAGCTTAACCTGTATCATTCACCCCCGTTAAGCGATGATTTAACGGTGATTAGCGCAGTCCGGCTAGCGCATCTGTTTTGGGTACAGAGGGTCGTAGGTTCGAATCCTGCATCACCGACCATCCTTAAAGGGCACCCTTAGCTCAGGTGGATAGAGCAACCGCCTTCTAAGCGGTCGGTCAAAGGTTCGAGTCCTTTAGGGTGCGCCATTAAGCAAACCGTGTTAATCTAAGCTTACTCTTCAGTGGTGGCTATAGCTCAGTTGGTAGAGCCCTGGATTGTGATTCCAGTTGTCGTGGGTTCGATTCCCCCTAGCCACCCCAGTCCTGCGGGAATGGCGGAATTGGTAGACGCACCAGATTTAGGTTCTGGCGCCCTAGGCGTAAGAGTTCAAGTCTCTTTTCCCGTACCACTCCGAAATTCAGTTTTCTTTTTGTTCTCCCTTTTCTCTTCTTTTGGTTTTGTCTGTCTTTTCGGCATTCTGGGCTATTCTGGTATTATCCCGTGATTTAATTTTAGGAGGTTTACGTGATCAAGAGCCGTACTTATATTGCCGTTCCCCCGGGAGAAACTCTTGCAGAGCAATTGGAGAATCGCGGAATGAGCCTCAAAGATTTTGTCGATAGCATGGATATGCCTGAAAACACTATTGAAGATTTGCTCAGAGGTGACATTCAGCTTACTCCTTCGATAGCTTCAAGGCTGGAAATAGCACTGGGTATTCCAGCATCATTCTGGCTTAACTATGAATCTTTGTATAGGGATACATTATCAAAAGTTAATGAAGAAAATTCCTTTGATTCCGATATTGAGACAGTCAAGAAATCTCGTTGACGGCTCTGCAATACGAGGCAGTTTTTGGGGTAAAGGGGCGGAGCCCCTTTAATCATTAAACAGGAAGCGCCGCAGGCGTCTTCCCTTTTTAATTATTATGCCTCGGAACTTTAACCTCTGTCCCGGCCGGTATTGATTGCGCAGTGTGGCCGGGATGGCTGTGTTTGGGCCTCAGCGATCCGCCGGTGGAGGCGGTTATCAATATTGATCTTTGAAAATTATACTTGCCCTGGCTTCAGGCCGCTGCAATGCTTTTCAGATGATTGCTTCAGAATATCTCAGTACTTGTTTTCCTCGTCCAGCTTTCGCCAGTCAATGATAAAGCCCGGTTCTGACTTTATGATGTGAATTTCCTTCTTGATAATGCCGTCAATGGTCTTCTGCCGGGCATCTCCCTCAAAGCTGTTTACCGTGGATGTTTTGGGCTTGATGATCACCCAGGAGTTGCTGCCGGTGGCTTTTTTGATTTCCTGGGCGCCGGAAAGGGCTGTAAGCAGCACTTCCAGAATTTTTTCCGAGGAGAGCCGGTAGGGATCGTTCAGGAGGAGGGGATAATTGATGATGCCGGCGGTAACGGAGAATTCCATGCGGATTTCATCCAAGACCTCCTCCAGAAGACTGAAAAAGGTATTCATGGTTTCGTTGATCAGCTTTTCGGAATCAATTTTCTCAACGGTGATGAATTCCGTATCCGATACCTGAAAAAATCTGTCCTGCGGAAACCGGAGCTTGAGAGCCTGAAAGAATATCTGCATTATCTGGGAGGCGTATTTGCTGCCGCGGCTTACGGAGAGTCCGGCAAAGCCCGGAATTGAGAAGCAGATAATGAGCTTTTCCTCCGGCACCAGCGGCCTCGCATTCTTTTTCTCGGAGTTCTGCTGCGGGATGTATTCCATGCGGAGCTCGGTGATATAGGAGAGGAAAGCCCGTTTGTCCGGAGCCGCGCTGCCGGTATCCTGATGGAGAGCTAACCTCGCGATTTTCTTTTTCAGATTGCGGTAGCGGTTATGGACAACGATGAGCACCAGACATAAGAGCAGGAATATCAGAAAGGAGGTGGCCGCCGGGTAAAAGAGAGAGCTTTCGCTCAGATAGGAAAACAGTTCTCCCTTATTGCGGTTCCAGGACTCATGGAAGTCACTTTCGGGATCCTGAGACTGCTTTTTGCAGGTTAAGGGAATATCCCCGGAGGACTCCTCGGTGATAATGACCCGGCTCAGCAGGTTATAGGCCTCCCGGTAGTTGCGGTGTCCGGCTTCAATGGCGGCTACCTTCTGGTAGTAGAGGTTTTTCTGGGAGGGCGTCATGGAAGGCACGCGGTTTTTCAGTCTTTTGCTCAGATTCTGCGCTGCTTCGCCGTTATGGCCTCTGATATAGATATCAAGAAGTTCGAGCTCGCAGTCATCAAGCTCCTTAAGGACATCGGTTGAGCTGTTAAGAGTCCGGAAATGGCTGCACCCCTTTTCCGTATAGATTCTGGCATCCCCGAAGCGTTCGTTCCGGGCGTAGATGGCCCCCAGCTTCATATAGGTCATGGCAGCATCGTACTTATCAGCATTCGGTGACTGGGCCAGTCCTTCGGCCCGCCGGAGCACCATAAACGCGGTATCGGGATTCCCCTGCCGGAGACAGTCATCGCTGAATTCTATCAGGGCCTTAAGATAGTTGTCGGCCTGAGAAGGGATGCTTCCCATGGCGTGCAGGTAGATCTCCGCATAATACATGGTTTTTTTGTAGTCGTGAGCCTCCCGGAAAGCCGCCGCGGCTTTCCGGGCTATGAGCGCCCGGGCATAGGTGTAAAGCGGGGAGTCCAGAGTTGCCGCCGCGGCCTCGATAAAGGAAAGAGCCTTGTTTGTTTCTCCCGCATAATCGTAGAGATAGAAGGCCTCCAGCTGGGCAGCGGCCCTGATATGAGGCGGGGTTTCCGCGGAGGCGGTTCTTTGCAGGAGAGCTTTGACGGCCTTTTCCGCCTCCAGAATGCTGTCCTCCTGAAGCATTAGAGCGAGATTCAGCATGCTGAAGGTCAGATCCTGATCCGCATTATGCTTGTAGTAATCGGACAGGGCAGCGTATTCCGGGGACGCCCGGATCTCTTTCCGGGTTTCCGGATGTCTGCTCATGCGGTATCTCAGCGTGTTGTAGAAATAATAGTTCCAGAGCTGCCGGTTACTGGTGTCTTTGATATGAGACCTGAGCATTTCGGCGGCGGCCAGGTCTTTGCTGTCTGAATTATGGGAGGGATCCTGCGCGATATGGCAGGAATAGCCCACGTTCATGCTGAGAATCCAGAGATCGGAATAAACATGCTGGAGGTCAGGCTCCACTTCGCTGCTGGGATTCCGAAAAATATCCTTGCCGCTTAACTCGTTCATGTAACGATTGACGTTTCGGGAGCACTTGTAGGGGTTGGTGAACTCCTGCATGGCGCTGATGCGCACCTGTTCCGGGATCTCCTCAGCAGTGTTGAGAGGATAGGCCGGAAGCAGCACGGTAAGAAGGAAACTGTCAAGAAGCATGGTTATTCCTTAAAACAGCAGTCTCTGAAGATTTCAGGCGTTGTCCGGGCGCAGTTCGAGCTAGGTGCCCGGCGTTGATTTCGGCCTCTTTTACTGCCTTTCCAGTCTGATGCTTTCCGGAGAAATGTCCCGGGAGCATCTTCTGGGGTTTATGTCGATGCCGCCTCTCCGGGTGTAGCAGGCTCGGACATCCAGAAATTCCAGCTCGGCATGGTTTTCCAGATCCGTAAAAATACGTTCCGCGCAGTGCTCGTGAAATTCCCGGTGATTTCTGTAGGAGACGATGTAGCGGAGCAGCCCCTCATGATCCAGTTTTTTTCCGGTATAGGCAATGATAACCGTGCCCCAGTCCGGCTGTCCGGTAACCAGACAGTTGGAACGCAAAAGGTGCGAAACCAAGGTTTCCGTAACGGTTTCCCCGTCCGGGCTCTGCCGGATGAGATCCGGATTAACCTCCCAAGAGGTCAGGGGCTCCGGATCCTCTCCCCGGGCGGAGATTTCATCCTCCAGAACAGTACCCTCCGGGAACTTTACTGTCATTTCAGAAACAGGCACAGAGGATATTGGGTACAGGCGGACGATCACCTCCTTTCCCAGGGCCCGGGAGAGATCCCTTTTGATGGTTTCCTGAAAAACTCCCCGATCCCGGAGCACGGTCATATTGAAGCTGTTGAGATAGAGCTTCAGGGATTTGGATTCGATTAGGCACGGAGAGTCCCAGGGAATAATGAGTTCGCCGGTGCATACCCGAGGGAGTCCTGAGGGTTCCAGATATGAGAGCTCAAATAAATGCCAGAGATCATAGCCGTGAAAGGGCACCCGGATATCGAGAGTGTTCCGGTTCAGGGAGCGGGGGATGGGGCAGAGCAGGGCGGGATTGTAGGGAAAGCCCCCGGGAGAACCGGGATCCAGACACTGATAGCGTCTGGCGCCGTCACGGAGAGCTGGCGCAAAGCTGTTATCGGCGCGAACCTTCCGGCCCAGCAGCATATTGTCAGGAAGATGCGGAGGCAAACTCATAAAATGCTCCTTAAAAATTTTGCGCGGGCGGCGGGTTACGGCGTCCTGCGGTACAGACTGTGTCTCCGTGTTATTCTAGCAGGATTTTTTCCGGAAAAACCTGTCCGGGGCGCAGCAGCTGAAATTATCCGGATGAGGCTTATGGTAACCGCTATGCGAGAAAAGAAGACTCTGTCTCCTGCGGAATATGGGGCAAATGGCACGGCGCAACATAGAAAGCTCTCTTCTGCTTTGCTTTATTTCCCCGTAAGCGGCTGCTTGCGTAACGGAATAGTCATCAGAAGAAAAATGTCCCGAATGCTGATAGCCTGGCATCAGGGAATGCTTCTTCGTTATATTTGCCATCAGTCTTACTGTCGCCGCTAATTCAGGACGTCGCTTTTCTGTCAATCCTTACCCAGAATTACAGTTTTTCGCGATGAGAGCGTGTCAGGAGCGGACAAGAACCTAAAACCTTCCCTGCTGCTGGTGTCTCAGGGGAGCAGATTTAGTTCGGCTGTTTCTTCATAGCCTTCCGGGAAGTTCGGAGGCTTTCTCGTACCGCCATTCCTGATAATTAAGATCCGGAGTGACTCGTCTCGTGCTGTTTCCTGTGCATAATGCATTTTTGCAAATGCGGATTTTATAATGCCTTGCAAGGTATGGACATGTAAAACAATACCAGTTGTTAAGAACAATATAGCATTTTGGAGTTGATTTTGCAGTTTTAGTACGTCTGTTCTGAACAGGTCTAGAAAATCTGCTGCCTCTGTTCGGTATAGGAATAGTTACTATCATGCATATATCGAGAACAAAAAAAGTATTGAACTTGGCTGATTTTCTCTTTACAAAAGCGTAATCCCCCATATAATAAGCTTTGGTTTTAACAGCACAAGAGGTAACAGTGTGAAGAAAACAGTAAAAAATGCGGCTAGAAAGCCGAAAAAGCAGGCTGCTCCTAAAAAGTCAGGCGATTTTGTAATCAAATCGAGACACGAAGAGTATAAAATGTACGCAAAAGTAAACTTTTACGATACTGTTTTTAAACTCTTTTTCAAGGTAGACGAGAATGTAAGAAAGCTTTATGAATCACTGACCAACAGGGAGACCAGGATTGAAGACATTGAAAGGATTACTCTTGAGGAAGGAGAATCATTTGATTCGCAGCTATGCAATGATCTGGGTTTTCTGGTCAAAAATGCTCAGGGTAAGGCTGAGTTTGTGATTCTGACCGAAGCTCAAAGCACCTGGAACGAGGAGATGCCGTATCGTTTTCTGGAATATGCCATGGCGACATTCCACAAGTATGTCAGCATGCGCCGCCACGACAAATTCAAGGATCATTTTCGTCTGCCCCGTCCGCGCTTCTACCTTATTTACACAGGAGGCGAAGCCCCGGCGGAGAAACTAAGATTTTCAGAGACGTACGAGACGGAGGAGACTGACTGCGATGATCTTGATTTTGGGATCAAGGTCATGAGCTCAGAAGGTTCTGATACCGTGCC
>DFFT01000092.1 GCA_002372325.1 Succinivibrionaceae bacterium UBA3769 | reverse complement strand
CTGAAGAGCTTTGCAGTATCCGGGGGATTTTCGGTGTTAATGACCAGAAGAATCCCGCCGCAGAGACCGGCATCACTAAGAGCCTTTACCCCCTGAAGCACCCGGTCAAAGGTCGGAGAGCCGTCCAAAGCCGGTCTCTGGGCATCGTGCAATTCCCGGTAGCCGTCCATGGAAACTCCCACCCGCACGTTATACCTCTTAAAGAGTTCCAGAAAGCTCTCATTGATAAGGTAACCATTGCTCTGCATGGCAAAGCTTACCTCGTACCCGGAAAGCCGTTCCTTTGCATAGGCCATGCTGCGCTCGAGACGCTCCCGGCCCCAGAGACAGGGTTCTCCGCCGTGCCAGAGAAAGGTTACCTCCCGATGGCCGATTCTGTTAAGAAGCTCCGGAAGCTCATCCGCAAGTTTCCGGAACAGGGCTTCATCAAGAAACGCCGGCTCCCGCTCCCCCTCGCTGCAGTACACGCATCGGAAATTGCAGGCAGTGGTGGTTTTAACAACGATATTCATACCCTGCGTTACCTCCGATTTCCTCTTCCGGGCAGATCCTCATCCTGACAGGCATCGCGCTTAATCGTCTGCCACCTTTTTGCTAATGCCTTCCAGGCTGGAGGATAGCGCCTTGGCCTTGTTTCTTATTTCGGCAATGAACCTTTCCTGAGTTCTGAAAAAGTTATTGGCGATGTTATCCAGATTTTCCCGGACGGTATCCTGCACATAGCTTTTCACCTGCGGGAGCACTTCGTCCAGCACATCCTCGATATTGGTGCCGCTGGCTATTTTTTCTACCTTAGTGCGTTGTTCGTAATACACGGCGCTGAAGGTTTTGCCAAACCAGGACTGCACATGCTCGATGATGCCCCGGGGATCCCGTGTTCCCACCACGGCCTCCACATACTGATGCTCCACCTCGGTATAGCGCTGGCTGACTCCGGAGGAATGAATTCCCGCAGAACCGGCAGAAAGAGTAATCCCCTGCATGACGTTAAGATTCTGCCCGATGATATCGCCGATGGCCCGGCCGATAACCTTTTTCATTTCCCGGGAGGTAATCTCCATCAGCATGCCGGAGATTTCATTTCCGGAAATGCTGCGGCCCCGGGATACTTCGGCGCTGAGATCCACCAGCTCCTTCTCCATGGCAGATTTCACCACGGAAAGAATATTCTGAGTCAGGAGGCGGGTTTTGTTCCCGATCTCCTTCTTGAAACCATCAATGTTCTTTTGCGCCTTATCCAGGCTGGCCAGCACCGCGGCGATGCCCCCGAAATCCTCCGTGCCGTTCCGGATATCGGCAACGAACTTGCCGAAGGCTTCCCGGGGCCGCTTCTTCTTAAGCTCGATAATATTCTTTGCGGCCTTTTCGGAGATTCTGTCCATGAGAAGATCCAAGTGGCTCTCCCGGAATTTCCTGGCGTCCCCGTTTTTAACGGCATCCTTGGCGAGACCGGTAGAAATGCTGATGGCCCGGTATTTGGAGGAATCCAGATCCGGGTACTGCTTCCGGAGTCTCTGGCACATGTCGTCCTCCTGCATTTTGCGGGTTTTATCATCCTTGGGGCGGGTTTCGCTGACAATGTTGCCGTCATCATCCACGTCCTCATCGAAAAAATCAGACTTGGTAATAACCACCAGGGCTTCCTGATTGGAGGCGTTCAGGAATTTCATGTACTTCATGTCCTCGGTGAGTCCCGGTTCGGAGGAATTGATGAGAAAAATGCAGAGATCCACATAGTTCAGGTATTCCTTTACCATCTCATCCATTTTCCGGAAGTCATCGGCCGTGCCCAGGGAACCGGTGCCCGGGGAATCAAACCATCTTAAGCCGCTCAGAGTGAAGTACTGGATATCGCCGGTGGTATCGGTCACCCCTTCGCAGAACCATCTGCGGCCTTCGCTGTCCTTCTCGGTCATGCCGCCGGTTTTTCTGGCCTGCTCCTGGCTGCTGAATTCGGTTACCGGAAGATGCTTGTAACGGTTGTCAAAGGGAGCGCTAAGGAATTCCCGTCCGGCCAGAAAATTTCCCAGAGTGCTTTTCCCGGCCTTAACGGCGCCGAATACCATGGTGGCCAGATACTTCTGATGCTCGATCATGAATTTCTTGCCGCTGCGGTTCTTTTCAAAAGCCTTCTGCCAGCTGGCCACGGCGCTGGCGATTTCAGCCAGGGTAACGTTCAGGGCTTCGTCCACGGCAGTCATCTGGCCGCTCTTTTTAAATCTGACTGAAAGAGCGGCGCACTCATCGCTGAACTGCCGGATCCGCTTAACAATGTCTCCGTCCATCTGGTTCAGAGTCTGCTCGAAAGCGGTCAGCTCCTGACCGGCCCGGTCAAGGGCGCTGATAAACCCATCGGCCTTGCTGACTATATAACTGTTTTCCTGCTTAGATTCCTGAGAGGCTTCCTGCATGTTTTTTCCCCTGAAAACTGTCCTTGCCTGACAAATATCACCTGATCCCCAAGCTCCCTCGGCCTTAGGTTTCATCTCTTTGCCGTACCTCATTTCCGCCTTCTGTTACCGCATCCTGCAACTGAATGGGCTCCCTTGCGCAAAAACGGGCTTCATTGCGGAGAAGTTTATTAACGCCCTTTGCCGCCATTACGCGAAAACACGTATTTAACGGCGCTTACAAAGTTCCTGGCAGCAGCGGCAAGCACCTCAAGCTTCTTCGGGGGCGCTGCGGGGGCATCATCTTCGGAATCATTACCGCCGGCGGCTCTCCTTTCAGACTTATCCTCAAACAGGCGCGCATTGCTCGGGCTCTTGAACTGCCACCACTCAGGGTCAAGATCCTGCGAATATAACCTGGGCATTTTCAGTCCCGTTTCTGCGTCATCAGCATCATCTTCAGTAACATTATCGCCGGCGTGGTTCTCTTCCGCGTCATCCTCAAACAGGTGCGCATTGCTCTGGGTCTTGAACTGATACCATTCAGGTTCCAGGTCGCTGCTTGCTAACTTAGGCATTTTAAGTCCCATTTTACTTTCTCCCGCAATAAACAAATAACAGGCCAAGCATCTAAACAAAACTGCTTAATAGCAGTATTCCAAAATACTTATATTTGCATTGATTATATATTCATAAAATACAATGCATGTTATATGAGCATACTCAGCTGCCCGGCATCAGGAAGCATATTTATAATCAGATGAATGCTTATTTTTTGTTTTTCCGGGGCTTTTCATCACCGCATTCAAGTTCAATCTCATTAATCCGGGCAATGGTTCTGTCAATGGCCTTAAGACGTTCCCGCTCATTGTTAACAAGTCCCCGGAGCGCATCAGAAACCCGATGCATCATCTGCGCAGGGGGAAGAGACTTATTCCCGAAATCGAAGCAGCCGGCAATTTCCCGGGCCAGAGGGCCGGTTTCCCGAACCGCCTCCATCACCGAGGCAAAGCTGTCATCAATTTCATCAACACCGTTATCGCTCATGCGGGAAATCTTGCGTTCCATATCCCGCACCTCCTGCTCCATGCGGGCGATCTCGTTCCTGAGACTGGCATCGGAATAATTGCGATGGTCGCTGTAATTGCGGTGATTGCTGTGATCATCATGAGAGGCCGCGGCCCCGATCACCGTCCCCACAGCCGCCACGCCGACAATAGCTACAAACATAATCCGAACCTCTTGCTGCCCGTCTTTTAATATCCCTTGTTATACCTGCGCCCGAAAAACTGTAATCAGTATCTCTCCTCGTTCCACTGCCTCTTCTTTGCCGCCAGCCGGGCTCTGAGACCGTTAAGCCTGGCAGTGGCGGCATCTATGGCTGAGGAGCTATCAGAAAGCTTTTGCTCAATGGCGTTAACTTGACCATAGATATTCCTGAAGGCCTTAAGCCGCGCATTCAGGGGCGGACTGAGAGAGGCTGCGATCTCCTTGCATTTTTCCTTGCAGAATTTGAACTGCCCCCTTCTGAGAGCCAGGTTCTCAGACTGCCAGACCGGAGCCTGCTTCGTGATAAATTCTCTGATTTCACAAATGCCGCTGCCCTTAAGAAAGGCCTGCTTCTTTTTCTCGCTGATTTCTTCCTGATACTTTTTGTACCGGGAGTTTGACACCTCAAAAAACCTGATATTGTCCATGCCGAGTTCGCTTGCAAGAGCGTCCTTGATTTTCTCCCTGATGGCCTGAATTTCATCGGGCTTGTAGCTGTCAACAAAGGTCAGTGCAATGGCCATGTGGGTCTTGAGATAATCCCGGGGGAAGATCTTGCACAGTCTTTTAAGATAGGAAATCTCCTCCGAATGAAGCTCGCCGATTCTCAGGGTATGCACGAAAAGGATAAAATTCGCGCTGCTGTAGATGTTAAAGGCCTCGCTGTCATCCTCCGCATTAGCCTCAAGTCCCGGGGTATCCGTGAAGAAAATGCTGTCCCGGTACTTTACCCGGCGGTTTACCACGGTTTCGCGCACATCGTTAACCTTGAAAACATCGCTGTCCATCAGGGAGTTAAGGAGACTGCTCTTGCCGTGATTCATGCGGCCGGCGTTTATGATGTTAATGCAGGCGGCATCGCGGCCAAGTCTGACGGCAGCCTCCCGAATGCCCTGCTCCATCCGGGCCAGCACGCCTTCCGGATCGGTTTTGCCGTTTTTAACCGCATCCCGCTTCATTTGCTTAAGCATGACATCAATACTGAACAGCTGGCCGGACTGGGACTGTTGCCCGGAGCCTGATTTATCCTGAACGGGGTTAGTACCGGATGGTTTTATGACAGATCTTCCGGCATTAGACTCCTGCGCTTTTCCTGAGACAGATTTGCCGCACCTGGGACAAAACCTGACGCCATTCCCGATCTCATCACCGCAGTACGGACACGCCTTCCCCGCCGCTCTCCGTTCAGCGGACAGGGCGCCGTACGGGGACTGTGGCTTTGCCGCGCCTGTTTTAGGAGCACCTTTTTTACCCCAGGGAGTTTTATGCCCGGAAGGCTTTCCAGCATTGGACCTCGACGCCTGTAAGGGGAGGACACTGCCACATACGGAACAATACCTGGCGGCATCCGCAACATCTGTACCGCAGTACGGACACATCATACCTGCTGAACTCCATTCATAAACAATACCGTTTTCCTTCCCCAGGGGGCCAAATCAGCTTAAGCCTGACACTCCCGAGGCTTTCCGGGACAGCGGAAAACTCTCATTTCACAAACTCCAGATCAGGTTCGCAATGGTACTTTGCCGCATAGATCCCGAAAAGCTGGTTCATTTTGCTTTTGGCGATTTCCATATGCTCGTCCCGGTATTTCCGCTCCTCATCCAGCATCTTATTGTTCATTATGTGATCCACATCCACATAAATGCCGTCCTTGTCCTTAAGCCGCATTTCCCCGTCGGTGGATTCCCGTACCACTGTCCTCCGGTTTTTGGGTCGGAAGGGGCTGTTCCTGACAACGGCTGACAGGATGCAATTATCGCCGTCCTTGATGATTCTCGGCGGCTTAACAAACTGAAAACCGTAATCTATCGAGGCCAGATCCTTCTGATAATAAATGTTGTTCTTGAAGATCAGATTTTCCTCGGTGTGATGATAGGTCACGCTATAGGAGGCTTCCAGTGTGGCCAGCATCATGCCGTTCATGGCAGCAACCACTTCGCTGACATCCTGATCCTGAGCGGAAACTGCGGGAGATCCGGCGGCAAGCATGGCAACAGGCATTACCAGAGCCATGAGCATGCTTTTTCCGGAGCGGAAGAAAGTTCTGGTGTTTTTCATAATCGCATTCCTTATTTCTTGAATTCCTGAACCCTTACTTTTTCTGACCATCAGGAGACACCTCCTCAGAGCCTGCAGCTGCGGCGGCAGGTTCTGCTTCCGCCTTTTTGGCAAAAATGACATCGCAGGCAGGCTGAAGAAAAGTCCGGAGCTGTTTCTGACTGTCCTTGACGTTAAAGATCCGGTAGCGATTCATCTCACCTATAAGCATCCCATTGCGGCGCTCCGGATCAGCATCCCATTTAAAGCAGTCGCCGGACACGTCATACTTGCCTGCCTGTTCTTGGGTCTGGGAGTTTACCGCCAGGAGCTCCGGCTTCGGGAGAGCTGCGGTATTCCCGCTGCATACCGCCTCCATCACCTTTTCATCATCCAGATATTTCCCAAGATCCCGGTAACCGTAATGAATCCGGTATTTCTTGATGCAAATACCGTCCAGATACCTTCCTGACAGCAAACCATCACCGTAGTGCATATCCTCCTTGTCTATGGAGATGAAACCGGTGTAAAGCTTTTCAATGGTTTGGATGCCCATAAGCTCGGATTCGGTTTTTACCACGATTTCAGATTTGAAAAGGTCAGTGATCATGCCCATGATGCTCGTGGGAGCATCCTTAAATACCTCATAGGAGAAACAGCAAAACAGGGCAAACCAGAAGATTATCTGCACAAGCTTTGATCCCATTCCCACGGGGACTTTATCGGGAATGACGGGAGGCAGGGAGCCGGTGTCCGATCTTTCGCGATAATCGGGGTTATCATAAGAGGCCGTGTCATCTGCATAGGAAGAAGCTGAATCAGAAGCAATGTCGTCTGCATAAGAAGAGGAAGAGACATCCTCTGAGGTGACGCTGTCAGGATCGCTCCAGTCGGTTCTTCCGTCCTCGGTGTCAGATCCGGCATTCTCATTATCAGATAATGGCTCCTGCTTTGCCTCGTCCTTCTTTGCTTTGCGAAGATTCCTGAAAAAGTCGCAGATCCTCCCCATGTGAGAGCCGGCGCTGCCGTTCGCCCCGGCCTCCTTCTTGGTCAGGAAGCGGTAAAGTCCCCAGCCGGCAGCAAACAGAATTAAAGATATAACAACCAGCCAGTGAAAACCGATATCCGCATGGGAGTTCAGAATCCAGAGAGCAAGTCCGGCATCTGCCAGTATAAGCGCGGCGCGAATGAGATAGAAAAACACATCATTCAGGAATATGTTCAGTATGAAGGTCACTAGTTTCATAACAAGAATCCTCTGCTAATGGCGACCTGGGCGGTAACCTTGTAAGTTAAATCAATTGCGACTGAAGATAATCAACGTGATTTCTCCGGTTATGGCGCGAAATTTTCTGTTAATTCAGCTCCCGGCTGTATTTTCCGGCCTGTCCTCAGGCTATCCTGTCTTCGTTTCATTTTGAGGAAGATCCCCGCTGCCATTTACAGTTATACCTTGCTTTACGTCCATCTAATGGATATTCAGGGACAGTCATGACCATCAGGGGTCTCAATCCAAAGTCTCGGCAACAACACCGATACCAACGGTATGGCCGCCTTCGCGGATCGCAAAGCGGAGTCCCCTGGACATGGCAATCGGGTGCACCAGAGTTACGTTAATGGTTGCGTTGTCGCCGGGCACAACCATTTCGGTGCCCTCAGGAAGAGCGATGGTGCCGGTTACGTCAGTGGTTCTGAAGTAGAACTGCGGACGATAGCCGTTAAGGAATGCAGTGTGTCTGCCGCCCTCTTCCTTGGTCAGAACGTATACTTCTGCCTTGAACTTGGTGTGCGGAGTAATGGTGCCAGGCTGAGCCAGAACCTGTCCGCGCTCAACTTCCTCGCGCTTGGTGCCGCGGAGCAGAACGCCAACGTTTTCGCCGGCGCGGCCTTCATCGAGAGTCTTGCGGAACATTTCAACGCCGGTGCACACGGTGGTGGCGGTAGGTCTGATACCAACGATTTCAACGCTGTCGCCTACCTTGATGACGCCGCGCTCTACACGGCCGGTTACTACAGTGCCGCGGCCGGAAATGGAGAATACGTCTTCAATCGGCAGCAGGAACGGATGGTCTACATCGCGTACCGGCTCAGGAATGTAGGTGTCCATGGTCTCGGCAAGCTCGTAAACCTTCTCTACCCACTTCTCTTCGCCGTTCAGAGCGCCCAGAGCGGAACCGCGGATTACCGGAGTGTCGTCGCCAGGGAACTTGTATTCGGTCAGAAGCTCGCGAACTTCCATCTCAACCAGTTCCAGAAGCTCTTCGTCATCAACCATGTCGCACTTGTTCAGGAACACGATGATGTAAGGCACGCCTACCTGACGGGCAAGCAGGATGTGCTCGCGGGTCTGCGGCATAGGACCGTCGGTGGCGGCTACTACCAGCACAGCGCCGTCCATCTGAGCAGCGCCGGTGATCAGGCACTTAACGGAGTCAGCGTGGCTCGGACAGTCGGCGTGCTCATAGTGCCGCTTGGCAGAATCGTACTTTGCGCGAAAAATGTTAATGTTAACGCCTTTTACCCTTTCCGCAGGAGGTGCTGCAATCTCATCAAGGTTTGGCATGTCGCCGCCAAACTTCCTGTTCAGCAGGATGCTAAGAGCAGCTGTAAGAGTGGACTTTCCATGGCCTTCATGACCGATGACACCTACATTTACGCATGGCAAATCAGACGGTGCAGCTTTCGACAGGTCGACTCTCTTCAGGGCTGCTTCTACGATTTTCATCAGGTCATCTTCCGGAGCAAAAACATTTTCGACTAGCTCATTTTCGGGTGTCTCCCACTCTTCTTTCGTTCTTACTTTGTTTGCAACTACTGTTTTCGGTCTTGCTGCGGAGATCAGTCTGTCTCTCATTGCTAAAATCTTTTCATCAGCCGCATCGGTGGATTCAGCTCCGTCCCCTTCCTGGTCAGTGTCATCTGTTTCTTCTCCGGCTTCATATCCGTCGTCAGGATAATTATCCTCGGCATCTTTGCCATAGCCGACATCGTACTCTTCCAGATCGTTGTCCTCAGCATAATCATCCTCTTCTGTGTCATTTGCCGCGGCATCCTCTCCGGATTCAGCTTCGTAATCAGCATGATTCAGAGCGTCCTGTCTCCTTTCGATATCCATGGCCAATCTTTCATCGGTAATTCTCTGGACATCTTCTTCGATTTCAGCATCACCATAATCGTCAACTTCAGTTTCAGTCTCCGATTCACCTCCGGTTTCAGTCCCGGCATCATCGGTATCATGCTTTTTTAAATCAATTCCAGAATGCGAGACAGCATCATCAGAAGATTCTGCTTTATTTTCTGATCTGCGATCTTTTGACTTAGATTCTGAAATTATCAGTAAAACAATTCCAATACTTGTCAGCATCAATAAAAGCGCAGCAATCGTAGGATAATAAAAAATCAAAAAACCAATACCAGTTAGCTGCATCACAACAAAACTGCCAATAACAACTGCGGCAACTATCACGTTATAATCAATTTTTATGCTTTTTTTCTTTGAGCGGTCAGCGGCTAACGAGATTGCTATCGCTAAGCTAAATCCAATAAGCAGCACCAACAATACAAGCGAAACAATAGTAGGATAACAAAACACCAAATAACCAAGACCAATTACCAGGGCCCCGCCGAAAATGCCAAAAACAACCTTGCTAGATTTTTTGCCCCCAGCCCCATTTCTGGCTTTTTCCTTTTCATCTTTTGCTTTGTCCTGAGCATCCTGGATCGCTTGGTTAATGACTCTCACAAACTGATGTGTCTGATCATCTCCATCTTTGCGGTTTAGAGCATCCTGCTGTCTCAGTTGTACCTCGCGATCAAATCTTTCCCTTGCTGCTGCAATTTGTTCAGCATTGTCCTGTTTGGCTCTTAAATAATCTTCATCCGCATCGCTCTTTTTTAAATCAATTCCATAGTGCGAATCAGGATCTTCAGAAGACTCCGCTGATTTTTCAGAGCTGCCTGCAGATTTTGCTTTTGACTTTGATTTTGACTTTGGTGTTGAAAATAATCCAATAAGTATCAGTACACCCAAAATCGGTAAGAAAATTTTGGGATAATAATACGCCAAAACTCCGAAACCAATTAACATGATCAAGCCACAACAGCCTTCAGCAGCATCGTTTTCAGCGTTAGAAGCCATAGCATCTCCGAAATATTCAGTTATTACTCAAAACCGTCCAATCATCTGATTCAGTTTTAATTAAAGTGGAACTACCGTTTCAAAAAATAATAAAACCATGTTATCGGGAAATAATCAGCGTCATAACGCAGGCACCCGGAATACCGGGTATCATGCCTCTTAAACCGGAGATCACTTCTCTTTGGCTTCTGTTTTTTTGTTTTCTGATTTTCTGGCTGATCTTTCGCCAAGGTACTGTCCGGTTTCCCGGAACAGTGCAATGTTGATTTTGCTGATGTCGTAGATCTGGTTCTCAATGAAAAACGACACAATGATGTCAAAGGTGATGCTCGGGGACAGAGCGAGTCCGGCCCGGAGCAGGAGATCCTGCGTCTCCTGAAGATTAAGCCGCAGCGCTATGGCCAGCGCCAGAACGGTGTTTTTGGAGGGCGTATAATCCTTGTTGCAGCGAATGCGGGAAAACAGCTTGCGGTCAATGTTGGCGTTTTTGTAGACCGTAACCTCATCCGCATTCTTTTCCTTTATGAGTTCCAAAAGCCTTTCCTGAAAGGTCTTGCTGCCGCTGTTCATCTTGCGGGTGAGAGCGCTGTCGAAGGGCGGGGGAGTAATAATAAACGGGTAAACTAAGCCTAACGATGGCAATACATGAGGGAGCGCAGAACTAATGCCTGCCGCGGCCTTCTGCTTATGCATCGAAAGGTACAGTTCCTTTTCAATAGTTTCCGGCAACGCCAGAGCGGCGGGATTGCGCACCTTCAGGTACACCAGCATGTCAGAATTCTGCAGAAAGGCGCTGATCTCGGAAACGGCGGTATTCAGGACCTCCTCCTTCGGAAGAGCCTCAGAATCTTCTCCTAACAGGGGAATGGCAATGTCGGCGCACTTCAGGGAAGCGGCCTTGTTGAGAATGCTTCGGTAACAGGAAGCCAGTTCTGAAACCGTAATGGTCTCATCATCAGAGCAGGGAATTTCATATTTGACTTCAGGCGAGCGTTTTTTCCGGACATGCAGATCCGCAGATCCGGAAAAAACCACCGCCTCCGGATGTCCTGTAAAATCTTCATCTTTCACTATAAAAAGCGGCATACAACTAATTCTCCACCTTGCAGCTTTAAAAATACGGCATATCTCAGCTGTCCGTAAAGCTTTGACTACCCTGTCTGAACAAATAATGTTAAGTTCTTGCGACTACCTGAAAAATTCCGGAGCCCTGTTTAAGATATTCCTTTCCGGCTATCGGCATGTCCGGAGCAAGGCAACGGGGATTCAAGTCTTATAGATGTCGCGCATCGCACGATAAAGTATAGAAAAGCAGACAAATTCAAGGTCGCCTCAAAAGCGACAACAAAGCAAAATCAGTGTCTTATCAAAATTTTCCAGGGGGCCGGTGCTGTCTCGCAAAGATTTTGCTGATGCCATCCCTGACTTCAAGCCACTTGAGGGAAGGAGAGAAGGAGAGAAGGAGAGAAGGAGAGAAGGAGAGAGAGAAGGAGAGAAGGAGAGAAGGAGGGAAGAAAGAAAGAAGGGAAGAAAGAAAGAAAGAAAGAAAGAAAGAAAGAAGGAAAGAACGTAAGGAATTAAAGAGGCGCCTCCTTTGTTCAAAAATCACCGGGGGTGCAAATAAAGGAAGAAATAACAGAAGAAAGACCGGCAGCGATACAGAGAAGGGAGATAATAAACGACAAAGACTTGTCCAGTGAGATGCGAAGGCTTCAGGGGCCGCATCGAAGCACTCCTTCCCGCTGCCATATTCCTTGCAGGCATCCTCGTAATACTCAAGGGCTTCCTTACAGCTCGCGCCGGTAGACATCTGAAAAGACATATCGCCCCTTTTCAGACAATCAGCAACGCTACGGCTGTCACAAAGACCATACCCCGCAAAATACCCCATCCTCCCCGCAGACCTGCTGTCGGCGCTGATGAAGCGCGGATGCACTGACATCTCAGAACCGCAAAGGCATGCTTACAGGGGCAAGCTAAGCTGACAGACACATTCACTTTTTTTGTAACGGCAGCAAAAGAGCTTAATATCACCAGAGCCGCGGAAAAGCTCCATTTGTCCCAGCCACCGTTAAGCAGAGCTCTCATGGAGCTTGAGGATGAGCTGGGCTGCGTCCTCTTTATCAGAGGCAAGCGGCATCTCACATTGACTGCCGAAGGTCTTGCTTTTAAGAGAAGAGGAGAGCAGCTGTTAACTCTGGTGGACATGACCAAGGCGGAAATATCCGAAATGCAAAACGGCATCAGCGGCACGCTTTATATCGGTCATGTTGACAGCAACGGCCCCACTCTGGTGGCGGAGTGGATCGAATCCTTTAAAAAGCTCTATCCCAATGTGACGTACAACCTGTGGTGCGGCAATGTGGATGATCTGACAGATCGTCTGAAGGCCGGCCTTATAGATCTTGCGATTACCATGACTCCCACCAATACCGATTTATTGGACGGGTTTAAGGTGTTTTCAGAAAACTGGGTGGCCATTATTCCGGCAAATGATCCCCTGGGGAAATCAAAAAAGGAATACATCACCCTGGAGGAGCTTATCGATAATGATCTCATCATCTCTTCTAGACGTTCCCGGGAAACTGAAATAAGAAGCTGGTTCAAGGATTTTAAAAAGCAGCCGCGCTTTATCGTTAAAACCGCCCACTCCTCCAATGCCGCCAAGCTGGTCACGCGAGAGCTGGG
>DFFT01000103.1 GCA_002372325.1 Succinivibrionaceae bacterium UBA3769 | reverse complement strand
GTCAACACTTTTTTTGATTTTTTTTTGAATCTTCTCGTGACCGTCCTCGGTAAAACGCCATTCAGAGCTTATAGCACAAGGCTTTGACAGAAATTAATATTTTTTTGTCTTTTAAGCTGCAATCCTCCGAATCCGGCTCACATTGGCCTATGTGTCCTGCTCCATCCCCCGGAATCGCAGCTTTTTCCGCGCGTTGATTCATTTCAGAATTTGCTGTCGCCCTGTTCGGTCTTTGCATCATTACAGGAATGACAGATAAAGTCCGGCATAGGGCCCCCGGATCCGGGTTGCCGCAGTAAGGCTTCCGGAATAATCCTCCCGGAGATACAGATAACGGTAACCCGCCACGGCGCCTCCGGAAACCAGCGTGCCCCCGAAATTCCAGTCCGCCCCCAGAAGACCGTCAAACAGCTTCTGATGGTTATGAGGCAGAGCCGCTGCCTCAGCCTCGCCGCCAAGTGAAAGTCCGGTTCCCGGAACATCCAGGAACAAACGGCCGTAAACAAAGGGCTTGACATGGGTGAAGGAAATCCGCTCGCCGGCCTTCCGGTAACTCATGTCCCCGGCCTTGGCGCCGATGCCCAGTCTCAGTGAAACCGGTGTGAGATCAATCGCATTCCAGTAACCGATAACATCCAGGTGATTCTGCTTTGAGCGCATGCCCCCTGCGGTGTCGTGGTACAGCGTGCCTCTGAGCCTGATATTCGGAAGCACGGGAACGGCATGCTGGGCCTCTCCCCAGACAAAAAGACCTCCCGGAGCCACCCCATAGGCTGCGCGCCCGGTGTGCCAGGATCCCCCGGTATCAGAAGTCATCTCGCTGTCCGCCGCCCAGTAAGCCGCCCCGACATTGAAATCTGCAAGACCGGCCTCCGCGCCGCCCCCGAAAACGAGGCCGGAAAACGCCAAAGCCGCTCTTATGACGGCACCTCCTCTCATGCTTGCTCCTTTTCTCATGCCAGTTCTGTGTCCCCTGTTAATTCCTTTATTTTGCATAGCTGTATCTGTCTTTTGTATTTCCTGCCCCAAACCCCTTGTTCCTCTTCCGGCAAACTCCGCGGCAGCATAAAAAATCCCTCCGCCTGATAACGGAAGGATTTCTGCATTTGTCACGGATGCCGCCATGGCGCCGGTTGGGCTGATTAGCTTAAAACCAGTTTGGCGTTGTCATCAAGATCCACGCTGATCTCTCTGTCTGAAGCCAGTTCGCCCTTGAGCACCGCCTCGGCCAGCGGGTTCTCAATATAGGTCTGAATAGCTCTTCTGAGCGGCCGGGCTCCGAATACCGGGTCATATCCGATATCGGCAATTCTGTCCAGAAGATGATCCGGGAACCTGATTTCACAGCCGTTCTGAGCCAGTCTCTTTATGAGAACATCCAGCTGAATCCGGGCAATATTCTTGATATGCTCCTTGCCGAGAGGATGGAATACCACCGTCTCATCAATACGATTCAGAAATTCCGGCTTAAAGCGGGTCTGCAAAAGCTCCATAAGATCCGCCTTTATTTCAGCGTACTCCTTATGCCCCGTCTCCTCCTGAATAATATCAGATCCCAGATTGGAGGTCATGATGATCACGGTATTCTTAAAGTCCACCGTGCGTCCCTGGCCGTCTGTCAGTCTGCCGTCGTCCAGCACCTGCAGCAGGATATTGAAAATATCCGGGTGAGCCTTCTCGATTTCATCAAGAAGAATCACGCTGTAGGGTCTCCGCCGCACTGCCTCGGTAAGATAGCCGCCCTCGTCATAGCCCACATATCCCGGAGGAGCTCCCACCAGACGGGACACGCTGTGCTTTTCCATGAATTCGCTCATATCGATGCGCACCATGGCATTGACCGTATCGAACATGAATTCCGCCAGAGCCTTGCAAAGCTCGGTCTTGCCGACACCGGTAGGCCCCATGAACAGGAAGGATCCGATGGGTCTCTGAGGATCCCCCAGACCGGCGCGGCTTCTCCTGATGGCATTGGCTATGGCATTGACGGCTTCCTCCTGTCCGATAACCCGCTGATGGAGATTTTCCTCCATATGCAACAGCTTCTGTCTTTCGCCCTCCAGCATCTTAGAGACCGGAATTCCGGTAGCCCGGGACACCACCTCAGCGATTTCATTTTCCGAAACCTTATTCCGAAGGAGCTTCGGGCCGCCGTCCTGCTTGATCTTCTCGCTCTCGGCAATCTGTCTCTCCAGATTGGGGATGGTCTCATATCTCAGCTTGGACGCATCATCATAGCGGACATTGCGCATGGCCACCTCATACTGATAGCGGGCAGAATCCAGCTCCTCCTTGAGATGCTGCACTCCGGTAAGTCCGGCCTTTTCCGCCTTCCAGATACCGGCAAGCTTATTGAGCTCCTCTTCCTTGGCGGCAATGTCGGCGTCAATGGCCTGAAGGCGCTTCTTGCTAGCCTCGTCAGACTCCCGGGAAACTGCCTGACGCTCCATCTTAAGCTGAATCAGCTTATGCTCCAGGACATCCAGAGGCTCCGGCTTGGAATCCATCTGCAGCCTGATGCTGGCGGCCGCTTCGTCAATAAGGTCAATGGCTTTGTCGGGAAGCTGCCGGTCAGTAATATAGCGATTTGACAGGGTAGCCGCCGCCACAATGGCCGGGTCAGTGATCTGCACGTGATGATGGAGCTCGTACTTTTCCTTGAGTCCCCGCAGGATGGCAATGGTGTTCTCCACGGAGGGCTCGCCCACAAACACCTTCTGGAACCGTCTTTCCAGAGCGGCATCCTTCTCGATATACTTGCGGTACTCGTCCAGAGTGGTGGCTCCCATGCAGTGCAAAGCGCCCCGGGCCAAAGCCGGCTTCAGCATATTTCCGGCATCCATGGAGCCCTCGGCCTTTCCGGCACCCACCAGAGTATGCAGCTCATCGATAAAGAGGATAATGTTGCCGCTCTCCTTTTCCAGCGCATTAAGCACTGACTTCAGCCGTTCCTCAAAGTCGCCGCGGTACTTGGCTCCTGCCAGAAGAGCGCCCATGTCCAGAGACAGCACTCTTTTCTTCTTAAGGCCCTCAGGTACCTCGCCCTTGACGATGCGCTGGGCCAGACCTTCGCAAATGGCCGTCTTGCCCACGCCCGGCTCGCCGATAAGCACCGGATTGTTCTTGGTTCTTCTCTGGAGCACCTGCATGGTACGGCGGATCTCGTCATCGCGGCCAATCACCGGATCCAGCTTGCCCTTTTCCGCCAGAGCGGTAACATCCACCGTATATTTGCTCAGGGCCTGCCGGGTGCTTTCGGATTCGGCGGAATTAACATTCTCGCCGCCGCGGATCTTCTCTATAGCCTCATCAATGCGCGCGGCGGTGACATTGCATTTCTTAAGAATGGTCTGCACGTCGTAGTCATTATCAAAAGCCGCCTTCACAAAAAATTCCGTGGAAATGTAGCCGTCATTGGCCTTCTGTGCCAGCCGGTCGCAGACATTGAGCACCTTGATGGAGGAGTTTGACAGCTGAATGTCCCCGCCGGCGCCCCGCACCGTGGGAAGGGACTTGATCTTCTCGTTTAAGAGAATATCAACAGCCTTGGGATCGGCTCCCGCCAGAGTCATCAGGGGAGCAGTAGTGCCGCCCTCCTGATTCAAAAGAGCGCTCATAATATGCAAGGGCTCGATCATCTGCTGGTCATTGCCAATCACCAGTGACTGAGCATCCGAAAGAGCTTGCTGAAACTGATTCGTTAATCTGTCCTGTCTCATAATCACTTACCTCGCAAAACCTTAATCTTCTGATTAATAAGTAAGGCTTTAAGACAAAAATTCAAGTAATGGCACAGTTTTTTTTTACGGCGGAAATTACCGGGGGCAGAGATTGGAAAAATGAAGAAAAAGATGATGAGAAATGATAATGAAGAATAGAAACCGGCTTAAGAAACTGCAGGAAAATTGCCCTGCGGCAAAGGCCGGCCCGGGAAGTCAGGTTCTCATAATGATGCCGGCCATCCGGCCCGTAATCCTGTCTCTCCTATAGGAAAAAAAGCGCTCCCCGTCCGCAAAGGTGTCGTGCCCGGTATCCCGGATATCAGTAACCCCGCATTTCCGGAGAATATGAGCGGCAATGCCGGGAAGGTCTGCCAGGAGCTTGCCGGGGCAGGAATTATCCGGAACAAAATACTCCGCGGCATCGGGATAGCGTTCCAGAAAGAGTTCTCTTACCTCGGAACCGATTTGAAAGGAGGTTCGGCGAATGCCGGGGCCGATGACCGCTGCAAGAGGGCCGGTATGGGAAGCCGCGGCCAGGGCATTTTCCAGAATGCCTCCCTGAAGCCCCCGCCAGCCGCAGTGAACCGCTGCCGCAAAGGAAGCGTTTTTCGCCGCCAGAAGCACCGGAAGACAGTCCGCCGTCATGACCGCAAGAGCCCTGCCGGGGAGTCTGGTATATTCCGCATCAGCCTCCTGAGGCGCGGCAGCGGATGAATTATCGGTGATTTCCAGCGCTTTAACTGAATGAGTCTGGCGCATCCAGAAGATCTCCGCGCCTCCGGGGAGGAGCGCCTTAACTCTTCTTCTGTTCTCCCGGACATGCTCCGGGGTATCGCCCACATGATCCCCCAGATTGAGACTGTGCCAGGGAGCCTGGCTCACCCCGCCGGTTCTCATGGTAAAAAAGGCCCGGATGCCGGGAATATCCTGAAAAACCGGGATCACCGGCGGAAGCTCCGCAGTACGTCCGTTTTCGTCATGCGTCATCACCAGACAATATCCTCCGGATGATCGGCGGTATCCTTTCTCAGGGCCTCCAGAAGCTGCGCCATATCCTCGGGTATTTCCGATGAAAATGACAGCTGTTCTCCGGTAAAGGGATGCAAAAACTCCAGAATCACCGCATGAAGAGCCTGTCTCGGGAAGGTGCTTATATATCTGGTAAACTCCTCCGAGGCTCCGGGAATCTGCCGGGATCTTTTGCCGGCATAGAGGGGATCCCCTACCAGAGGATGCCTGATATGAGCCATATGCACTCTGATCTGATGGGTTCTTCCGGTTTCCAGCCTGAGTCTGAGTCTGGTATGGGCCCGGAATTTTTCCATGATCCGGTAGTGGGTTACCGCTTCCTTGCCCAGGCCTTCGGGCTTCACCGCCATCATGATCCGGTTCTGCGCGCTTCTGCCGATGGGCTCGTCCACCGTGCCTCCGGCGGTCATATGTCCGCTGACCACCGCCTCATATTCCCGCACCACGTCATGACGGGAAATCATCTTCACCAGGCGATGCACCGCCGCAATGGTTTTGGCCACCACCATGAGACCGGAGGTATCCTTGTCCAGGCGATGCACAATGCCGGCCCGGGGAAGTTCGGCGCTTTCAGGATAGTGGAACAGAATCCCGTTCATGAGAGTGCCGCCGGGACAGCCGGCTCCGGGATGCACCGTAAGTCCCGCGGGCTTGTCGATGATCATGAGGTGCTCGTCCTCGAAAATCACCTTAATGGGAATATCCTCCGCCTGAAAATAATCATTGTCCGAAACCGCCGCGGAGACAATAACCTCCTGTCCGGCCATTACCGGAGTCCGGGGCGTCTTTACCGGAACCTCATCCACGGTTACCAGTCCCTGCTCGATCCAGTTCTTAAGCTGGCTTCTGGAATAATCGGGAAACATCAGGGCCAGCGCTTTGTCCAGCCGTTCCCCGTGAAGCTCCTCGGTGATTTCATCTGAAAGCTCTATAGTCTGCGCCATTTCCGTCTTCCTCCGCGCTCCTCCGTCCTCGACCCGGCCTCCGCCAGGCAGCCATGCCGGTATTAAAATACTCAGGACAGAGTCTGATGCCCGTGAATTTACCCCGGCAGTTTCGGTACATTATACCGGCGCCGCTTAAAAAGCAAAACAAGGCTCACGGTTTAATCTTTCATCTCCAAACTGCGTCAAAGGTGCAAAACTCCGGCATTTTGTGTATCATTACCCCGGAAGGAAGCATGTTCATCGGCATGGATGCGTCACAGAAGGCGCCTCCCTGCAAGACTGCTTGCTCCCGGAGACACCACGAGGTTCACATGTTTGGCAAATTTATCAAATACGGCATGCTCCCGCTGACTGCGCTGTGGCTTGCCGCATGTTCATCGGTTAACAAGGACGTTGTTCCAGACAAGGAGCCGGAAGAGCTTTACATGAAGGCGTACGAATCCCTGGCGGAAGAGAACTACGGTCAGGCCAAGGATTATCTGGAGGCCATCGACAGCCGTTATCCCTTCGGCCCCTACGCCCATCAGGTGCAGATGGATCTCATCTACACCTACTACAAGGATCGGGAAAATGATCTGGCCATGGCGGAGATTGACAAGTTTCTGCGGCTGAACCCGCAGGATCCCAATAGCGACTACGTGCTGTACATGCGGGGTCTGACAAACATGCAGAAGGCCACCAACCGCATGCTGAACCTTCTTTTCATCGACACCTATGACCGGGACATCAGCAATCTGGAGCAGGCCTTCCGGGATTTCCGGCTGTTAATCGCCAAGTTCCCGAAAAGCCTTTATGCGGCCGATGCCTACGCCCGCATGGTCTACATCAGAGATACCATGGCCCGGCACGAATACGCCGTGGCCGACTTTTATTACCGGAAGGGAGCTTATCTCTCCAGCGCCAGAAGATGCCAGTATATTCTGAAGAACTTCCGGGACACGGAAACCCTTGAGGATGCCCTGACTCTGCTGGAAAAGAACTACCGGAATCTTAAGCTTCCGGATCTGGCCGATCGCACGAAGCAGTTCAAAAACATGAACCTCCGCTGAACGGGGGCGTCAGGCTGCCGTCTTGGCGCCCAAAACTGAAAACCCCGGGATCTCCCGGGGTTTTTGCTGTCTCGCCGTCTTCTGCTTTATTTCGGGGTTTGCAACAGGTCTCAGGACTCCCGCACAATGCCGTTGGGAAGCAGAATAAGCTTGCCCACGGCATGGCCGCTCCCGATAACGGAATGCGCCCGGCTGCCGTCCCGGAGATAAAAGCTTTCGGAAATGTGCACCCGGAGCTCCCCCCGGGCCAGCATGTCCAGAAGATTGCGGAGCTCGTCATTGTTCGGCTTCACTACCATCCCCAGCACCTCGGAGGAAAGATTGGAGGCCGCCAGCTTAACCGACTGATAGGTGGCCGTGGGCACGGAAACCATGCGGGTCTTAAGCTTCAGGAGGGAGAGACAGTTAATGCCGCTCTGACCGCCCACCAGATCCAGCACCATGTCAGCCTCGCTCTGCCAGTGCATGTAGGAATCCTCCTCATAGGATTCCACCTCGTCCGCGCCCAGATCCTTCACAAAATCAAAGTTTTTCGGGGATGAGATGGCCAGCACCCGGGCTCCGGCCTTCTTGGCCAGCTGCACCGCCAGATGCCCCACCCCTCCGGAAGCTCCGGAAATAACCACGGTCTCCCCGGCCCGGAGCCGGCCCACATCAAAAAGCGCCTGATAAGCAGTGAGACCGGCCAGAGGAAGCGCTCCTGCGGCCTTTACGGAACAGCCCCTGGGGATTTTCACCAGTTCGGCGATCTTAAAATTGTTTTCCGAGCTGTAGGCTCCGCCGTCCATGGGGAATCCCACCAGACCGGCCACGAGCTCCCCTTTCCGAAAATCCTGCCGTCCCCGGACAATCTCTCCGGCCATGTCAAAGCCGATAACCCAGGGAAAGCGCTCGCCGCGGCTCTTGGCGGCAAAGCTGGAGCCCTGGCGGATCTTGGTATCAATAACATTAACTCCGGCGGCCAGAACCTTTACCCGCGCCTGATCGTCCGCCGGGGGCGGCAGAGGATTATCCTCCGCAAATTGCAGCCTGTTGATTCCGCCGTAACCTGTAATCTGTAGTACCGACATCAATATTCTCTCTCTGAAAGACATGTTCAAGGACGGAGGATCTCGCCTCGGGTTCCGGAGCTTTTATCCGCCGCTCCGGGGCACGCTGCCGGTCTTGCCGGAGCCGGGAGTCCTCAGTTCTGTCCTTATCATTTTCTGCCGGCATTATAACACTGATTGCGTCTCTCTATGGGAAAGGGCCGGTTTGCCTTATAATGCGCGCTGTCTCTGTTTGCAAACCATTTACCCGCTGAGAACCCGCCATGGCACAGGAATTCATTTACAACCCTCCCCGGGATCCCTTTCTGGAAATCCTTTATGAAGATGACGCCATTGTGGTGGTCAACAAGCCCTCAGGACTCCTGAGCGTGCCCGGACGGGATCCCCGCTATCATGACAGCATCCTCTCCAGAGTGCGGGAAAGAGCTCCGGAGGCTCAGGCCGCCCACCGGCTGGACATGGCCACCTCCGGCATCATGGCAGTGCCGAAGAACAGCCGGGTATCGGGCATTCTGGGAAAGCAGTTCCAGAAACGGAGCACCCTCAAAATTTATTACGCCTGGGTTTACGGCGTTCCCGAAAGTCCCGAGGGGGTTATAAAGCTGCCCCTCATCACTGATATTGCGAACCGCCCCTACCAGATTGTGGATTTTGCAAACGGACGGGAGGCTATCACCCAGTATGCGGTGATCCACACGGAGGCGAACAGGAGCCGCAGCCTCGTAAGACTGCATCCCCTTACCGGGAGATCCCATCAGCTCCGGGTGCACATGAAGGAAATCGGTCATCCCATTCTGGGGGATCCCCTTTACGCTTCGGAGGAAATCAGGGATCTGGCCCCGCATCTCCTGCTCCACGCCTGGTCTCTGACCTTTTATCATCCGGTATCCAACCAGAAAATGACCTTCCGGCATGATCCCCCCTTTCCGGTGCCGGTAAAGCTTTTTTAGCTATTCCTGCCGGATTGCCTGCAGTAATCCGGCAGACTTCTGGCCTCCTCTGTCCTTCTCTTTTCCGCCCCTCTGTTTGTCCTGTCTGCCTGTCCTCTGCCGTTTTTCATGCCTGGTGTTTTCCGGACGATCCCGCGATTATGAAAAATCACCGCCAAAGTTCCCCGGTAAATCAAAAAACAATACCCGTTTTACGTGATAATTACGTATACTGAAGATAATGTCTTAACCCTTAAGAGATGCTGAGGCCTGCCATGAACGAAAATTTCAGCTTTGCCATTGCCTATGACTTTGACGGCACCCTGAGTCCCGGAAACATGCAGGAGTACTCCTTTATTCCCGCGCTGGGATTTCAGGATCCCGGGGATTTCTGGGCTCTTACGAAACAGTGTCCGGAGAATACGGATAAGACCCTGGGCTATCTCTTCACCATGCTAAAGGAGGCCCGGAAGCGGGGCATCCGGGTTACCCGGGAGTATCTCAAATCCTGCGGCAGGGACATTAAGCTTTTCCCCGGGGTAGACAGCTGGTTTGACCGCATCAGCGCCTATGGCCGAACAAAGAACATCACGGTTTCCCATTACATCATTTCCACCGGCACCCGGGAAATTATCGAGGGCTCCCCCATTGCCTGCTACTTCAAAAAAATATTCGCCTCCAGCTTCCTTTACGATGCGGCCGGAGATGCCATCTGGCCCGGCACCGCCATTAACTACACCTCCAAAACCCAGTACCTTTTTCGGATCAACAAGGGGGCTCTGGACGAAAGCAATGATGAACTGGTTAATGCCTTCGTTCCTGACGAGGAGCGGGTGGTGCCTTTTCACTACATGCTTTACATCGGTGACGGAGCCACGGACATCCCCTGCTTCCGGGTGCTGACCAATGCCGGGGGCTCGGCAGTGGCGGTGTATGATGAGAGCAATTCCCGCACCCGTGAGCAGGTGGAAAAGATCGCCCTGGGGGGCAACCGGGTTTCCCTGATCTTCAATGCGGACTACCGGGAAAACAGTCCGGTGGATCTGGCGGTAAAGGCTATTCTGGATCGGGCCCGGGCCGTGCATGACATTCATGTTCTGAAGGAAAAGGTGAAAACAGAATTCGGTCTGCGCCAGAAAACGACGGATCCGGGAACGCGGGATCTCTGTTCCGGATCCCGCCGTTAAAACCGGATTAACCTCCCGGAGGAAGGCCGTTTTCGGTAAAATAACGGCCGGGGATCCTGTTTCCGCCGGGAACAGGCCGTGATCCGGAATTTTTTTCCAAGGATAAGCTTTACTTTCAGGAACACTCATGGACATCATCAGAATACTAGACCCGGAGGCTCATACCAAGCACCCGGATATGATTTTTCCCGAACCGGAATTCCCCCATGTCTGGGATCGTCTGTATCACACCACCCAGGAGGAGCTGGCGGACAGGGCCCGGGGCTACCAGATTCTGGTCATAAACAAGCTCCGCATCACCGCGGAAATTCTTGACCGGCTCCCGGATCTCCGGATGATTGCCATGTTTGCCACCGGCTACAACAATATCGATGTCCCGGCCTGCCAAAGCCATGGCGTGGCTCTGGCCAATATCCGGGGCTACGGCACGGAATCCGTGGCCGAGCATGCCCTGGGGCTTTTGATCACTCTGGCCCGGAATACCGTAAGATACCGGGAAAGCGTCCGGGATCTCACCTGGAGCCGCCAGAGCAATTTCTGTCTCATGGATTATCCCATTACGGATCTCTTCCGGAAAAAGCTCCTTATTATCGGCTGCGGCGCCATCGGGAAAAGATTAGCGGAAATCTGCCAGCGTGGCTTTGACATGGAAATCCTCATTTCCGAGAGAAAGGGGGCTTCGACATGCCGTCCCGGGAGAATTCCCTTTGCTGCGGGACTTCAGGAAGCGGACTTTGTCAGCATAAACTGTCCCTTTCTTCCGGAAACCCGCGGTCTCATCGGAGAAAAGGAGCTCAGTTTAATGAAGCCCGGCGCCTTTCTCATCAACACCGGCCGCGGCGGCATTGTAAACGAGACGGATCTCGCCCGGGCTCTTCAGGAAAACCGTCTCGGGGGCGCCGGACTGGACACCCTGGAAAAGGAACCACCGGCTCCGGATAACCCGCTTATTCCGCTCCTCAGTACCCGGAACCTTATTATTACGCCTCATGCCGCCTGGCTGGGAGACATTGCCAAAAGAAACATCGGGGGCGAACTCGTGAAAAACATGGAGGCCTTTGTCCGGGGCGAGAAAAGAAACCGGATCGTCTGAAACTGAATTCAGAATCCGAATTATCAAATAGTCCGGCCTTGACAGCTGCCGGATGCATCCTCCAAAAAACAGGCCCCGAAATCCGGGGCCGCTTTCTTATTTGTTAAGATGCTTTTTCAGAAGATCGTAGGCCTGCTGAATATTCTGCGCCTTCTCCGTATAGGAGCGCATCATTTCCTCAGACACTCCCTGAGCCTGCAGTCGGTCAGGATGGTACTTCCGCATCATGCGGTGATAGGCCTTTTTAACGGTCTCGAAATCAGAGCCTTCGTGAACGCCGATTACCTTGTAGGCATTTTCAATGTCGTCATGAGGCACATAGGAGCTCTGCCCGCCGGCTCCTTGCCGGTAGAAGCGATCCTGAGAGGTAAAGCCGCCGGCGTTGTTAAAGAAGCTCTTGAACTGCGCAATGGCCTGGGCCTGCCGAATGAGCCGCTCCATAACAAAGGTGGCCACATGAAGATTGTAGGTCACGCTGGCCAGCCGGGAATACCCCCCGGGCTGCATCACGCCGTCCGCAAAAAGAACTTCGATGAGAAATTCAATAAGCCGGTGCTTGAAGACCCTGCCGTCATGCACGGCAGTTCTGATGGCCTTGCAGTCAGCCACCGGATCATAGCCCTCTGCCTTCCCTTTCTCAAATTCCTGAAGAAGCTCCGCCCTCATGGCAGAATCCGAGGTCAGGGCACTGATATATTCATTAACCTTGGCAATATGCTCCGAGCTGATCTTGCCCTCGCCGGCAGCCACATAGCCGGCCAGTCTGAAGGTTCCGGTCTGGAGAACCCGCCGCTCCTCCGCCGTGAGCTTCCGGGGGCCGTACCAGGGATTAAGCTGTCTTTCCTTCTGGTAGGCATAGATAAAAAGCACCAGAGAAGAAGGAATGCCAATGAGGAACAGAAAAATCCCCACCAGAAACCACGGGGAGAAAATCAGCATGACTATCTGAAAATAGCCGCACAGTATCAGAACAGCCGCCAGGATCCGAATGCCATGTCCTAAAAATACCCGAAGAAATTCCGGCATTATCTGTCCTCCTCTGCGCTCTTAAGATCGGCGTTCTCCAGCCGGGATCTTAACCGTTCATCCAGGTTTTTAAGGCGCTCCGGCGTTCCCACATCGCACCAGAAGGCGGAGGTGATCTCCCCGGTCAGGCGCCCCTCCCGGATAAGCTTCTGAAAAAACGGTCTCAGGGGCGCCCGGACATCGGGAATCTCCCGGAAAATATCCGTGCGGTACACCGCAATGCCGCTGAAGGTATATCCGGGAACATCCTGCACCCGTCCTGACTCATCCAGTGAAAAGTCCCCTTTCGGATGGTGCGGCGGATTGGATACCAGCACGAGATGACCGGCCCGATCCTCCATGGGAAGATCAATGAGGCTCCCGAAATCATACTCGGTGTAAACATCACCGTTAACCGCCAGAATGGGATCCTCTCCCAAAAGAGGCAGGGCATGTCTGAGACCGCCCAGGGTTTCCAGTCCCCCGGGCTCTTCCGGAGAATACTCAATCCGGGCTCCGTAACGGCTCCCGTCTCCCAGAAAGGATTCAATCTTTTCTCCCAGCCAGGCATGGTTAATGACGATATGACGAATGCCCAGACTCACCAGCCGCTCAATATGATAAACCATAAGCGGCTTTCCCCCGGCCATAAGGAGCGGCTTCGGGGTGGTGTCGGTCAGAGGGCGCATTCTTTCCCCGCGGCCGGCGGCAAGAATCATGGCTGTATGCATACATTCTCCGTTGTTAATTTCTGCCGTATTCGGTATCCCGGAGCAAATCCATGAGGGGCGTAAGCTCCTCATGCCGGGAAACGCAGCTTCTGATGTACCTCATCACCCGGGGGATATCCCCGAGATAGCCGGGCTTGCCGTCCCGGAGGAACAATCTCCGGAAAATCCCGATGCATTTCACATGACGCTGCAGCATGGTGAAATCGCACCATTTCCGAAAGAGCTCCGGGGATACCCCGGAAATCAGGCCGGAATCTCGGTACATATTGTAAGCCCGGGAGAGAATCCGCTCCCGGAGATCCTCCGGCATCTCGTAATAGCAGTCCCCGATAAGAGAGATGAGATCATAGGTCAGGGGCCCCCTGACCATGTCCTGAAAATCCACCACCGCAAGGGAGCCCTCCGGAAGCAGCATAATGTTCCGGCTGTGATAGTCCCGGTGCACGGCAATAACCGGCTGCTCCAGAAAGGCCTGCGACCAGAGATCCTTCATCCGGTTAAAGGTCTTTAATTCCTCGCCCTTAAGAGGATGGCCCTCCCCCTTCTCGAAATACCACTCAAGACAGATCCCAGCCTCGCGATCCAGAAAAGCCTGATCATAGGGCGGGAGATCAGAGCAGGGGATCCTTGCCATGTTTCCCAGAAGATCCGCTGCCTTTTCGTAAAGGAGAGCCTCGTTGTCCGGATTCCGGGCCCGGGCCAGGGTGGTGTTTCCCAGATCCGAAACCAGAAGAAAACCCTGCTGCAAATCTGCCGCAAAAACCACCGGAGCACTTACGCCGCCCGCATTGAGAAGACGGCTCAGCTTAATAAACTCTGTGTTCTTTTCCGTTTCCGGCGGCGCATCCATAAGAATGCCCTGCCGGCAGCGGTAAAATTTCCGGAATGAGGCATCGCCGCTCACCATAACAAGAGGATCCGCATCCTTAGGATAAAGACCGCGGTACCAGGCCTCCAGGGCCCGGAATCTTTCAGTTGTCTCCATTATATTTTCCTGAATAACAAATCCCATACTCCATGCCCCAGCCGCTGTCCCCGGGCCTCAAATTTGGTGAGAGGCCGGTAATCTGGCCGCGGCGCATAGCCGCCGGCGGGATCCATGTTGACAATTCTGGCATCAGCACGCTGCACCTCCAGCATCTGCTCCGCATAGGGCTCCCAGTCCGTCGCCATATGAATAACGCCCCCGGAGGCCAGCTTGGGAATCACCAGATCCAGAAACTCCGGCTTCACAAGACGGCGCTTGTTGTGCCGGGCCTTGTGCCAGGGATCCGGAAAATAAAGCTGCAGCCTGTCAATGGCTCCGTCGGGAATCATATTGCCCAGCACGTCCACGGCGTCATAATGAATCACCCGGAGATTGGTCAGTCCCGCTTCATGAGCTCCCATAATGCAGGCCCCGACTCCCGGAGTATGCACCTCGATGCCGATAAAGTCCCGGCCGGGATCCCGGGCGGCCATTTCCACCAGAGATTTGCCCATGCCGAAGCCGATCTCCAGAGCCAGAGGGGCCTTTCTCCCGAATACCGCCGGGAGATCCAGAAGACGGTTTTCATAATCAATGCCGTAATCCTTCCAGAAGGAGGTCAGGGCATGCTCCTGACCGGCGGTAAGGCGGCCCTCCCGCACCACAAAGCTTTTAATGCGCCGGCTGCGATAATCAGGCGCGGCATCCGCAGAGGACAGCCGGTGCTTAATGTAGGAGCCGTTTTCATCAAGCTCCCGCACTACGACTTCGGCACTTCCTGCTTCCGGCGGCAGCCCCGAGGATGCTGTCTCAGCCGCTAAACTGTCAGTGTCATGAGAAACTCCGGCTCTTTCCATTTGCTCTTTCTCCTGAGCTTCTCCGCTGCTGTTTTCAGACATGTTCTGTTCCCATTAACCGGTAAAGCTGAAAAAGGCTCTATCCACAGATAAATGGATAAAGCCTCATAAATTTCCTGTTCCTCCTGAATGCCGTCAGATCAGGTTCAAAGCCCCCATCTCCGCTCTGATCTCATTCTTGGTTTCCTGAGAAAGAGGCATGATCGGGAGACGGCACTCCTCGGTGCAAAGTCCCAGAAGCGAGCAGGCGTATTTGGCCCCGGCCGGACTGGGCTCCTTGAACATCAGCTTGTGAAGACGGGTCAGACGATCCTGCTTTTCTCTGGCGGCGGCATAATCTCCCTTGAGGCAGAGCTCCTGCACCTCATGCACCAGCCGGGGAGCGACATTGGCGGTAACCGAAATCACGCCGGTGCCGCCGGCCACATCATAGCTCACTGCGGTGGCGTCCTCGCCGGAGAGCCAGATAAAGTCCTTCTTTTTAACCTTGAGTCTCTCAACCCAAGGACGGGCCAGATCCCCGGTAGCATCCTTGATGCCGATGATCCGGGGGAGCTCCGCCAGACGGGCCACGGTGTCAGGCTGAATGTTTACCACGGCTCTGCCCGGCACGTTGTACAGAATAATGGGGATATTGGTGGCATCATGCACCATCTTGAAATGAGCATAAAGGCCGTCCTGATTAGGACGGTTATAGTAGCCGGCAATGTGCAGGGTGGCATCGGCGCCGAAGCGTTCCGCAGCTTTGGTATACTCAATGGCCTCCACCGGATTGTTGGAGCCGGCGCCGGCGATAATGGCGCATTTGCCCCGGGCCACTTCGGCAGTAATCTCGATAACCCGAAAATGTTCATCATGAGACAGCGTCGGACATTCCCCGGTGGTGCCCACCGGCACTATGCCGTCAGTGCCCTGCTCAACATGCCAGGCAACCATGCGGCGCAGCGCCTCTTCATCAAGCTTTCCGTCCTTGAACGGCGTAACCAGAGCTACAATTGAACCTTGAATCATTTTTTAATCCTCGCAAAACACGCTCTTTCCATCCGCGTTAATTATAGCAAAAAGGGAGAACCTGTCCCCCTTTCTTTTTTTCAGCCAGGTATTCCGGCTGTTTCAGGCATTCCGGTTATTCCGGCTGTTGCTGCTTTGCCTGCTTTTTAGCTGTCGGACGCAGAGTCGGGAACAGAATGACATCGCGGATGGTGTGGCTGTTAGTGAACAGCATCACCAGCCGGTCAATGCCGATGCCCTCGCCGGCAGTGGGCGGGAGACCGTGCTCCAGAGCGGTGATAAAGTCGCCGTCATAGTACATGGCTTCATCATCCCCGGCATTCTTCTGCTCCACCTGGGCTCTGAACCGGGCGGCCTGATCCTCGGCATCGTTAAGCTCGGAGAAGGCATTCCCCAGCTCCCGGCCGGCAATGTAGAACTCAAAGCGATCCGTATAGTCGGGGTTCTCATCGTTGCGGCGGGCCAGAGGAGAAATCTCAAAGGGATACTGGGTAATGAAGGTCGGATTAATGAGCTTGTCCTCCACAGTCTCCTCAAAAATCGCGGAAACCAAATGTCCCAGCTTCCAGGTACTGAGAATTTCCACATGGAGCTTTTCCACAATGGCTTTGGCCTTATCAAAATCCTCCAGATCCTCGGGCTTGATCCAGCTGTTGTAACGGAGAATGGCCTCCTTCATGGTCAGCCGGTCGAAGGGCTTCCCGAAGTCGATGTCAAAGCCTTCCTCGCCTTCCCGGGCATAATGAATTTTGGTGGCGCCCAGAATCCGGCTGGCCAGAGTCTTCAGGAGATCCTCGGTAAGGTCAATGAGATCGTTGAAGTCATGATAGGCCATGTAGAATTCCATCATGGTGAATTCCGGATTGTGGCGCACGTCAATGCCCTCGTTCCGGAAATTCCGGTTAATCTCGAAGACTCTTTCAAAGCCGCCTACCACGAGGCGCTTCAGGAAGAGCTCCGGAGCGATGCGGAGGTACATGTCCATGTCCAGGGCATTATGGTGCGTGATAAACGGCCGGGCCGAAGCTCCTCCCGGAATGGTCTGCATCATGGGGGTCTCCACCTCCATAAAGAGGTGATCCGTCATGTATCTGCGGATTTCCTGAATGATGCGGGATCTCATGATAAAGGTGTTCCGGGACTTCTCATTGGCAATGAGATCCAGATATCTCTGGCGGCAGCGGGCCTCCTGATCCTGAAGTCCCTTAAACTTCTCGGGGAGAGGACGGAGAGCCTTGGTAAGCAGTCTGATATTGGAGAGATGCACGGAAAGCTCGCCGGTTTTGGTCTTGAACACATAACCCTCGGCTCCCACGATATCCCCCAGATCCAGCTTTTTGAAGACGTCCTGATAAACCCCCTCGGGCAGCGCGTCCCGGGCGGCATAGATCTGAATGCGGCCGCCCATGTCCTGAATGCTGCCGAAGGAAGCCTTGCCCATAATGCGCCGGGCCACCAGACGGCCGGCAATCTTCACCTGATGCTTCTCGGCCTCAAGAGTCTCATTGTCCAGGGCGTCATACTTCTCGTGTATCTGGGAGGATATATGATCTCTTCTGAAATCATTCGGGAAGGCATTGCCCTCCTGACGCAGCTTTTCCAGCTTCTCATGACGGACATTAAGCTCGTTTGTAAGATCCTGTTCCTGATTTTCCATAATATTTTCTCACTGTTTAAAGACCTGCCTTGAGGCTCTCTTCGATAAAACCCTTCAAATCCCCGTTCAGCACTGACTGCGTATCGCTGACCTCATAATTGGTTCTGAGATCCTTGATGCGGGAGTCGTCCAGCACATAGGAACGAATCTGACTCCCCCAGCCGATATCCGCCTTGGAATCCTCCAGGGCCTGCTTCTCGGCCTGCTTCTTCCGAAGCTCCAGCTCATAGAGCTTGGCCCGGAGCTGCTTCATGGCCTGATCCCGGTTCTGAAACTGGGAGCGTTCATTCTGACAGGAAACCACGGTATTGGTGGGAATGTGGGTAATGCGCACTGCGGAATCAGTCTTGTTGATATGCTGACCGCCGGCTCCCGAGGAGCGGAATACGTCAATGCGGAGATCTGCGGGATTGATTTCAATATTGATGTTATCCTCTACATCCGGATAAACAAAGGCGGAGCAGAAGGAGGTATGCCGCCGGTTCCCGGAGTCAAAGGGAGATTTTCTGACCAGGCGGTGCACCCCGGTTTCCGTGCGGAACCAGCCGTAGGCATGATCTCCGGAAAACTTTATGGTCGCGGATTTGATGCCGGCCACATCACCTTCGGAAAGCTCGATGATTTCGCTTTTGAAGCCGTTCTTTTCCGCAAACTTAAGATACATTCTCATGACCATGCTGGCCCAGTCCTGAGCCTCGGTGCCGCCGGATCCCGACTGAATGTCCATATAGCAGTCCCGGGCATCGTTTTCTCCGGAAAACATTCTCTGAAACTCCAGCTCGGCCAGGCGTTCCTCCAGCTTCTTCATCTCGGCTTCGGTCTCGTCATAGGAAGCCTGAGCATCCTCCGGATTGTCATCCTCCTCGTCCCGGGTCATCTGAATGAGATCTGCGGTGTCCTGCAAGCCCTGATCGATAGCCCCGAACATATCCAGACAGGCATCCAGAGATATTTTCTCCTTGCTGAGCTCCTGAAATTTCTCCCGGTCATTCCAGACCGAGGGATCCGCCAGAAGAGCATTAACCTCCTCCTGACGTTCCTTCTTCACATCAAGGTCAAAGATACCCCCTGAGCACGTCAGCGCGCGCTCTGAGAGCTGACAAACGGTTTTCCTGAGCCGATATTTCCAGCATTTTGCTTATTCCTGAAGATTGCTGACTGCCAGAGCAGACAGGTATTTCCGATAACATAAAACAGGAGCGGATTATATCATGAATTCCCGGTGATTTCAGAGGTAATTCCATTCCCCTGTCTCACCATTTATCAGCCCTATCTCAGCCCTATCTCAGTCTCTTCTCAGCCTTTTCTCAGTCTCATTTCGTCTCTTCCTCGCCCCGCGTCTCTTCCGCGCCGGGATTTTATCCCCCTGCTTGCCGGACTGATTTTGATGTATAATCTGACAAACTCTGATTATCAGCATCCCGGGGCGTTATCCAGACGCCTCCGGATCTGTCCGGAGCTCAGGTTCTCTGGATAACACACGAGGATTATTATGTTAAGCGAAGATATAACAAATTCCGTAGCTCTGGCTCTCCGGGAGGATCTCGGCGGCGAGGCTGATCCCTCCCGGGATCTTACCGCTCAGCTGATTCCGGCTGATCACGTGAATCACGCCCGGGTTATCACCAGAGAGGCCGGCATATTCTGCGGCAAGGCCTGGGTGGAAGAGGTTTTCCATCAGCTGGGGGATCTCGTCAGGGTCACCTGGAAGGTCAAGGACGGCGATCATGTTACTCCGGGCATGGAGCTCTTTTCCCTGGACGGCAATGCCAGAATCATGCTGACCGCCGAAAGAACCGCTCTTAATTTCGTGCAGACCTTGTCCGGCGTCGCCACCGTGGTGTCCGAATACGTGAAGGAAATCGCCGGCACCGGCTGCGCTCTTCTGGATACCAGAAAAACCATTCCGGGACTCCGCACCGCCCTTAAGTACGCCGTAACGGCCGGCGGCGGTCATAATCACCGCATGGGTCTTTTTGATGCCTATCTTATCAAGGAAAACCACATTATGGCCTGCGGGGGCATCATGGCAGCGGTGGAAACCGCCCGGAAGCTTTCCCCCAACAAAATGGTGGAGGTTGAGGTAGAAAACCTTGACGAGCTTCGGGAGGCTCTGGAAGCCAAAAGCGACATCATCATGCTGGACAATTTCGATCTCCCCCTGATGGAGGAGGCCGTGAAGATTACCGAGCACAAGGCTAAGCTTGAGATATCCGGCAATGTCAGCCTGGCAACCATCAGGCGCTATGCCGAAACCGGCGTGGATTTCATTTCCGTGGGAGCTCTTACCAAAAATGTTCAGGCCATGGATCTTTCCATGCGTATTGAACTCTCTCCGCCGCGGGCCGAGTAATTGTGATAAAAATGCAAATTTTCAGGACAAAGAAATGCCACAGCGAAGGATTTTTTCGTATAATTCAGGCGAGGATTTGTCCCTGCGATTTTTGCAGAAATAACAGCATCCGGCAGGAATCAGACAGAATCAAGCAACATAAGTGAGTTTATAGCATGTTTTTCAAGGTCGTTATCTACACAGTTCTGGTACTGGCGCTTTTGGTATCCATGGGACAGCTGAACTATGCCACGTCTCTGTACAAAACAGCGGACAATGCCTTCGAGTTTATTTTTCCGAGATGGGACTGGGGTCATCCGTGGTTCTATGTTTTTGCCGATGAGCACGGCTTCAGCATGACTGCTCCCGATGATCTTGAATTCCGTTACTTTACTGAAAAGTACAACGAAGCTCTTAAGGTCATGGAAGAGGAATGCAAGGCCGGCCCTGACAGCGAAAGCTGCATTACCGCCGAATCTGCTGCCGAGGATCTCAAGGACAAGCTGCAGGATGCTTCGGAAAAGCTTGAGGACATCATGGAAGAAAAGGGCGACGAGGTAAAGCTTTCCCGCAAATACGAGCGTCCGAAGTTTGAATTCTGAAAATTCCTGATGGTCTCTTGCTGAGATTTTCGGATAGCGCCTGAAAAAAGCCTGAAATTATGTTTCAGGCTTTTTTGCTGCTCCGGTCAGCATTCTGGCAATAAGGATACGTCAGTAATTGCAGCCGGGCATTTCGGGAGAGCGGGAGAGTCATCCCTCTTGACGAAGAAGGCTTAACCCCCGCTATTCGGAATGGTAGCAGTAACGCGCTCTTCTGGTAGGTCTGGTGAGGAGCTCATAAGGAATAGTGCCGACTCTCTCCGCCAGAGCCTCCACGGAAACATGCCGGCCCCAGAGCTCCGCCGTATCTCCCGGAGCCGCCTTAAGATCCGGCCCCAGCTCGGCAAACATCATGTCCATGCAGACATGCCCGACAGTATGAACCACGGCGCCGTTCAGATATACCGGAGAGCCGTTGGGCATGGATCTCGGATAACCGTCAGCATAGCCGGCTCCCAGCACGGCTATTCTTGTCGGCCGATCGGCCACCCAGGAGGCTCCGTAGCCCACGGCATCTCCGGGTTTAAGATCTCTCACCGCATAAACCACCGTCCGGAAGGTCATAACCGGGGTGAGGCCGAAGTCGGTTCCCCTTTTCCCCAGGGTAGGGGAGATGCCGTACTGGATGATGCCCGGACGCACAAACTCGGTACAGGTTTCCGGGTAGTAGAGAATACCCGCCGAATTGGCAAGACAGAGGGGCCCCTCCGCAAAACGGCTCATCCGCTTAAAGGCGGCCAGCTGACTCTCGTGATAAGCCTTAAGAGCGGCTTCATCAGAGCAGGAAAGATGGGCCATCATCCCCACCGGATGAACAAAGCCGGGGAAGGCGCGGATTTCCGCCATGGCTCTTTCCGCTTCATCCTCATTAAAGCCCAGCCGCTGCATGCCGATATTAACCTGGCACCATACCCGGAGGCGGATTTCAGGACGGGACTTACAGAAAGCTTTAAGCTCCTCCAGCATGGCGAAGCTGTGCGCCGTTACCGAAATATCCTGCTGCGCCACCTCGTCCAGATCCCCGGCGGAGGCGCAGCCCCCCAGCATAATTATGGGCTTTTTAATTCCCGCCTCCCGGAGCTCCAGAGCTTCCTCCAGCCGGGCTACGGCATATCCGGCGGCATATTCGTCCATGGCGCGGGCGCAGGCCACGCTGCCATGTCCGTAGGCATTGGCCTTCACCACCGCAATAATCCTGCTTTGGGGAGCCTTTCCGGCAATTAATGCCATATTGCGCTTCAATGCGGCTAAATCTATATCAACAGCCACGGTTTCCATCTATAAATCCTCAGTTCTCAGCGCTTCTGAAACGCCTGTTTGGTAATTGACATCCGGCGGCAGCCCCGGAAAACTCTTTAAACTCCGGGAGGCGGCTCCGGTCCCCCGCTGAATTCCACGGTTTCAAACCGGGAATATTCATGCAGGAACACCATGGGCACTATGCCCACGGGACCGTTTCTCTGCTTTCCGATAATAATTTCCGCCTTGCCGATCTGGGAAGGATCATCCTTCTTGTCATCATCCATTTCCGGCCGGTGAATGAACATAATAACATCCGCATCCTGTTCAATGGCGCCGGATTCCCGGAGGTCGGCATTCCCCGGCCGCTTGTCCTTGCGCCCGGTTACGCCGCGGTTAACCTGAGCCATGGCAATCACCGGCACGTCCAGCTCCCGGGCCAGCATCTTCAGGCTCTTGGAGCATTCCGCCACCTCCTGGGTGCGGGAATTGGCATCATATCCGGGAATATGCATGTATTGGAGGTAGTCCACCATAATCATGCTGATGCCGCCCTTTTCCTGCTTCAGTCTGCGGGCCCGGGAACGAATATCGGCCGGAGTAAGGCCCTGGGTGTCATCAATGTAAATGCAGTCAGGCCGCTCCTTGAGAAGGGTTTGCCCCACCCCGATAAGATTAACCCAGTCATCATCATCAAGGTTGGAGTTGCGGATTTTGGTCTGATCCACGTGAGCCATGGCGGCCAGCAGTCTCGCGGCAATCTGGTCGGCGGGCATTTCCAGAGAAAAAACCAGCACCGGGAAATGCACCTCCGGATTCATGGCTACGTTCTGCACCAGATTCATGCCGAAGGTGGTTTTGCCGACGCCGGGACGGGCTCCGATGACAATAAGATCGCTTTTATGAAACCCGGAAAGATACTGATCCAGAAACTTGTAGCCGGTAGAGATTCCGGTAATCCCCGCCAGATTGTTTTTCTGATTCTCCCGGAGAGTTTCCAGAAGATCCATGGTCACCCGGGTAATGGAAACCGGCCCCCCGCCCTTATGCAGAGAAGTCTCCGAGATCTGAAAAATCTTCTGCTCCGCGGCATTGAGGATATCCCCGATGGAGCGGCCCCGGGGCACATACACATCCTCTTGGATTTCCTCGCAGGCTTTAAGAAGCATTCTGGCCCGGGACTTATTCACAATGGTATGGGCATAAGCCACGGCGTCGATGGTGTCGGGAACTGCCTGATAAAGCTGCAGAAGATAGGCCTGACCGCCGGCCTTCTCCAGGGTCTGGGAGTTTTCCAGAGCCTCCTGCAGCGAGATGGTATCAATAACGCGGTTATTGTTGTCCAGACTCAGCATGGCCTTGTAAATAAGCTGATGTCTGGGATCGTAGAAATCCTCGGCGCTTAACACGCCGGAGGCCGCATCAAGTTTTGCGGGGTTGATGAGAATACTGCCCAGAAAGGCCTTTTCAGCTTCAAAGGAATACGGCGTTGTGCGTTCCGTGTCCTCCTTGCGAGGTTTTCTGGCTTTGACGCTGTTCCCAGCGGAACCTCCCTCCGGGGCGCTTAAACTCTTCTTTGCATAATCAAGCACATCAACCATGATTAATCTCCGGAGAATATGATGCTGCGGCAGTCCTGCCAATTATATAAAAAACAGCCCGGAATAAACAGATCGCCGCACCGGAGATGCGGATCATAACACTCAGCGAAAAAGGCATTGCCTGACAAAACCAGAGGATGAGATGCGTAACGGGAAAAGCTGGAACGATGCAGAACATGATGGCGCACCCTGAAGGACTCGAACCTTCAACCGCTCGGTTCGTAGCCGAGTACTCTATCCAGTTGAGCTAAGGGTGCATGCACAGAAAAGCGCTGGCGCACCCTGAAGGACTCGAACCTTCAACCGCTCGGTTCGTAGCCGAGTACTCTATCCAGTTGAGCTAAGGGTGCGCTGACGAGCTGGCGGTGTGAAAGGGATTCGAACCCTTGATGCCCTTTTGGGGCATACTCCCTTAGCAGGGGAGCACCTTCGGCCTCTCGGTCATCACACCGCAACTAATTGCTCGTTGCGGGGCTAATTTTACTTAATAATAAATATCTGTCAATAGCAAAGCCCAAAAAAATCCAAATTAAACCTTTTTTTC
>DFFT01000066.1 GCA_002372325.1 Succinivibrionaceae bacterium UBA3769 | reverse complement strand
ATCAGGAATTCTTCGGCAGCGATCCGAACAAGCCGGAATTTAAGGTTAGGATCATTCACGGGGAGTACAAGGGCGGCATCATTGAGGAATGGATTCTGCCGCATCCGGGATGAGAACGTCCTCAAAGCGAATACGCCGGAGGAACGGCAGCAGGCTGTAACTGCGACGATTGACTTGTGCATTGAGAAGGGCTGTCTTGCAGGGTACCTGGAGGAACACCGTCCGGTGGTGGAAAAAATCATGATGACTATGTTCAGCCCTGAATATGTGAAGATGACGTCTGAGAGGACGGAGAAGATAAAAGATGATATCAGCGCTTACAGATTCATCAGCGTACCAGAAGCGCAGATTAAAGATGCAATCATCCGTTGCTGCGACCTCACACCGACCTGCGCCCAGAGCTTCCTGGACGATGACTCCGACCCGGAGGATTCCAGACCATGGGCCCTGTAAATATTCATAAATTAAGCTCTCAACGCACCCCATAAACGAACAGTGTTTCATTCGTACTCTCCAAACCTTCGATTTTTATATCATAAGAATATCCGAGCTCTCATAATTTCAGACAATAATAAAAAAATATGAAGGAAACTGGTAAAATCACTTCATGTTGCAGAACGAAACAGGAGGCAGCAAAAATGAGCGCTCTTTTCAATGATCTTCAGGAAGGATTGCTTCAGGCTATTGACTATGCAAAGGGAACAGGGCCAGCTCGGACTGCTACTTACATCATTGATCCCGTGGCTGAGTTCAATAAGGATCAGATTCGTGAAATCCGCATGCAGGCCCGGATGAGCCAGAGTGTTTTCGCAAATTACCTTGGCGTATCCGTAAAAACGGTTTCAGCCTGGGAGCGGGGCAGGACGCATCCTCGGGGTTCGGCTTGCCGGCTGATGAGTTTCCTCGCCCGGAATCGGTTAGAGTCATTGCCATTTATTTCAGTCGCACAGTAAAACCGGCGGCGAATAGTCAAACCAGGAAGGCGGCATCTAACCGGCCCAACCAGCTCTCACCAACCAAGAGATGTCGCTTTTTTATTTTGCGCGGGCGGAAAAGTATTTTCCTGCGCGCAGCCCTCATGTGGTTGGGCCGGCTCACGGTGCCTGCATGTAATGCGGGAGCTGACCTTTGTCCTTCCGGCGCTTTTTGGTGATGTGAGGGGATCTTATGGCGAATTCCTTCCCGAGAAGCAGGTTTCCCGTATAGGTAAAGCTGGCACGGCTTATGCATTTTTGCCCATGTCTGAGGATGTACATAAAGTCGCTGTATATCCCCTTATTCCGGCCTCAAGAGACTGCCAGGCGCTTCAATTTTGGGAGCACGGGGCAGTTTTCGGGGTAAAGGGGCGGAGCCCCTTTAATCATTAACCGGGAAGCGCCGGAGGCGTCTTCCCTTCTCAATTATTATTCCTCGCAACTTGAACATCTGCTCCTGTCAGTATTGATTGCGCAGGCTGGCTATGCCCGAGATAAGCCCTATGCCGGACTGCTTCCCGGACTTGAGATGAGGAGAGTGCGGTAAAATGCTTCTTGGCAAAACTGCCCCGCTTCTCCGTCATGCAGATCCTGAAAAACAGGATTGCCGCAATGAAACTGCCTGCTGCGATTGGGAAACGTATTCAGGGGTTCGGTATTCTTAACGTCACAGAGATACTGCCCCATGCCGGCGGCGGATTTTGGCGTCATTTCAGGGGTATTAATCAGTTTGGGCGGTTAAGCTGATTTCATCGGAAGATGTGCTGTCAGGGCGGCATAAACCAGCTTGATTTGAGTGCTGATTATGATCGTGCAGGAAACGGAACTTTTTTTTCAGCTCTTCTCTTTATTTTGTGATCTTTGTCATAAATTTGTTAAAAATACTCTTTGCGGATTACTTCTGCGGTTATATTAAACCCAATAGAGTGCATTAGTACTCGTCATACATTCCCGGCAAAGCTGTCCAACGATAATGGAACGGCTAACGCTGGGATTTTTTTTGGGACATTTTTAATGATTATTACAACTGCCATTCTTGTTGACGGGGCTTTTTACCGCAGAAGATCGCAAACTCTGTTTGGTGACAAATCTCCTGACGAAAGAGCCGAAGAACTGTATGAGTATTGCATGAAACACGTTCGAGCGTTTAGGAACACTGAGTACAATTTGTACCGCATTTTCTACTACGATTGCCCCCCGGTTGATAAGAACCTCTTTAACCCCTTGTCCCAAAAGGATGAGGCTTTGGGTAAATCCAAACAGTTTGAGTGGATGACTGATTTCCTGGAAAAACTGAAAAGCAAAAGAAAATTTGCATTGAGGTTGGGTAGTTTGAGTGATACACGTCTTCATTACAACCTCAGATATGAGTCCTTCAAAAAACTTGCAAGTGGTGTCTTGTCTGTGAAGGATCTTTCTCAGGAGGATCTTGAGCTGAACATAGAGCAAAAGGGTGTGGATATGAGGATTGGCATTGACATATCTTCGCTCGCTTTCAAAAAACAGGTTTCTCAAATAGTGTTGATTTCAGGGGACAGCGATTTTGTCCCAGCAGCAAAACAGGCCAGAAGAGAAGGAATAGATTTTATTCTTGACCCAATGGAAGCACATATTAATCTTGATTTATATGAGCACATTGACGGGATCCGATCTAAGGTTAAAACCATGAGCAAAGGAAAAAGATCTGCCTGAACAATTTGTTCGTTATGTTCAGTTTTGAAAGTAAGTATGTCTTTATGCCATGATGCGGCAGTATGTAACAGAGCTGCATCTTCAGGATGCTTTCCCGAAAGATGCGAAAGCGGATATTGCCGTTACCGTAAAGATGATCAACGTAAATTACGGAAAGAACAAGGAACTGTTAAAGGCCTGTTTGCCGCTTAGAGATTACTCGCTGTTTGTTTATGAAGTTCGGAAAATCAGATCCGAAAACCCGATAATGATGATGAAGCGAGTTGTCGGTCTGGCAATTGATAAATTACCGGATGATTCTTTAATAAAGCCGTTTCTGTTAAAACACAAGGCGGAGGTGATTGGTATGTGCATCACAGAATATGA
>DFFT01000045.1:4321-5548 GCA_002372325.1 Succinivibrionaceae bacterium UBA3769 | reverse complement strand
GCCATGACCCAGCAGAACATTATCCAGCAGGCTTCCCAGTCCATTCTGAGCCAGGCTAATCAGAGACCGCAGGTGGCTTTGAGCCTTCTCGGTTAACGCTTAATTAAATCATGAGATACCGGGCCGGGCAGAAATGTCCGGCTTTGTTTTTCAGGGGAGGGGCAGAACTCCGTACCGGAAAAACAGCCAGGACTCATGTCCGGGTTTCTCATCAAATTCCCCGGAAGTATTACTCCGCAGTCTTTGGGATCAGACTTTATTAGAAGTGTGATCCAAGTTGGATTTTTCGGGAGAATTGGGTTTTGCGGACGATAAAGTATCCGGAAAACCGGCCGCTAAGCGGTTATAAGAGGGCAAAAGACCCGCAGCAATAAATGCAGCCTCCGCGATGATTCCGAACAGGGTTCCGCAGGATGCCGCGACAAATTTTGAGAGGAACATAATCATGGCACTTTACGTCAATACCAATGCGTCGTCACTGAATGCTCAGCGGATGATGGCAAACTCCACCAATGCTCTGGACACCTCCTACAAGCGTCTCGCCTCCGGTCTCCGCATTAACAGCGCCAAGGACGATGCCGCCGGACTCCAGATTTCCGACCGTCTCACTTCCCAGATCAACGGCCTTAATCAGGGCAACCGCAACGCTCAGGACGGCATTTCCTTCGCCCAGACCGCAGAAGGCGCCATGGACGAAATGACCAATATGTACCAGCGGATCCGCACTCTGGCACTCCAGTCTGCCAACGGCACTAACTCCACCGCTGACCGCACCGCTCTCCAGCAGGAGGTTACCTCTCTCTGTGCAGAAATCAACAGAATTGATCAGGATACCACATGGGGCGGTGAGGCTCTTCTGTCCAGGGGAAGTATTGATTTTCAGGTGGGGGCGGATGCTAACCAGAAAATTACCATAAACACCAAGGGAAAGATCGGCACCGAGGATTTGGACAATTGGCACGTGAATTCGCTGGCCACAAAAATTGCTGCCGGGGATGCTAATCTCGATGTGGGGGATTTTACCACCGGCAGCGGTGATGCCATGACTTTGGATATTTCCACTGCTGACAAGGCGCAGAGCGTTCTGGCCAATATTGACAAGTTCATTGCAGCCGTGGATTCCAAGAGAGCAGAATACGGCGCGGTGCAGAATCGGCTGGAATCTACCATCAGAAACCAGAGCAACGTGTCTGAGAATGTTTCCGCTGCCAGAAGCCGTATCCGCGA
>DFFT01000045.1:0-4257 GCA_002372325.1 Succinivibrionaceae bacterium UBA3769 | reverse complement strand
TCGCCTCCGAGACTGCGGCCATGACTCAGCAGAACATTATCCAGCAGGCCTCCCAGTCCATTCTGAGTCAGGCTAACCAGAGACCGCAGGTGGCTTTGAGCCTCCTCGGATAAGGCGATACGCAGTAATGCAAAACAGATCCGGGAGATTCCTTTAATTGGCGCTCCCGGGTTATCATGAAAACAGGTTTGCTTTTCCTCTTAAATAATAAACTGTAATTTGCGCCTTTTGACGACCTCTCTCCGGGGTCGTTTTTTTATGTCCGGGGGAAGGGGAAATGCCGGAAAGGGGCGGACAGAAGACTTTCGGCCGGAAATTCCCTGAACTGCGTTTTTTCCCTGTCCGGAAATCAGCTTTGCAGGAGGTTTAATCTGACCGGGATCAAAGGTTTAACGCTGAAAATGGGACAAACTTTCCGGAAGAGCATATTTTGTCTTAATCGGTTCTGATGCCCCCGCTGGCGGCGTGCCACCTGAAGCATATGGCAATGCATGACAGCGCAAGGCACACATGGCAACACATTACAAAAGAGAGCCTTTTATGAAAACAGCAATTAAACCGTTCAGACTGTTAAGGACAGGAATGCTTGCGGCGGCGTTTTTGCTGTCAGTTTCCGCCTGCTCCGCGCTTCCGGAGGCATCCTCCGATAAGGGGCTTTCTCTGGAAGGGCAGGCCCGGCAGGAATATGTCGCAGAAAGGATAAAGGGCTACTATCATCCGGCAGCGGGAGAGGTTCCGGTGCCTCCCTTTGCCGCTCCCTCCGGCATTACCCACCGCCGTTTTACGGTGAACGGAGCAAAGCTGGAGACCCTTTCCCGGGAAGGTGTATCCGGCGGCCGGGCGGTGCTGCAGCTTCACGGAGGCAGCTATGTCCTGCCCCTCACCGATCTTTACCGGATCTGGGGTGTGATGCAGCTTGAACAGGCAGCCGCCGGAACAGTATTCATGGTTGATTACCGCACCGCTCCCGCGCATCAGTATCCCGCTGCTCTGGAGGACGCTCTTGCAGCCTACCGCTACATTTTAGAGCAGGGCTTTGCCGCCGGGGACATTGTGGTCATGGGGGATTCCGCCGGCGGCAATCTGGCTCTCGCCCTGGCAGTGGAGATCCGGAAACAGGGCCTCCCGGAGCCGGGAGTCATGGCGCTGTTTTCCCCCTGGACTGCCATGACTGCCGATTATCCCTCCCGGGAAACCAATAAGGAGCGGGATCAGGTGCTGGGAGTAATTGCCAATCCCGGGATGTATAACGAGGTGCTCCGGCCCTCCTATGCGGGATCCGTTCCCCTGGATGATCCCCGGCTGTCCCCGGTAAAGGCCGATCTCTCCGGACTCCCTCCGGTTCTTATTCAGGCCGGGCAGTATGACATGTTCATGGATGAAGCTTACGATCTCCTGAGAAAGCTCACCGCAGCCGGCGCTGATGTCCGGTTTACCGTTTATCCCGGGATGCCCCATGATTTTCAGATATTCATGCCGGAGCTTCAGGAGAGCCGGGATTCCTTCCGGGAGGTGGCGGATTTTATCGCTGCTCACTACCGGGCCAAGACCAGAAGGTAATGCGTAATACCAGAGCCGCAATGTTTGCCGGAAGCTGACAGGATCCTCAGACGAGACGTTTTTTGATCAGGTTCAAAAAAATCTCTCTTTCCCGGCATCCTGAGCCTCAAGTGGTTAAAGTCCCTGATTTTTTGGCCGCTAAGCGTTCAGAGGGGCTGTGTGTTCCCTGATTATTATTATAAAAACGGCGGCAGCTCTTTTTGCGCCGTTTCGGATAAGACTAAGCTTAACTTGAGAGAAAGAAATCCGGAGGTGCTGTTATGGCTCTTTATATAACCAATATAGCGTCCATCAATGCTCAGCGCATGCTGGCCAATTCCACCAATGCTCTTGATACCTCCTACAAGAGACTGGCATCAGGACTCCGCATCAACAGCGCCAAGGATGATGCCGCCGGCCTTCAGATTGCCGACCGGCTCACTTCGCAGATCAACGGCCTAAAGCAGGGCAACAGAAATGCCATGGACGGCATTTCCTTCGCGCAGACGGCGGAAGGGGCCATGGATGAAATGGTCACCATGTATCAGAGAATCCGCACTCTGGCGCTCCAGTCCGCTAACGGCACCAACTCAGATGCCGACCGCACCGCCATTCAGCAGGAGGTGTCATCCCTCTGCGCCGAAATCGACCGCATTTCCAAGGATACCACCTACGGGGGACAGAATATTTTTGAGAGAGCGGCCTCTGACAGAACCATCTCCTTTCAGGTGGGGGCAGATGCTAATCAGACCATTTCCATGAATCTGGCAGCGAAATTCCAGAAGCCTAAGGAGGGCGGCGGAACCGAGGAGGTGACGGCTGCGAAGTGGTCGGTAAAGGAGCTGGCTGCCGCCATGGGAATTACGGACGGCATTGCCAGCTGCGATGCTGGTGACTTTTCCGGATCTGACGGCCAGGCCTTTGATGTGAGCACCCAAGGAGGAGCGCAGAAGGTGCTGGAAAACATCGACAAGTTTATTGCCGCCGTGGACAGCAAGCGGGCGGAATTCGGCGCCGTGCAGAACCGGCTGGAATCCACCATCAGAAACCAGAGCAACGTTGCCGAAAACGTGGAGGCCGCCAGAAGCCGGATCCGCGACACCGACTTTGCCGAGGAAACCTCCAACATGATCCAGCAGAACATTATTCAGCAGGCAGCTCAGGCCATGCTGAGCCAGGCCAATCAGAGATCTCAGATGATTCTGAGCCTCCTGGGAGGTTAAGGCTGGTACTGCGATTGCTGCGACACAAAAAAATCCGGACGCTGTCCGGATTTGTTTTCAGGGGAGAGCGCATGCTTTCCCCTTTTTGTTTCGCTTCTGAAATCAGGCCTGAGGCAGGGTAAGACCGCCGAAGGCCGCAATCATGGCCGGGATCATCTTGCAGTATTCCCCGGACATGAGAGCCAGATCCGCATCGATCTGCACGGCGGGATCATCGGAGCCGGTGATGTTTTCCTCCAGCACGGTATCGGAAAGGCGGATTCTCTTGAAGTTGAAGTCGGAGTCGATGATAAAGGAGATCTCCTCGTTCAGGGAAAGAGCCAGACTGGTTACCATCTTGCCGGCATCCAGGTGGGTTTTGATTTCATCGCTGGAGAGATCCTGCTTCTTGGCTCTGATAATGCCGTTTTCAGAACGGAGCTCGGTTTCGTCCCCGATAATGACCCCGTCCGGAGCCTCATCCCGGGAGAGCCAGTCGGTGAGGCAGACGCTGATGTCATTGTTTACGGTAATGGGCTTGGCCGGGAAGGATCCCAGTCCCTTGCGCAGCAGGGCCAGCATGTCATCGCAGACCTTGCCGCTGGTGGTGTTGATGGCCACATAGCCGTACTGGGCGTTGATCCAGAGCCAGACTTCCTTGTGAATGGGGAAGGCCTTGGGCAGAAGTTCGGAAATGAGATCGGCCTTAAGGTCATCCCGTTCCTTTTTCCGGACGGTGCGGGCCTGGGTGCTCTGAATCTCCTCGATTTTGTCTGCCAGCATTTCGCTTACCACGCTGGAGGGGAGCATTTTCTTCTCAAACAGGCACCGGAAAAAATAGTCATTGCCGATCTTGTGCACCAGCACCGGCTCCTGGTTCTTATTGCCCATGACGTCAGTCCAGCCGAAACGGGCCAGATCCTGTCCCTGGCAGGGCTGAAACTTCTGTTTGGAAATAAGCTCGTTGAGTTCATCGGGGGAATACTTAAAGGGGGCTTCAAGATGATAAACCCTCATGCTTTTAAACCACATCTGGTCAGTACCTCTTTAATCAATGTGAATTCCGCTGGCGGCGCCTGAGTCCCGGCGTCCGGGTTCGGAAGGGGCGGTTCTATGGCGTCTCAGAATGAATGCGGGGCGGGATAACCGGCTCTCGGCCTCCCGGCGTTCTCAGAAGTGTACCACTTTTTGCGGTTTTCCGAAAACGTTGCAGCCGCCCTCCGTGAGAGCCCCGGAATTTTTCCGCAAAATAAGCCATAGCGGGGCGGCCGGAACCTTTCAGGAGTTATTCCCGGGAGAACTCTTTTCATTATTTTCGTTTCCTTTTCCCTCCTCTTTCTCCATCCTCTTTCTCCATCCTCTTTCTCCATCCTCTTATTCCCTCGCAGGTTTTTATCAGATCCTCGCTCCCGAGGCGGAGCTCCTTATTATGAGCCGCAAGGCGTTCCATGCGGTTTCGGGGCTTAATTTCCCCGGTTGTGCTATAATGGGCGGGTTAAATTTTTTGTTTGTTTTG
>DFFT01000018.1:32394-53143 GCA_002372325.1 Succinivibrionaceae bacterium UBA3769 | reverse complement strand
CCTTTAATCCGGCGGACAGAAAAGGGGCGACCACATTAACCATCTCACGGTAATAACCATAATGAGCGGCCTTGGCTATCGGAACATCGTATTCGTCTATGAGCAGTACAGGTTTGACTTTATGATGCTTGTAAAGCAGATCTGTAAGAGTGCGCAGAGAACGGGTCAGAGATGATTTGTCAGATCTGTCTTTCAAATGACTGGCGTTCAGTAAATTATTGAAGAGGTTCCGATCTTTATCATCAAGTTCGGCGCTTGACTCCAGATATGAAAATTCATGCGCCAGCGTGAAAACTACCTCTGCAAGTTCATTGTAGGAATCGTTGAAATTGTCAAAGGCAACGGATTTAAGCGTCAGAAATATCACCGGGAATTTGCCCATAAAGTCACGGCAGAACTCCCTGTCAGAAAATATCTCGGTACCCCGGAACCAGTTCTCCTGACGCGAGACATCCTCCGGATTATCGGGATTGAGAGCCAGAAAGTCATAGAAAGTGGACATGGTGAGGGTTTTGCCGAATCTTCTCGGTCTGGTTATAAGAAGGACATCTGCGCCGTTCTCAAGGAACACCGTTCTGATTAACGGTGTTTTATCAACATAGTATTTATTTTCTTCGATCAGTTTATGGAAAACTTCTGTACCGACTCCAATCCGCTTTAGCATAATGTTTGACTCTCCTGCTCCTAATGCACAGTCTTATCCCGCATTCACGATTTTATCATCAAAATCAGACGGTATTTTTGAAATGCACCCCGCCTTAATACCCCCTTAATAAGCTGTTTATTTCAGCATTTGTCCGGCAGCTTCATTGCTTACTTAAATCCGGTCTTGCCAAAATTTAAATTTGCCGGCAGCCGGCCCAGCTCTGAAACACGCTAAAAAAAGCCCGGCTTTCCGGGCTTATCCTCTGAACTCTGAAATACTGCTAATGCAACACAGATGATGCAACTATCCGCAAAAAATCCGCACTGTCATTCATTCCCCCATCCTGAGGCATCAGCTTCGCAAGCTAATGACTGAACTCCGGAAGTCATTCTCTTTTGGGGCATTGTTCGCAACTTAAGCCGCGATTATTTGCCATCATGCGCGAATTGGAACGCTCCCCTGAGGGCATCCAGACATGTCTGCGGAATCCCTTAAAGTCCGGACTCCGCCTCCTGAGTGCGCTTAATAAACAAATCGCACTCCTCTTCGTAATCCCGTTCCTCCTGTTCATGCTTCTGGGCATAGCACTGCCGATGAGCTTCAAAATCCTTGTCCAGGGCCGGAATGCTGAGCACCTCAAAAAGATACATCTGCTCCCAGACCCGCACGAGAGGCATGCCGTCCGGGAAACGGGCGTTCAGGAAAAATTCCATAATGCCGGGATACCGCTCGCCGTTGAAATCCACCACAATGGAGTCATCGGCGATGGAACTGGTAACCTTCTGAAGCCTCCCCTTGTAAACAAAGGAAACCTCCACGAAGCCTGCCCGGAACAGGAACATCAGGTCAAAGAGATCGATGTCAAAAACGTCGAACTCCCCCTGCCGGAACAAGGCGGCCACCAGATTATCCATCAGGAGGAGATCATTTTCATCCGGAGCGGCATAATCCTCCGCGATGCGCTGGGACAGGAAGACCCGGGCTCTCGTGAATAAATCAGCGGCCTTGTCCAGCTCCTTGCTCCTGACCCCCATCTGTCCCACAAAATACAGGGTTTCCGGATAGGGATCGCTGAGAAGAATCTTGCCTTCGTTATCCGCAAAATACTGCGCCAGATCCTTCAGGTATTTATTGCCCCGGCTGAGATTGCGGGGGACTCCGGTGCCGGTGCGGTACATTACCCCCAGCTGATAGCGCGACCAGGGACAGCTGTTTTTGGCGCCCTCTTCAAAATACCTCACCGCCAGCTGTTCATCTTTAGGGAGGCCGCTCCCGCTGAGAGCCATCATGCCCATATAGTAGCAGCTCCGGAAATCATGCTGCCTGTAGGCCCGCTCAAAGATCTGCCGGGCTTTCGCATAATCCTGACAGTTGAAGGCGCTGATGCCTTCATTTATGAGCTGAGCTTCGTTAGGCTTCCCTTCGCTGATAAGGCAGCTTCCGGCATCATTTTCAGGAGAACCGGAGGCGGAGCTTTTGGCCGGTTTGCGTCTCCGGGGCTTTTTCTCCTGTACTTCCTCAGCCGGCTTTCCGGCGCCTTTGGAAGCAGCGTCAGTCTTTTTAACCATAAAAACCTCTTTTAAGGCGGCAGGCAAAATATCCCTGTCCCCGAAAACAAATGAGTCCCCGTCTCTCATCCTGATATTCTCATCAGGTTATTTCATCCTGACGTCTCCGCCCGAGCTTTATCCGGTCATTCCCAGCCGGAGGCTTCCGGGAAACACCTTCCTGACATACCTTCCGGGGAATGCGCTCCGGGACTTCGGAAACGCCGGCTCAGAGACGGTTTAATTCTGTATGCTTGACGAAATCATGTATCTGGGTGTCGCTGGGCACCAGACCGGTCATGCGGGCGGTAGCCAGGATCTCGTTTTCCAGTTCATCCTTGACCTCGCAGGTGAAACGCACATAGCCGCGGTCCTGGCGATCCAGATGGGCCGTGATCACCAGAGCCATCCCCTGGGGGAGATGGCTGTTCCGGGTTACAATCATGCGGGAAATATCCACCAGAATGCCGAATCTGATTTTGCGGTCGGAGCGGGACTGATTCAGGGTGCTCCAGACGCTCATGGTCTGGGCCATCACCTCCAGAAGCGCCATGACCGGGAGCTCATGCTCATCGGTATAGGCCACGCTGTCCCGGGAGCCCACCACCATCCGGCAGACAACCATATCGGCGGTTACATTGTCAACAGTGTCAAGAAGCAGGTTAGGAGTTTTATTCAGAATGCAGTCCTCAACGGACATGGGAAATGTAAACCTTTTCATAAAACCCCCGCGGATTTAACGAGGCGCCAAGCTGCGGCGCGGCTGATGGGATGGCCCGGAAAAAGCCCTGCGTGCTTTATATTACACGCATTTTCAGAAGTCCGCAAATCTGCCGTCCGGATTTTTTGAAGCCTGCCGGAGGTTTTCCGGAAAAGGCGCCTCAGTCTCACTGAGTCCCGGAATCTCCGTTTTCGGAGGCCGGCGCGGCGGAATACGGGTTTTCCTCCGGAAGCGGTTTATCCCCGGGAACCTCCGGGGCCGGCGCCTCTGTATTATCCCCGGCGGGTTCCGGCTCCCCGGGATCTGCCGCATCCGGGAGCGCCGCCTGGGCTGCCGCAGCCGCCTTAGCTGCCTTGCGCTTCTTGAGAACAGCTCTCAGGCGCCCTCTTCCGGAAGACAGGATAAACATGTTAAGCAGCACCGCGGACACCGCGCCTGCGGTAATGCCGGCAATCATCACCGCGCCGGTCATGCGGAATACCGGAATGCCGGAGCACAAGAAATAGACAAACATGCTCTCGCTTATGAACACGGATACCAGCACCGTAATGCCCGCTCTCCTGTCCCGGTACCGGCCGGCCCGGCGGGAAAACACCGCAAAATCAAAGGTAATGCCGCTAACCAGAAGGATGATCAGAATGGAAAACAATGACAGATTCACGCTGAAGCTGTTCATGGCCAGACCGGCGCAGCCCAGACCGGTGAATACCGGCAGGGTCAGTCCCGCAAAGGAGCTCACCCCCCGGAGCACATAGATAACCGCGGCCAGAATCACAAAGATAATGGTGACGAATATGATGATGTCCGCGCTTTGGGGAGCAATGCTGCGGATATAGCTGGAAACCTGATCCCGGGATTCCGCCCAGGCAAACTCCCGGCGGAGATCGTTATAAAAGCCGGGCTGTTCCCGGAACACCACCAGACTGGCCCGGTAAACCCCTTCATCGTTTTCCGGAAAGAAGAGATGCATGGCCGGAGCCGCCGCCATGTCCGCGAGAAGCCCCCGGAGCTGCTCCCCGGGGATCACCGGAAGTTCTCCCTGAAGACCGGCCTTGTCCCGGAGCTCCCGGGTTCTCTCATAAAGATCCCGGTTTCTTTCCTGGTTCATCAGGGCGACCTTTTCCGAAATCACCATGTCAAAGGGCAGCAGATAGTAGCCGATGCGGTTGGCGGCGATCTGGCCGTCCAGCCACTCTCTGAGCCGGGTCATTCTGCTGTCCAGCATCTCCGGCGAGCTTGCGGACACCTCATAGCCGGTGAGATCCCGGCCGCTGGCGGTGATGCGGGCCACCTTGTCCGCCGCCCCCTCCCGGGCGTAGTTAAAGATAAGGCCGTCCGCCGCCGTCATGAGACCGTAGGCGGAAACCAGAGCCAGGGCGATCACCAGCGTCAGGGACACGCCCTGAATGGTCAGAAATCTCCGAAGTCCTCCGATGGCGCGGTAGATCCGGTAATGGCCGCGGTACCGGGCCGGCGGGAGGTGCACCAGAACGCCGTAGAGAATGCAGAACAGGGAAATAAAGAAAAGGGCTATTACCGCGAGCTCCGAGAAGATCCGGAAGCCGATCTGAGCCATGGTGCCGTAGATCACCAGAGTGATGAGCATGCTGCCCCATACCCCTCTGATGTGATTTCTTCTGAGGCGGCCTGATTCCCGGGCATTGTTAAAGTTAAGATAGATGTCAATGCCGGGGATCCAGAACACCAGACTGAAAAACAGCGTCATAATGTGGAGATGCCCCAGGAAGCCCCAGACGGCCATAATGGCAAGGCCGTAGGAAAATGTCAGGGAGAGCAGCATTTCCGCAAAGGGACGCAGGCTGCGGTAGAGATAAAACAGCGCCAGAGCCGCCGTGGCCAGCACGGCCAGGAAGACATAGATCAGAGTCCGGGAGGTCTCAGCCAGAAAATCGTGGCTCCGTTTAAGATGGTTCACCACGGTAACGCTGCCTCCGGCCTCTTCATAACGCATCTTTATGGCGTCAAGCTCCCTGGCGGCATTATGCAGGCTTTCCAGACTGGCATGGCGGTCAATCTCCCCGTAAAAAAGCAGACACTGTTCCCCGCCGCACATATCGGCATTGCCGGGTCTGAAGCTGAGCCGCCCTTCCGGGGTCAGATTAAAGGAGGACACCGGGGAGGCATAGTCCAGAAGCAGGGGATCCTCCGCGATAATATGATTCATCTCCTCCCCGGAAATGCCGGAGCCCTGAAGCTCCTTAAGCCTCCGGGCAAAGCCCTCGGGAGTGTTGCCGGCCACGCTGCGGTAGTAATTAAGCCTTTTAAGATCCTGGGTAAAGCGCTCCTGCTTCTGACTTCCGGAAAGCCAGACAATTTCGGGGAGCTTATGAATCGCCGCCTCCAGATCCGCCTGAGCCGCCCGGAGATCCGGACGATCCAGGGCAAAAAGCCAGACCCGGAGATCGCTGCCCTCGGTAAACTTCAGGCCCGATCCCTCGGAATACTTCATAAGATCCTGCGTGGTAAAGTCCAGAGACAGGGACTGATCCCGGGAGGAATAGAAATAAACCACCACGGAGCAGAGAACCAAAAGCAGGACAAGAAAAAAAACAGAAAATAAATGCTGAATCTTTTGCATAGGAAACCGGAATTCAAGAATTTAGCGGGCGAATCCGGGCCATCCCGGATCGGGACGGGCGCTTACACCACCCTGAGCACCCCGGAGGAGTAGATCCAGATGTCAGGACTGTCGGGATCGCAGAATTTAAAGTGCAGAGTTTTGGTTTCCGGAGAAATGGCGATATCCAGCTCCACCACGCTGTCCGGAAAAATCGGATGCATAAACCTGACATTGTCCACCGATTTAATGGCGGCATTGGGAGCAAAGTAGATGCGGAGATATTCCTCGGTCCAGAACACCGCTACCATTCCGGGGAGGATGGCCATTTCCGGGAAATGCCCTTCAAACCATGCCAGATCCTTTCCGATATTTAAAATGAGCTTAAGCTCCCGGGAGCTTTTAACAGTTTTCAGAATATCTGGAAATTTCTTCATAGCTATACTTCTATACTGCTTCCATGCTGCTTTGCCGCTGCGCTGCTGCCTTATCGCTGCCGCATCTCCGCGACCGCCGGAAAGCTTTTCCCGGACGGAGCTCAGTCAAACAGCTTCTTCAGCCTCTCGTAATCAGGCCTTCCAAACTCATTATAACTTATTTTTCTGACAAATCTGACCTTGCGGGGCAACAATTCTGAAGGATACCCCCCGGAAGAAAGCTCATTTCGGATCTCGTTCACATAGTCAGCGGCCAGTCCCCGGTTTTCGATATCCGAGCTGGCGGACAGGGCGCAGAGCTCCTCGGATTCCACCGCAATGACAACGTACCGCTCCTTTTCCTTCCAGGGAACATACTCGAACACCGCCGCCCGGGAACCGAAGCCCGTCCGCTCCAGGGTATTCTCCATGTCGTCCAGATTCCATGATTTTCCCCGGCAGGTCACCAGTCTCTTCTGGCGGCCGGTAATGACAAACTCCCGGCCGGTAACGTTAACCACGTATTCCGTGGGGTAGGAGCAGCGCTCGCTGTCAAAATACGAGTTGCAGATCAGAACGCCGTCCTCGTCCAGGCGATAGACCACGTTGTTCACAAAGCGGAAGGACTTGCCATGAGAAAGCCTCCTCAGGGCAATCACCCCGTGAACCAGGGTGCCCAGGCTTTCAATAATGGGACAGTCCATGATGGAGTTCGCGGCGATATAGTTCATCATCTTCTCGAAAAAGCCGTTCACCAGCACCAGCTTGCAGTTCGGAAACACGTCTCCGATGTTCAGGCTGTTCAGAAACTCGGGGGAGGTGAAAAGAGCATATTCGGGAAGGCCCAGCAGGGAGACCTGGGAATCCTGCCTGAGGGCTCGGTCAAACATGGGGAGATCCAGCATCATGCTCATGAGCAGGCTGTGAGAAAAGCCGAAGCCGTGGGTGGGCGGAAAGGTGGATACCGCCACTCCGGCTTCGGCTATTTCGGGGATCTCCCGGATCTGATCCCGGCACTGCTGCTCCATGACGTTCAGAAAGACGGGATACTCCTGCACGGAAACCCCCGTATCGCCCCCGAACAGCGCAAAGCAGATCCCGGAGGCGTCCCCGATCTTCCGGGATGACAGGATCTGTTCATCCTTTTCCGGAGCGGAGGAAAACGTCAGGGTGGTGGAAATGTCGATGCTGTTGTCGTTGCCGGAAAACCCCCGGAACCGGTCGGTAATAAGGAGGTCATCGTCATTGAGATACTGCCGGAGACAGGGATCGGACACGTTGTCCCCCACGCAGATGATCCGGGAGGAGAGATACATGGACACCAGAAGGGAAACCCGCAGGAGATAGAAACGGGAGAGATCCAGCACCATCCGGGCATGAGGACGGGCGGCCGCAATCTCCAGAATTTCCGCCACGTGATGGCGCATCATGCGGCGTTCCATGATGCCGGCATCGGTAAACCCCATCACGTCGTGGGGGTTGCCGGGTCTCAGAAACGGCGCGGTTATGGAAAGAGAGTCTGTGTCCATAAAAGCATCTCAGGGAAACTTGGCGGTAACGGAACGCAGCCGGAGCGCTGTTTTCCGCATAATATCTCAGTATATACACTAGCACGATCAGCCCCGGTAAGCAAATTTCCGGGAAATCCCGGCCCCTATAGGGTGATTTTGGCGGTGTTATCACGAAAAACGCCGCATTATCGGGTTATACTGAACAAAGTGAGATTTTTTTGCAGAAAGGGAGAGCCTCCGGGCGGATCCCGTTTTAAGCAGGACGCAAAACAAAACGCGGAGACGACGGCATGCTGGCAGGATTTTTACAGAACGGGAACCTTGCGGAGGTCATTCACGGCCTCACCGAAGATCATCTGGTTCCCCTCTCTCCCGAAGAACCAGGCATCAGACTTACCCCCGGAGCCGCTCAGGCCTTCCGGGAACTTCAGGATCTGGCCCGGCGGGACGGCCTGAATCTCAGAGCCGCCTCGGGCTTCCGGAGCTTTGAGAGGCAGAGCAGGATCTTTGCCGGCAAGATGGACGGATCCCGGCCGGTTCTGGATCGAAACGAACAGCCTCTGGACATCCGGGGCATGGATCCCGAGGAGCTTATCCGAGCCATTCTGGTGTTCAGCGCGGTTCCGGGGCTTTCCCGGCATCATTTCGGCACCGACATTGACGTCTATGATCCGGATCTGGTGCCGGAGGGCGGCTCTCTGGAGCTCACCAATCTGGAATACCGGGAGGGCCCGCAGGCTCCCCTGTCCCGCTGGCTGGAGGAGCACATGAGGGAATGCGCCTTCTTCCGGCCCTACCTTGAAGACACCCCCTGGTCAGCCGGAGAGCTCTGGCATATCAGCTACGCTCCCGATGCGGATGTCCTTGCCGCAGCGCTTGCCCCGGAGGAGAGTCTGGCCTTTATCAGGAATTCCGCCCTGCCCGGGAAGGAAATCCTGGCCGGAATCGTCGCCGCCGAATTTGCGGAAAGGTTCCGCATTTTCTCTCCGGGGGCCAGCCGGAGTTTTCAGGTGAAAAGCCGGTAACAGAGACGGAAAGAAAAAAAGTCAGGCAGAAAGGAAAAAGTCAGAAAGAAAGAATAAAGACAAACCGCAGCAACGACACAGAATTGAAAAGCTCCTGCATTTGCGCCGGCCTGAAAACAGAGATGCAGGAGCCCTTTAAGCAGCGATTGCTTAACTAACAAGAATATATCAGAAGAAGGTGTGCCAAGAGAGGCATTTACAGGAGCTGTATATGAACAATTTAGAAAATTCACCAAGCGAACTTGTGGCGTTTGTAGCCTGTAACGGTCATGCCGCCGCTTCGGCGGGATTTGCTGCGTGCAAATCCTGCGCCGAGGCGGTTCAGACCGGTTTCAGACGCGGCGACTGCAAAAGCGGCTGCGTCGGCATCGGATCATGTGTTTCCGTTTGCAGCAAAGGAGCTCTTAAGCTCCAGGACGGACGCATTACTGTAGACCGGGATTTGTGCAACGGCTGCGGAGACTGCGCCGCTGCCGGTGTCTGTCCGCAGCATCTGATAAAGATGATCCCCCGCAAGGCCACGAACTTTATTCCCTGCTCTTCCTCCGAAGAGGACGAGGAGACCGTGCGCAATACCTGCGGCTATGGCTGCATCGCCTGCGGCGAGTGCGAAAGAGCCTGCCCGGTGGGAGCCGTAAGCATCGTTGACAATCATGCCGTTATTGACTACTCGAAGTGCGTGGGCTGCACAGCCTGCATGGTCAAGTGCAAAAAGAAGATCATTCTGGACACCCTGCATGACCTCGCCAAATTAAAGGACAAGGTCGCCTTTGTGCGCTGCAGCGGCGGCAGCAGGGCTCAGGCCGCCTATAAGGAACTGGGGGTTAAGGACTGCCATGAAGCCATGAAGGTGGATCCCAAAGAGCATAATCTCTGTTACACCAGCTGCTGCGGCCTCGGTTCCTGCGTTCAGGTCTGCCGCTTCGGCGCCATCAGCGTGGTGGACGGCACCGCCTATGTGGATCCGGAAAAGTGCGTCGGCTGCCGGGACTGCGTCCGGGAATGCCCCAGAAAGATTATCAGCATCGTCCCGTACAAGGGGATCAAGCAGGTGCCCTGCTCCAGCACCGCGGACTATTATGACAAGACTCAGGTCTGCGATTCCGGCTGCATTGCCTGCCGGGACTGCGTTGACAACTGCCCTAACGGCGCGATTTACATGAAGGAAATGCATGCGGAAATAGATCCCAATGCCTGCGTGAACTGCAAGGTTTGCCAGTATGTGTGCGGCAGAAATGTGATCAGGGAAATGAAGGTGTCTGCCGCGGCGGAGCTTCAGAGAGCCGCCCTTGAACGCATTCAGGCGAAAACCGGAGAGGAGAATTAAATCATGATTAACCGCAAGATTAAAACCATGGATGGCAATACGGCCGCCGCGCATGTGGCCTATGCCTTTTCTGAGGTGTCCGCCATCTACCCTATCACTCCCTCCTCCCCCATGGCGGAGAGCATGGATGAATGGGTATCCCAGGGCCGGCTGAACATTTTCGGGGAAAAGGTCAAGATCGTGGAAATGGAGTCCGAGGCCGGAGCGGCCGGCGCCGTGCACGGTTCGGTAACCGCCGGATCCTATACCACCACCTTCACCGCCTCCCAGGGACTTCTGCTCATGATCCCGAACATGTACAAGCTGGCCGGCGAACAGGCTCCGGTGGTGTTCCATGTAGCGGCCAGAGCTCTGGCGTCCCACGCCCTGTCGATTTTCGGAGATCATTCCGACGTCATGGCCTGCCGGCAGACCGGCTTCGCCATGCTCTGCTCCGGCAATGTGCAGCAGGTCATGGATCTCTCGGCCGTGGCCCATCTGGCTACCATCGCCGGCAAGGTGCCCATGATGCACTTCTTTGACGGCTTCAGAACCTCCCATGAGTATCAGAAGATCCACGTCTGGGATTACGACACCCTGAAGTCCATGGTGGATTATGACAAGGTGAAGGCCTTCAAGGACAACGCCCTGAACCCGAATCATCCGCACTGCATGGGCAGCGCCGAACAGCCGGAGACCTTCTTCCAGCACCGGGAGGCTTCAAACAGCGCCTACCTGTCCACGGTGGATACGATAGTGAGCTACATGGACAAGATCAACGAGGCCATCGGCACTGATTACAAGCCGTTCAATTACTACGGCGCGCCGGATGCCGAGGAAATCATCATCGCCATGGGCTCCGTCTGCGATGCCGTCGAGGAGGTGGTGGATTACCTCAATGCCAGGGGCAAAAAGACCGGCATTGTTGAGGTGCATCTCTACCGTCCGTTCTCCGCAAAGCATCTCGTTTCCGTAATTCCGGACACGGTGAAGAAGATTGCCGTTCTGGATCGCACCAAGGAGCCGGGTTCCATCGGGGAGCCGCTCCTTCTGGACGTGATTGCCGCCCTGAAGGGAACCAAGATGGACGGGGCTATGATCGCAGGAGGACGCTACGGTCTCGGTTCCAAGGACGTGCAGCCCGGTGATATTCTGGCCGTGTACGAGAATCTCTGGAGCGACGCTCCCAAGAAGGAATTCACCCTGTCCATCAACGATGACGTCACCCATCTCTCCATCGCCGGATCCCAGAATCCCGATGTCTCCCCCGCCGGCACCCATGCCTGCAAATTCTGGGGCCTCGGAGCCGACGGCACCGTGGGTGCTAATAAGAACAGCGTCAAGATCATCGGCGATCATACCGACAAGTATGTTCAGGCATATTTCCAGTATGACTCCAAGAAATCCGGCGGCGTGACTATTTCCCACCTGCGCTTCGGCGACAATCCCATTAAGTCTTCCTACTATGTCAAGCAGGCTAACTTTGTGGCATGCCACAACAGCTCCTACCTGCGCAAGTATGACATGGTGGAGGATGTCAAGCCCGGCGGGTATTTCCTGCTTAACTGCGCCTGGAACGACGAGGAGCTGGATAAGTACCTCCCCGGAAAGGTCAAGCGCTACATCGCCTGCAATGACGTTAAGTTCTACACCTGCGATGCGGTATCCATCGCCAAGAGAATCGGCCTGGGTGCCAGACGCACCAACACCGTGCTGCAGGCGGCCTTCTTCAAGCTGGCAGCCATTATTCCCATTGACGATGCCGTGGCCTACATGAAGGATGCCATCCAGCATACCTATGCCAAGAAGGGCCAGAACATTGTGGATATGAACAATGCCGCTGTGGACGAGGGTGTTAAGAGCGTGCATCAGGTAACCATTCCGGAAGCCTGGAAGACCGCCCCTGATGACGATCCGCTGCCCAGACTCGAGGGCCGGGATCAGACCCATACCGATTATCTCAACGACATTATGGTACCCACCAACAGACTGGACGGCGATCATATTCCGGTATCCAAGTTCCTGGCTACGGTCAACGGCATGATCCCCTCCGGCACCGCCGCCTTTGAAAAGCGCGACATCGCCGCGGATCTCCCGGTATGGAACCCCCGGAACTGCATGCAGTGCAACTGGTGCTCTCTGGTCTGCCCTCACGGTGCCATCCGTCCTTTTGTGATTTCCGCTGAAGAAGCGGCCAAATATCCGGAAGCCGTGCCTCTTAAGGGTTCTCCCGACAAGTACTTCATCATGGCGGTATCCGTCAAGGACTGCACCGGCTGCGGCTCCTGCGCCAGTGCCTGTCCGGCCCATAACAAGGCCCTGACCATGACGGTTTCCACCGAGGATGCGGTAGCAAAGCGGCAGAAGATGTATGACGCCCTGTTCGCCGGCAAGAAGCTGGTTAAGGATATCAGCAACAAGGACATTGACATCAAGAATTCCCAGTTCCGCCAGCCGCTTCTGGAATTCTCCGGCGCCTGCCCCGGCTGCGGCGAATCACCTTACGCCAAGCTGGTTACGCAGCTCTTCGGTTCCAGAATGTTCATTGCCAACGCCACCGGCTGTTCCTCCATCTGGGGCTGCAGCGCTCCCTCCACCCCCTACACCGTTGATGAAAACGGCCGGGGCCCGGCCTGGGCTAACTCCCTCTTCGAGGACAACGCGGAATTCGGCATGGGCATGCTGGTTTCGGTAAACGCCCGGAGACAGGAGCTCAAGACCGCCGCTGCTTCTCTCAAGGGAGATTTGGAGATCCTGGGCAGGCAGTGGGCGGAGCACATGGACGACGCGGAGCTTTCCGAGGCTTACGGCAAAGAGCTGGCCCTGAAATGTCAGGCTGCTCCGGCCGACGATGAAGCCGCCCGGTTTATCGTCAATAACGCCGATCTTCTGGGGAAGCCCTCCATGTGGATCTTCGGCGGCGACGGCTGGGCCTACGACATCGGCTACGGCGGTCTCGATCACGTGCTGGCCTCCGGAGAGAACGTCAATGTTCTGGTATTTGACACCGAGGTTTACTCCAACACCGGCGGTCAGGCCTCCAAGGCTACCCAGATCGGCGCCATCGCCAAGTTTGCCGCCTCCGGCAAGATGGTCAAGAAGAAGGATCTGGCTCAGATGGCCATGGCCTACGGCTCCGTTTACGTGGCCCAGATCGCCATGGGCGCCAATCCGGCTCAGACCATCAAGGCCATCAAGGAGGCTGAAGCGTACAACGGTCCTTCCCTCATCATTGCCTATGCGCCCTGCATCAACCATGGCGTGAAGGCCGGCATGAACAATGCCATGCTGGAAATGCAGCATGCGGTAAGATCCGGCTACTGGCATCTCTTGAGATACAATCCGGATCTGGCGGCCCAGGGGAAGAATCCTTTGGCTATCGACAGTCTCAAACCTACCGAGGATTATCAGAAGTTCCTGATGGGCGAGGTGCGTTATAACTCTCTCAAGCTCAAGTTCCCCGACAAGGCCGAGGATGCCTTCAAGGCTTCCGAAAAGGCGGCCATGGATCGGTATGAAACTCTGATTAATCGCAAGAACAGCATGGAGCCCAGAAAATGATCAACTTTACCAGGAAAAAAACTGAGATGCCTGAACAGAGCGTGGCTCAGCGTCGTTCCAGCTTTGCCGAGTCCCAGACCGGCTACACCGAGGATATGGCCATCTGCGAAGCGATGCGCTGTCTCAAGTGCCGCGAGCATCCGTGCATGACCAGGGGGTGCCCGGTGCACAACGATATCCCGGCGTTTATTGACTGCATTTGCGAAGGCCGTTTTGAGGATGCTTATCAGATCCTGAGCAAGACCACCTGCCTTCCGGCGGTGTGCGGCCGGGTCTGCCCTCAGGAGCAGCAGTGCGAAGGCAACTGCGTCCGGGGGATCAAGGGCGAAAGCGTCAGCATCGGCGCTCTGGAACGTTTTGTGGCAGACTGGCACCGCAATCACGTCATTGCGACTGCGGCCGCTGAAACGCCAAGGATCGGCAAAAAGGTTGCCGTGGTGGGGGCCGGCCCTGCCGGCATCGCCGCCGCCGGCGATCTCGCCGCTTTGGGCTATGACGTTACGGTATTCGAAAAGACGGACGTTTTAGGAGGCGTGCTGACCTACGGCATTCCTGAATTCAGACTGCCCAAGGAAATCGTTAAGGACGAGATCCGGAAGCTTGAGGAAAGGAAGGTCACCTTTGAACTGGGCAAGGCTCTGGGGAAGGACTTCACCTTAGACGATCTTCAGGGATCCATGGGCTTCAGCGCCGTGTTCCTCGGCGTCGGCACCGGCGTTGCCCTGAACATGAACGTCCCCGGCGAGGATCTCTCCGGCTGCTATCTGGCGCAGGATTTCCTGAATGCTATAAACCTGAAGCAGGACAATGCTGACAAGTTCCCCCGGTATCACACCATTGCCATTGTCGGCGGCGGCAACGTCGCTATGGACGCCTGCCGCAGCGCAGTGAGAACCGGAGCCGATCGGGTGGTTATCGTCTACCGCCGCACCGAAGCCGAAATGCCGGCCTATGACGCGGAAATCAAGGAGGCCAGGGAAGAAGGCGCGGAATTTGTCTTCCTGACCAAGCCGGTGGAAATTCTCGGCCAGGACGGCAAGGTTACCGGGCTTAAGTGCCTCAATACCAAACTGGACGAAAATCACAAGGCCGTGGATGTCCCCGGCACCGAGCATACCATGGATGCCGACTGCGTGATTATGGCTATCGGCAACGGCGCTGACACGGAGCTTATGAATAAGTGCGGGCTTAAGTGCGATCGCAAGGGACGGCTGGAAGCGGATCCTGAGACCCTGGAAACCTCCAGACCCGGAGTCTACGCCGGCGGCGATGCCGTAACGGGGCCTCTTACCGTCATAAGCGCCATGGGAGCCGGCCGCAAGGCAGCTGCGGCCATCCATAAGAAGCTCAGCGGGAATTAACGTATGGCGCTGAGGCGCTTTTGCGGTTAAAACGCGGTTAATCCGCAAACCGAGGTAACGGGAGATCGAGGTCTCCCGTTTTTTATTCCTTTACGGCTGTAATGACAGCCAGTTCGCAATTTTCCTGCCCCTGCGGAACCATAGGCCCCGGCCCGGGCATTCTCGCAACAGAGAGGCGCTATCGTGCTGATACGGGCCCAATCCGGCCGCCGGAAGAGGCTTAAAAGCTTCAGTTATTGTTTACCCCTGGGGATATTGAGGCCGTGAAGGATGATTCTGCATATTAGGAGGGGATGCCCATGGGGCTATGACCCGTAATGACCCCGTATGAAGCGGTAAAACGGCGGCATGGCGCCGTCTCTGCCAAAATCAGCCGTCAGCCGGGAAAAATATGCTGCGGCGCATTTAAGAGCCTATTTCCGGAACCAGCAGACCTTCCGAAGGAGTTCTTCCTCTCCGGCGCTCTTGCCGGAACTCACCCGGGTCTTATCTCCGTCCAGAGTAATCCGGGAAATGTCCCCGTCTCCCCGGAAGACCAGCACCTCGTCCTGCGGGCCTTTTTTCTGATAAAAGACGTCCTCCTGACAGTCCGGCCGGGTCAGGGGATTGCACTGCCAGGGCATTTCCGTGTAGCTGTCCAGAAGGAGATAGCTGATAATGGCGGAAAGAGAATCATGCCCCACGCTGTTCCGAAAAACCTTCCGCCCCAGGGAGCTCCCGATAATCAGGAGCGGCACCCGGCCCAGAGCCCGCTCCCCGTACTCCATCTGCTCGTCCAGAGTCAAAGAGAGCATCACCCGATGATCCGCCACGATCACCACCATGCCATGATCAAAATAACGGATGGATTCCAGCCGGGCTATGAGATCCCGGAGCTCCTTGTCCGTGTACTTCAGGGTGCCCTGGTAGGATCCGGTATGAGTCAGGGGCATCAGAAAGGGAGCGTGGGTGGTGGCGGTGAGCGCCATGGTGAAAAACGGCGGCATCCCCGGCTTCCAGCGGGACACTCTCTGGAAGAGATTGTCAAAAAGATCCCGATCCGGCACCGCATTGAAGGTCAGCCGCTCGGAAATAACGTAGTGGGGATCCTTGCCGTCGCTGAACTCCTGAAAGCCGGCCTTCCGGAGGAGCTCATCCGCATGAAAAACGTTCCTGGAGGAATACATGACGGTGGTGTGATAGCCGTGCTCCTGAAGCACCTTGGGAAGAGCCCGGTCAAAAAATACGGGATCCGTAAGAGAGCGCCAGCCGTTGATAAAGGGCTGCCCCGTCAGCATGGCGAAATTTGAGGGATCCGAAGCAAAGCCGTTGGAGTAATAATTGGTAAAGCTGACATTGTTCCGGGCCAGACGATCCAGCTCCGGCATGCTGTCAAAAAAGCCCCCGAAAAATTTGCTCTGATACGAGCTGAAGGATTCCAGATCGATGAGAATGAGATTTTTGCGGGTATTAAGCCCCGAAACCCGGCGTTCCTCCGGCAGTGCGCCGGCGCAGGGGCCTCCGGAGGAATACGGTACCTGATGGGTTGATGAATTAACGGCAATGACGCTGGCAAAATCATAATCGTCCACGGTGCTTCCGGGACTGTTTTCCGCCAGAAAAAACAGCGAGATAATCCCCAGAGTCATGGAGCCGGCGTACACCGGCGGATACTCCGGCCGGTTCCGGTCGCACCAGGAGGCGTTAACAAAGCGGACAAAGCACAGGAGCAAAATCAAAGCTGCCACAGCGGATCGGGACAGGGCAAAATCCTTTATCAGGGGAGCTCCCAGACTGAGATCCCAGCCGAAGGCCGCGACATCGGACAGAACCAGCCGGGCATTAAGCTCTCTCATAATAAAGAAATCCGCCAGCGTGATCCCGAAAAACACGAGAAACAGCAGAAAGCCCAGCGCCCGCGCCTGCCAGAACCGTTTCCAGGAGGACAGCATGAGGCATCCGGTCAGGATCAGAAAACAGGGGCCGTGCTGATAAAGGGTGTTGAGAGCCCCCAGAGTAAACTCCGTGCGATAGACCCGGGCAATATCCGGGAGAAAGGCGATAATGAGGTTTAAGGCATAGCTGATAAGCACCAGCAGAGCTGACCAGCACCAGAGCATGATCCGCATTCTGAAATGCCTGAGGAGAGATCCCAGCAAGGCCAGCGCGGCTAAAAGTCCCAGAAAAAACTTCGTAAGCCCGGAGATCCCGGTAAGCACCAGGAGGGGATCGTCATGGGCCTTGACGCTCATGATTTCCGAGGAGAAGCGCTGGGGCTGAATGTAAACGAGATCCGGCTCGGAACGCTTCACGAGGCAGTCGGGGGAGCAGTCCAGATCCAGAGAGGGATTGTCGGAAAGCCGGAAGCTCCGGAAGCCCGCAAGCCGGAGATCCCGGATCTGAAAGCTGGTGGTCTCCGCAAAGCTTAAGCGGACGTTGGTAATCACCGTGGCCGGAAAGCTGAGCTCGATTTTCTGGAAATCCGGCTTTCCGGAAGCCCCGGCGGGGAAGGACATTTTCAGGGTACGGGTGTTTTCCTGAAAGTAGTTCCGGCTCAGGGGCGTGGCATAGCCAACGGTGATTTCATAATCTCCGGGCACCGCCGGAGCCACCGCGCAGGAAAACCGCGCCTCTGTCAGAAAATCCGGCATGGTCAGGGCGACGGCGGCGGTTATCAGAAAGGCCAGAAGCATGCCGTCCAAGGCAGCGCCCCGGAACAGGGACACCAGAAATTTTGCCAGTCTGGCAATACGCGGCTTCATGTCAAGATCCTCCGGACTCGCTTCCGCCGGCCGCGGGGTACGGCCGGATGGAAACAGCAATTACCTCTTCCCGGATCTCCTGCCGGATTTCATCTGGGGCTTATTCGCGCCGGGATTATTTCGGTCCCCGTCCGCAGACTCGAACCATTCGCTGGACTTCTTGTAGCGCTGATCCTCCGGCACCTCCTCAACCTTGCTGATGAGGGTGTCCGTATCCCGGAGCAGCGACAGAATGTTCCCGAACACTTCATCCTTGTTCCGGATATTGCCGGTGATCTCGGAATGATTACCGGCAATCACGAAGGTGCCGACATTATCGCCGTCCTTCAGCAGGATTTCGTTGCGGGGGGACAGCTCCTGATAGACGATGGTCTCGTTAACCTTTTCGATAAAGGGATTAACATGGAGCGAGCTTCCGGAGTAGGTGTCCAGAGTAAGGTACTGGATAATCTCCCCCAGAGAGGCGGAGGAAATGTCATTGGTGGACACGAAGGTTTTGACGTTTTTATCGATGATGATGAGGGGCACCCGGGCCACGGAGAGCCGGCCGAAGGTATCATACTCCTTCTTGCTCACCGGAATGGAGGCGCGGTGATTGCCGGTGATAATCAGAATGCCGTTCCGGAAATAGTTGATTCTGGTGAGATCCTGCACAAAATGAGCCACGGCCTCATCGGTAAACTGCATCACCTTGTCGAAATTGAATTCCTTCTGGCTGGGGTCAATGCGGTTTTCCACCGGAACGGCAAAGGGGGCAATGCCGGATCCGGTGATAATCTGCACGAAGAAGTTCTTGCCGCCGGTGCGCATCCAGTATTCCACCTTCCGGGCCATCTCCTCCAGGAACACCTTGTCATCCAGAGAGTCGGAACGGTAGCGGGGAGCGGTTTCCGGGAACCGGGAATCCATGTAGTCCACAAGATAATCAAAGCCGGCGTTGTCGTACTGCACCTTCAGCACCGAGCTGGGCTTAAAGGCATAGGCCATGATGGTGGCATAGCCGGCGTTCTTCATGATGTAGGGAAGAGCCCGGCCGTAAAGCCCCTTGGTTTCCAGTCCCACGCCGTTATGCAGGAAGGGATAGCCGGTAAGGAAGGAGTAATTGGCGGTCTCGTCGTCATAACCCAGCGCATAGTAATTCTTGAACCAGATATTGTGGTTGGCGATAACGTCGATGTTCGGGGTGAGGTTCTCGCCGCCGTAAAGCCGGCTGCCGAAGCTGGAAAGGGAATTAACCACCAGCACGATGACGTTCTTATGAGAATTCATCCCCTGCTTCACGGTGTTAATCTCGCTGGAGGATGCGGTTATCCGGGAAAAGTCCAGATTCTCAATGCCGCGGTTCACCTCCACCAGATTGTAGAACTTGTCGTCATAAACGCTGCTGGTGCCGATATTGGCGAAATAGGCCCATACGGCAAGGCACTCGATAAATAGATAAGACCAGAGTCTGGCGGGAGTGACGCTCATGTCCTGGCGGCGGGAATAAGCCAGAGACACGGTAATGACGATCATGGCCATGGTAACCAGCGTCAGAAGTCCCTGCACCGTCTGGAAGAACAGCACGGACTGAACAATGAAGTCATGATAGGTGAACTTGCTGAAATCCAGAGAGGTGAAGATCAGACGATCCGTTTCCTTGCCGGTATTAATGGCATAATCCAGGAACATCAGGGCGAGCCCCATGCCGGTGATAATCAGAATCAGATTTCTGACGCTTTTTCTCCGGAGCAGACAGGCTATGGAGATAAGCAGCACGGCAGCCACGTCAAAGGGGAGATCCTGCTTGACGATGTGGATATAGCCCATGAACTCGTTATGGTAGATGGTGCCCACCTCGCTCTTGAACACGGCATAGCGCACCAGCATCAGGAGGATCAGCACCAACGAAATCAGCATGAAATGAGCATGTCTGACAAAGAAGCCCCGGGAAATATAGAAAAACGAACCCAGACCGACAGTCAGAGTGCCCAGCAAAAGGAGCCGGTTATGAAGAGCATAGGCATCCACCACCTCGCCGAAGATATAAACCAGCACAAAAATCCAGCCGGCGGCGGTCAGCAGGGCTCTTATGTTCTGAGCCACGGTATAGCGCCAGGGCACCTTCTTGCCGATTCTCATAATAAGACCGTAAACCAGCTGGAAGGTGATAAAGAGGGCAAAGAAGAACAGGATCTGCCAGTAGTTGTACGGTTCGACTATGGAATGCACCTCGAAGATCTGGCTGATGATCTGGGGCCGGTCTGAAAACGCCGGCTCCGCGGTGCTTCTCTGATAAAAGACAAAGCAGGCGCTCTCGCCATGCTGGTCGCTGCTGGACATGGAAATGTTGCTCAGCACCGACTGCATGAAATTGTAGGTGAATTCCTGCTTGTAGCCGTGGATGGTCAGATTGCGGATGCAGATATTGCCCGTGGCGGAATCATCAAAAAGCAGGGACAGCTGGGACACGGATCTGAGATTCGGCAGATCGAATTCATAGCTGTGGTATTCATCCCCCTGTTCGGCCGTGAAGGATACCGAATAATCCCTGATAAAGCGGTCATCGTCTTCATTTTTGTAGAAAATGCGAACATCGGCGGCAGTGCTGGACTGGAGCTCGAATGAAAGATGCACGGGAAGGGTAAAACCGTAGCCCGTCAGATTAACTACAACTGTTATGGCCAGAGCCAGTACAACAAACAACAGAATCTCAAAAAAACGCATTTACAAAAATCTCACCCGGAGATCCTCAGATCAAAACGGAAACGGGAAATGCCCGCGGACATTCCTGATGCAGATAGTTTCATTATATATAGCAAAGCGATTGAAGCAGTCTAAGGAGAGTTCATAAACTTGAACTAAAACAATAAAATTGCCTGAATCGGTTCCGGCTTTCCCGCCGGGAGTCCGGAACCTCATAAAAAAAGAGAGCCCCGCTGAGAGCATTCTCAGAAGCGCCGCCGGTGAAAAATTATAACAAAATCGCAACATTTGAAAACATTCCGTTAAAGAAAATACTGAAAAGGAACCGTATTCCCCGGCGGAAATGAAGTCCGGAGATCCGCCGGCGGGAAGAAAAGTCCAGAGCCGGCCCGAAATAAAGCGCCTGAAAGAAGGCCGGGCCGGAATAACCGCCGATCTCCGCGGGGAAGCAGCCAGCCCCTTCCCCATTACCGCCTAAGAGAGCCTTTAAGGAAAAGGGAACCCCCGCGGCTCCGGAAGCTCCCAGGCTAATCCCCGCCGCTTCCGAAACTGCCGGAAAAGATATCAGCAAAATTCGCGCCTCTGATAAATAAATCAATAATAAAGCAATAAATAAAATAACGCTGTCAAAAAAAAAAAAAAAAATAAAAA
>DFFT01000018.1:0-32343 GCA_002372325.1 Succinivibrionaceae bacterium UBA3769 | reverse complement strand
AAAATAAATAAAATAAAATAAAAATCCGGCAAAAACACCTGAAAAAGAGATAATGGCTCAGATCTCCGCATCATTTTATAATAAAGAATATTAAAGAAAAACATATCACAGATTTTATCAATAATGCCGCAAACATGCCGGCAAAAGCAGGAAACAAAAAAAATCAGAAGCAGATACAGATCTCGCAGTCAATTAAGTCCCCGGACAAACGCAATCTGTTAACCAGGATCATTAAACGGCATCAAGAGAGCCGTAAAAAATCATCAAATAAACAAAAAATAACAAATCTGCAAATTTTGCAGGATTCAGCAAAAAAAATAAATAAATAATAGAAAGATAAAACAAGAGAGTAAATAAAAATAAAAATAAAAATAGAAATCAAGAATAAAGAAAATGAATAACGTCTGTCTGCTTTCATCCCGGATGGAATTATGACCGCCGAAAAGGATACGTCTGATCTTTTGAAGATCAAAGATATAAAGCAAAGAAAATAACAGAAGCAAATCAAGTGTAAACAGCAAACGCTTAACATCATCCCGATAAAGCAAAAATATCATGTACGACTGCTTAAAGCATCATGATTCTTAAAGGCTGCCGTAAAACTTAAAAAACATATTCCGCGCTGCATTAAAAATCATAATCCAGAGAGCCGGCCCTGAACCGGAATCTCCCGTTCATTCTTATCCATGATTATCAATGCATATAAGTGCCTTTTCTCTAAAACAATCCCCCGCAAAAAACTAATAAGCGTTTTCCGCTTCCGGAGCTTAGCTGTTATCAGGGAGACGAAATTCCCGGCCAGAATCAGCATTTAAAAAATTTATCTTCTCGCTGTAATTACGCCCTGATTTATCATTAATCAGTATTAATCACTCACGATCCCGTAATATTAATATTCATGATCACAAGAATCACCAAGCATCCGATAAGGTAAGGGTTTTATCAGCATATTAATAATATCTTTACGGAATTTAAGGCGTTGTTATGATTAATACTTTGCGGGATTACCTGATTAGAACAGATTAATATTATTAATTGCCGGCTTTGCCCCAAGAAGTCCGGGGATTGCTCCCGGCAAGGAGCGGATCCCCGCTTTGCCCGCCATGAATTAACATTATGATATTCCATATTTCAGAATCAGGCTTTGCGATGACAAAGGTCTCCCCTCTCCTGCCATTACTTATCCCATTCCTGAGAATGGATGCTAAATTACTGCTGTCTTAATATCATATTTTATCAAATAATCTTAACCCCGGGAGCAGCATTAAATTATTCTCCCGGTTGTTTCGTTATTTTCTGCGCTATTTTCTGTTTTCTTTCATTATTGCCACTTTATTTCTGACTCTCCCGTTCCGCCCCGCAGATTATTCTATTCCTTCCCCCCTTCCCTCCCTTTTCGCATTCCCGGAAATATTGCTCCGGCATCATTTTTACTGCGCAAAATTGTCTTGCCAGGTTTAATCCCGGAGAAGCTCACAAACAATTACCAATTCCCGATCCTGACGTTACTAAAATTTAATGCCATGGCATCCTCAGGACTCAGGCCTTCCGGTTACCGCTGTCGCAGATCCTTTATTATTACCCTCCCCTTATTCCGCAGAATACTGAAAATTCCGGAGTCTTCCTGATCTTTGTCTTTGCCCCGGATATTTTAATAATTGCGCCTGCAATCAAAAAATCCCGCAAATAATAATCACGGGCCAAAGGGTTTTCAGAAACTTTATGTCCTCTGCCTCATTTATCACAAAAAATCCCGGGAGCCTCCAGGTTATTCCCGCTGTCCTTAAAGTTCCCGGGACATGATAAATGAGCCTGATATCAGTTATTTTCTCCCCTGCTGATGCCGTGCCGCAGAAAGAAATTTTATGGGGAAGAGGCTTTTAGGAAGACCGGCACGGAATAATCATGAGAAAGAGCGGCACAGAATGGCCATGAGGAAGATCTCCGGAGGATGGTCATGAGAAATACAGGAGAGCTTTATTTTCTCCTTTGCGGGGTTAATGCTGCGGTGGAAATCTCTCCCGCCCTTGCCGGCTCACTGCCCTCCGCCGCAAAAAAAAGCCCCGGAAGCCTGACCTCCGGAGCCCTTCTGAAATCGCCGCCTTCTAAAGCCCCATGTAGCACTCCCGATCCTTTTTGATACCCTTCCGGCGGAGCGCCGCTTCCGCCTTATAATCCCGGACATAGCGATAGTAACCGCAGCTGTCAAGAGATTTTCCGTCCGTGGGCATGGGATAGTGCCAGCAGCCGTAGCCATGGGCCCAGCAGCCCCCGACGCCGCCGCACTCCGATTTCTTGCTCCCCGGCTTGGCATGGTAAATCAGCCCCACTCCCATGGCCGCTCCGGAGTTCTCCCGGCCGGCGGAGGAATTGCAGAGACAGGACATCAGGTCATTATGCCCCAGAGCCCGGGACACGATCTCGATCTCCCGTTCCCGCATTTTTTTCGCGCGTTTGAAGTCGGCATGAAGCTTGCCGTCGGCATCAAAATTATCCCAGCCGCACTCGCACCCGATATAAGCCACCTCGGTCTTGTAACGCACAGGCCCGTCACTGCCGTCCACATAGAGGCACATGAGCTCCTTGGCCTTCTGCTTCATGGTTTTCCGGGAGCACCTGCTGTTGTCAGTGCCGGAACCCCATTGGATCAGTTCATCCTCCAGCCGGACGCGGGTTTCCGCATACTCCTTGAAGGCGGCAACCTCAGCCTCGCAGCCGTCCCAGTTGGAAAAGAAGCGCCAGAGCCCTTCCTTGGTTACCTCTGCGGCGCCCCGCCGGGATCCGTCATTGTTGTAGTAGCGCTTCTGATAGACATTGCCGGAGTGCCAGGTGCGGAAGTTGCTTTCGCAGCGCGGATACTCCGGAGTGTCCAGATTCTGAAAGTCCCGGGCCCAGTCCCGGAGCTCGGACTTGAAGTCGGAGTTCCGCTCTTCCGTCTTCTCCCACGCCCGGAACTGCAGCCTGAGATATTTGAAGGCCTCCTCGTCGGAAATGTCCTCTGGCTTCAGCTCCACGGCCGGATTGTCCATGTCCCCGCCCTTTCTGACATAACTGACAAAGGCATTGGCCGTCCTGCGATTAGGGCCGTTCATAGCCATCTGCGTCATTTCATTGCGCAGGGTCTTGCTCATGGTCTTCTTGGCCTGATCCAAAGCCCTGCGGGTATGACCGCCGTCCTCCTTCCACATGAAATCCATGTCCGAGGGACGTTCTCCGTCTCCGAAGGTCTTCCAGTACTTGTACATGCGCATTACCGCAATGTCGTTAACAAAATCCCGGGAAGCCAGGGAGGCCTGATAGCCCAGCTTGACCGTGGCCACGGCCATGGCAAAATTCGGATCCAGAGACAGCAGGGTCAGGGCGGCATTGCCGTAGATATCCATCTCTGCGGATCCCTCCCAGGCCCGGCCGAATTCCGTGCCGAGATCCTCCGCCGTGCTGAAGGTCTTGTCCAGCGCCTTGTATTCCGTCATGGTTCTCTTATAGGTATCCCGCAGGGTCTTGACCTCATCAAGAAACGCCAGGGTCTTGCCCTCGTTTTTCTGAGCCCTTTCGTAGAGCTTCAGGAAATCAGCATCGGGAAGCTCAATATGCTCTCTGACCTTCATCATGTCACTGGCAAAGAGCCGGGCCATGGAGCCCTCCGGACAGTTACGCAGACTTTTTTCAATCTTGGCATACTGCTCCTTGGGCAGCGTGGTCAGGCGGGCCTTGAGAGATTCCGGATCCTTCAGGATCATGTTTTCCAGACAGCTGCCGTCGTTGCAGAGCTTAAGCGCCGTATTGAGCACCAGCTTCATGGCGTTTTTGGCCAGGCCCTCCATATCCTTCTCGTTAATGGCATCCACGACGGCCAGGGTGTTCCCGGTGGTCTCCGCAGCCAGGGTAATGGCATCTCTGACCTTGCCGAGATCCGTGGCAAACTGATAATTCTGAAAAATGGCCGTGCCGAACTCCATAATGGCGGAATTCAGGTTGCCATCCCGCCCCAGAGTGATATCCAGGCGGGACATTTTGTTTATTTGCTCATCAAGAGCCTTGCTGCAATCCGCCAGGGTCGTTTTGGTCTTCATGAAACGGTAATCCCCCGGGGCGGCAAAGATCCCGTCATAGATCCCCTCATAGATCCCGCCGTAGGATCCGGGAACGAAGCTTATGGAATAGCCCTCATCCGGCGCGGAATAGGAGCCGGCCCCGAAAAGAGCATCGTAAAGCCGCCGGAGATCCTCCGCTCCGGAGGAGGCGGCCACGAGTCCCGGCGCGGCGCAGGCCTTCATGCCGTTTCCGTAATCAGCCTCCCAGATGCCGGCGGTATTTCCCCCGGCCTTCCGGCTCCCCGGCAGATAAAACTCCCGGTTAATGCGATCCTTCATTTTGTTAAGGGAATCCTCCTCGGTAAGCCCCGGCTCCGGCTTATCGAGCTCCTTAAGCAGTCCGGCTTCATTGGCGGCTATTTCCTCCGGGGTAAGCACCCGCACCGGGCTTTTGGCCAGCACCCGGCCGTAAGGATCGGCGCCGCTGTAAAGCCGGGCCTCATAATTGCCGGGAGTCATGTCTGCGGTATTGTAATATACTGAAAACTTGATCCGGTGCCCCACGTTTTGTCTTTTGTCGCCGTACTTCTTAAGAATACTGGTGACCTCTTCGGGAGTGCCCCGGGGCACCAGAATCACAAAGGAGGATTCCTCGGCCTCCACCACGCTGGTTCCGGTAATCACCAGTCCCGTATCCGGTTCAATGCTGTCATGCTCCGGCGTGATAACGGCCTTTTCCGCGGAATGCAGGGAGGGCTCCACCCGGAAGGCGATTTCAGAGGTAACCTTTTTGCCCCCGGCCTCGCTCTCTGCCGAGGCAATATATTCTCCGGGACTGAAGATCGGGTTTACCGCATAGCTCTGCGTCCCCGGATTAAAGGTCACCCGCTGCCCCCAGTGCTGATCCTTGCGACCCTTCTTTTTGATTCGGAGCTCTCCCCGGGGCGCATCAGTCCGGCCCGGCCAGTCCGCCAGGAAATTAAACCCGGAACCGGCATAGATCCTTTCCGGAACCAGAATCCGGGGCCGATCCTGAGCCGGAGCCGCTCCGGGTGCTTTAACCCGGATTTTAATATAGGAGACTCCGGGGATGGCGGAGCCGTAGTGTTCATGATAGGAACAATCCCGGCAATCCCGGTAGTATACGAGAAGATAGTCCCCCTCCTCCTTAGGAGCTTTGATCCAGGAGCCGGTATGGGGAGCGGAGAGATCGTCCACAGGTTTGGTGCGATCCAGGCTTTTCACATCCCGGAACCGCGTCTTCAGGGCCTCCGGGGTGTCCGGCACCAGATAAATGCGGCCGCCGGAAGCTGCCCGGACGCCGTTTATGGTGACAAAAAACTCCTCTCCGGGAATAAAGGTGTCCCGATCCAGACGGAAGGTAACGCTGTCTGCTGCCGTTACCTTGTATCCGAGCCGTCCCAGGGGAAAGATCCTGCCCTCATTGGTACTGAAAACCCGGATCTCGTAAGATCCGGGGAGAACCGGAGCCCGCATCTGATAAAAATCGTAATCGGCCTTCATGCAGTAGGGTTCATTGGTCATGCCGGCCTTCAGGGATGCCTCGTACTCAAAGGGCGTTCCCGCAGCCGTGATGATCACGGCGATTTTGCGGGAGACCTCGGTGTACTGGGGCTTTCGGATGAAAACCGTAAACCTTTCCCCCGGAGAACGGACGGCGGGAGCCCAGGAGCCGGCGTTAAGCTCAAACCCCGGCACCAGAATTTCGGTTACGGGATCCGTATTGTCAATGGCCGGAACGGAAACGCTGCCGGGAAAGGCCCTGGTTCCGCTCCCGAAAAACCCTTCCGGCCCCGAGGCTGCCTGAACCGGACTCCCTTCCGGGGGCTCTCCCCCGGCTCCGAATGAGCCCAGCTCCCGGGAGGGCTGAACGCCGCTGTCCGCAATCTCCGCTCCCATAGCCCGGAGAACTTCGGCCAGCCGTTCGCTGTCCACCGTAACCTCCGCCCGCAGGAGAAGGTTGTTGCCGCTTTTCTGCTGCTTCAGAATGCTGACCTTGCCGGTAAAATCCTGCGGCCGGGCAATGATCTCCGCGCGAATGCGCTTCATCTGAGACTTCACAAACTCCGGCCCGGCCATGGCGTTCATCACCTCCCGGGTGGCATTAAGCCGGGCATTGGTTTCCGCGGTGGCCTGATCCCGGCCCCGGGCATCCACGGTCACCGTGCCGGCCTCCGCAAGCCCGGAAATCCCGGCGAGGCAAAGAGAAAGCACAAGGCCGGATCTCCGAAAAGCGCTCCTGAGACCGGCGCCGATCCGGTTCCGGAGACTCTCCCGGATCCGAAGCGAAAGACGATTAAGCGAAGTCATGTTCTGTTCCTGCATTTATGTTTCTTCCTTTGCTGTTTCCGCCCGCTGCTGCTTGCGTCCCCGGCAGTTATTGCCCGGAGGTCTTTTCCGCCTTGCCGGAGTTTTCCTGCTCCTCGGCCTTCAGGAGAAGCTCGTCTATCCGGGTAAATTCCTGCTTTTTCTTCTCGTTTTCAGAGAGCTCGCTCCGGCGGAGATAGTCCCGGGCGGTAAGGCCGTTCTTATCCCGGAGTCCGGGAGAGGCCCCGGCCCGGAGCAAAACCGTTATGGTATCCGCGGCCGGAGCGGCGAGAGCGAGAGCCATAAGAGCGGTGCGGCCCTCATGATCCCGGGCATCAACCCTTGCTCCGGCTGCCGTGAGAGCCTCCAGAGCGGCGCGGTTTCCGGCAAAAGCCGCCGTCATCAGGGGTGTCATGCCGGTCTCGGACTCCTGTTCATTGACATCCGCCCCGGCATTTATCAGGGCCTTAACCGCGCCGGATTTGAGCCCGGCCGGGCCGGCATAGAAGAGCAGCCCGGCGCCCTCAGGAGTCTTTTCCTGAAGCTTTACCCCCTTTTCCAGAAAATACTCGGTGAGACCGGTGGCCGTGCCCCGGACTGCTCCGGCCATAATGGCGGCAGTCAGAATGTTTACGCCCCTTTTGTTTACGGCATTGAGATCCGCTCCGGCCTCCGCCAGAATTTTCACGAGATGATCCCGATCTCCGATCCGGCTCCTGCTGCCGGAAATGTATTCGTAAGCGGCGAGAGCGGGGGTATTGCCCAGATCATCCCGGGCATTCAGATCGGGTTTAAGCTCCAAAAGCTTTTTGAGAAAACGTTCCGAAAGATCGTAATGCATCAGAAAATTAAGGAGGGATTCCCCCTTGCTGTTCCGGGCCGCTATATCAGCCCCGCCGGCCAGAATTCCGTCCAGAATGGCATCGTCGTATTTAAGCTCTGTCCGGCTGCCCCCGAGAGAGGCCTCCTGAATCAGGGGCCGGCCCTGGCGGGACATTTGGTTAAAATCAGCGCCGTACTTTTTGAAAAGATTCAGGATCTCCGCCTTCTTATCGTGATCCGGAGCAAAGACTCTCATGGCCAGAAGCATCAGGGCGCTTTCCCCCTTCCGGCCCCGGGCATCAATATTGCCGGAGGAACAGCCTCGCTTCATCACCTCATGAAACACCTGCCTGTCATCGTTGAACATGGTCTCTATAAGCAGGGTGTCCCCGTCCGGAACCTGCTGCCCGGGATCGCATTTTCCGGCGGTGATGAAGGGCATTGCCGCATCCAGCTTTTTGGTGCCGAAGGCGGCCATCCGGGCCGAATAACCGCCCCGGAGCGCATAGTCCGGATCCGCCCCGGAGTCCAGGGCGGCCTGAAAGAGAGCGGGATTCCGGCTTCTTCTCACGAGAGCGGTAAACCCGGCTTCTCCATGCGGACAGTCCCGGGGGATCTTTTGACCGCCTTTAAGACCGGCGATAAGGCGCTCTTCGTCTGAGGAGCCAAAATTCCGGTCGGAGTCGCAGATAAAGCTCGCGAATTCCCCGGGAGTCCAGGGCTTATCATCCTCCGCCCGCAGTTCTCCGGAAAACAGCAGAACCGCCGCTATGGCGCTCAGGGCCGTTAAGTCAGGTTTTCTCATGTAACACGATTCCGATTCTGAAAAAAAAGTCCGAAGACAAAGGCCAGCCCCCGGACTAAAAACAATAAAGAGCAGCGTGCGCCCGCTCTCAGGCTCTCTGTTATCAGCCGTTCCCGGCAGAACCCGGGATCGCCGGCGTGGGACAGCGAACCTCGGCGTTCTGGGCCCGGTGTCTCATAAAGTGATCCATAAGCACCAGAGCCAGCATGGCCTCGGCCACCGGCACCGCCCGGATCCCCACGCAGGGGTCGTGCCGCCCCTTGGTGACTATCTCCGCGGAGTTGCCTTCAATATCAATGGTTTTTCCCGGCACCATAATGCTGGAGGTAGGCTTCAGGGCCATTCTGACCACAATATCCTGACCGGAGCTGATGCCCCCCAGAATGCCGCCGGCATGATTGGAAAGGAAGCCGGCGGGAGTAAGCTCGTCCCGGAATTCGGATCCCCGGGAGGACACTGCGGCAAAGCCGTCTCCGATCTCCACAGCCTTCACGGCATTAATGCCCATCATGGCCGCGGCAATATCAGCGTCCAGCCGGCCGAATACCGGCTCCCCCAGTCCCGGGGGAACATTGCGGGCCGTAACCTCCACGAGAGCGCCGCAGGAATCCCGGGCCTTCAGAATGCCGTCCATGTATTCCCGGGCCTTATCCGCCATGGCGTTGTCGCACAGGAAAAACTCGTTAAGATCCCGATCTCCCGGCACCACCCGCTCACAGGCCACAGAACCTATTTGCCGCACATAGCCGGTGATAACCACACCCTTTTCCGCCAGATATTTTCTGGCAATGGCGCCGGCAGCCACCCGCATGGCGGTTTCCCGGGCCGAGGATCGGCCGCCGCCGCGGTAGTCCCGGATCCCGTACTTCTGCCAGTAGGTATAGTCCGCATGACCGGGTCTGAAGGTACGGGCGATATCCGCATAATCCCGGGAATGCTGATCCACGTTCAGAATCAGGAGTCCCACCGGAGTGCCGGTGGTTTTGCCCTCGAACACCCCGGAAACAATTTTGACGGTGTCCGGCTCCTGCCTCATGGTGGTGAATTTCCCGGAACCGGGACGCCGGCGATCCAGATCCGGCTGAATATCCGCCTCGGACAGGGGGAGTCCCGGAGGACAGCCGTCCACAATGCCCATAAGACCGTAGCCATGGCTTTCGCCGCAGGTGGTAACCCGGAAAAGCTCCCCAAAGGTATTTCCGGCCATCAGCTGTTTTCCTCCTGCTTGCCGGAATCCTCTGCCGGAGTCTTGTCTTCGTCCTTGCGGTTATAAACGCTGAAGATCTCGGCAAATTCGATAAGCTCGTCGTAGGTCAGCACAAAAACGCCCTCGCCGCCGTTCTTGAAGGTTACCCAGTGGAAAGGCACCTCCGGGAATTCCTCCTCCAGCGCCGCTCTGCTGTTTCCCACCTCGCAGACCAGAATGCTGTTCTCATTCATGTAGTAGGAGGCGGAGGCCAGAAGGCGCTTCACCACGGAAAGCCCGTCATCCCCGGCCTCCAGGGCCAGTCTGGGCTCATGACGGTATTCCTCGGGCATGTTTTCGAGATCCACGGAATCAACATAAGGAGGATTGCAGACGATAAGGTCATAGCGCTCGTCATCGGGAATGGCGCTGAAGAGATCGCTCTTGTAAGGGTAAACCACGTCCTCAAGGCCGTAGCTGGCGATGTTAATGGAGCAGACCTCCAGGGCATCGTCGCTGATATCCACCGCATCAATGGTGGTGCCCTTGCGGTACATATCGGCGCAGGCAATGGCAATGCAGCCGCTGCCGGTGCACATATCCAGAATTCTCCGGGGATAATGCTTGAGATAAGGCTTGAAGCTGGCCTGAATCATCTCGGCGATGGGGGATCTGGGAATGAGCACCCGGGGATCCACATAGAACTCCAGCCCGGAGAACCAGGCTCTGCCGGTAAGGTAAGCGGCCGGAATGCGATCCCGCACCCGGGACATCAGCAGCTTCGCGATATTCCCCTTCTCCCGGACGGTCAGCCGGGTCTCCAGAGTTTCCGCATCCGCCGGAGGATCGAGGTTAATGGCGCACATCACCAGATACATGGCCTCATCCCAGCAGCTCTGGGTGCCGTGGCCGAGAAAAACGCCGCTTTCGATAAGATAGCTGGCGGCATAGCGCACCGCATCGTTAACGGTAACCATTTCTGAGACAAATTCATTGGAAATGTCTTCCGGAAATGCATCCAGCTCCGGAACATTAAGTACATTCATATCACTCATGATGGGGGATCCTGTTGTTTAAAAAGCTTTCCAGCTCCGTTCAGATTACATTGTCGCTGAATTATAGCGGCAATAATGCGTCCGCCGTAGAAAAAACAGCGTTTGAACGTTTCAGATGAACAATTTGTGAACAAAAACATAGAGTCAGCCGGAAAGACCTGACAGCGAAGACCGTCAGGGGAAGCTGACAGGGCGCGGAAAAAAGCCGCAGGAGCGGTTCCGGAGACGAAGGAGCATAAGAGGCAGCACAGGAAGAGAGCCTGCTCGGAAAAGAAAGTCAGACGGCCTTGCTGCGCTTGATTTCCCGGTTAACCGCGGTAACCAGATCCAGAGATCTCTTGTCCGCATCCCGGGGAAGCACCACCCCGCCGCGATCGAACTCGTAGGTGCCGAAGCCTTCCACGGAAAAACGCCCTCTGTAAAGAGTCCTGACATGTCTGGCAATAAGCGACGGCGTAAATTTTTTGTATACGCGGATCATAGGCAAGTCCCTCCTGCTGCGGGCAAAAGAAGAGCATCCTTTCAGCAAAGCCGGGAGAGCCGCCAGACTGCTTCCTGGCCCCGGCGGATTCATCCGTGAATCCATTCCTATATGATAGCAGACCGCGGGCGCAAAAAAAAGAACCGTTCCGCAATCAGGGGCTCCCGGCTCTCTTAAAGACTAAATACCTGATCCGGCCCGCATAAAAATCAGAACCAGCCCCGCCGGAGCTGTCAGAAAGCCTTGCGGAATGCCTTATTCCGGTTCAGGGAGCGTAAGACGCTATCATTTCGTAGCATTGCTTTCCCGGAATATACCTTAACGCCGTCAGAGCCGCCGGACTGTAGCTGAAAAAGGCATTCCGGCTCAGGAAGGCGGCATACTGAAGCTCGATGACCGGGATGTGGGTCACGATAATCACGTTCTTGCGGGAATACTCCTGCATCACCAGCTCCGCAATGCCGGAACCTCCCGGTCTCAGGGCCGCGTCCTGCACCCGCCGGGCCGCCCGGACATAGCGGGCCACGATGTCCGCGGTCTCGCAGGCCCGTTCCGCATCGCTGGAAAATATGACGTCAGCCTCCCGGAGTCCCAGAGTCTCGCTGATATAGCGGCCGGATTTTTCGGCTGCGGCAATACCGATCTCGTTAAGTCTCTTATGCCCGTCGGAGGTAACCGTGTAGTCGCCGTGCCGCATGAGAATCAGAAGTCCGCCCTCTCCGGGGTTTATCTGCTGTGCCATAAACTGCTCCCTTAAAATGATCTGACGGGTCTCCCCCGGCCCCGCGGAAAGCCGTCCTGAATAAAAAAGCGCCGGTAATGCCGTCCTGATGCCCTGAAAACGGCAAAAGGTGATACAAGACCAATTTTGAAAGCCTGCTGAAAGAAAAAAATAACAGACTCGCAAATTTTCCATTATCTTAAAACAGATCTGAGCGATACGGGCTTTCCGCCTGCCGTTTCCCCGACAAAGGACACACTTTTCCGGGGACAGGGGCAGACAGAGGAGAGTCCGCGTGCGCTATATTGTGGCGAAAACCGCCGAAGCCGCATGACAAAAGCTGCATGACCGGCTCTGCGGGGGTTGCCGCCGAGAACCAAAAAAAGGATTTTTTTCATGTCTAATGAAGCTGTGTTAAAGGTTCGCGAGTATATGAACCGCAACATCGTCGGCCAGCCTGAACTGGTAGACGGTCTGCTTACAGCGTTGCTCGCTGATGGTCACATTCTTGTTGAAGGCCCTCCGGGACTGGCTAAAACCCGCGCCATCAAGCTATTGGCCGAATGCATCGAGGGTCGTTTCCACCGTATTCAGTTTACCCCGGACCTCCTTCCTGCCGACCTTACCGGTACTGATATTTACCGCCCGCAGGACGGCACTTTCGTGTTCCAGCCCGGCCCGCTCTTCCACCACCTGCTCCTGGCTGACGAAATCAACCGTTCTCCGGCCAAGGTGCAGTCAGCGCTGCTGGAAGCCATGGCCGAAAGACAGATCACCATCGGCAAAATGACCTACCGGCTTCCGGATCTGTTTCTGGTAATGGCCACGCAGAACCCGCTGGAACAGGAAGGCACTTATCCTCTGCCGGAAGCTCAGCTCGACCGTTTCATGCTGAAGCTGGAGCTTAACTATCCGGATCAGGGCACCGAGCTTCAGATTCTCAGGCTTAATCACCTGGAATCCCGCAACGCCGCCCGCGAGGAACCGCCTTCGCTGACTCAGAACGAGCTGTTTGCCGCCAGAAGAGAAGTGCTTGAGGTTACGCTTCCCGATATTCTCGAGAGCTACATCATCAACCTGACCATGGCCACCCGCCGTCCGTACAGCTACGATTCCACCGATCTGGCCAGATGGATTGCATGCGGCGTATCGCCCCGCGCCACCATGGCGCTGGCCAACTGCGCCCGGGTGAACGCCTGGCTGGACAGCCGCAGCTACGTGGCTCCGGAAGACATTCAGTACTGCGTGTATCCGGTGTTCCGGCATCGTATGTTCCTGACCATGGAAGCGGAAGCTGACCGCGTGGATGCCAACCGCGTCATTGAGCTCCTTACCAAGAAGGTAGTGGTAGCCTGAGCGGATAAGACCATGAGGAGCAGAGGCAACACTCTGCTTCTCTTTGTCTCGGCAGTATTTATTTCAGTGACAAACCGTTATGCACCAGAAGGACTAAACAATGCCAAACGGGATTGAGCTTAAATTCGAGGAACTGATGCTGGTTCCTCCGTTGTCACAGCTATTACCCAACATCATGGTTGCCAGTCAGCGCTATGGTCTTCTCAGAGCAAACAGCCGCGGCAGAGGAATGGAATTCTCAGAGGTTCGCTCCTACCAGCCCGGCGATGACATCAGAACCATCGACTGGCGAATCACCGCCCGCACCGGTAAGACCTTTACCAAGCTATTCAGAGAAGAGCGGGATCGCAACGTATACATTATTCTGGATCTGGATCCGGCCATGTATTTCGGATCCCAGGGCCAGCTCAAAGCGCGCTTCGCCGCCCTGATAGCGGCCTCCTGCGCCTGGCAGGCCTTTGACATGAAGGACAAGGTCGGCGGCATGATCATTCTCGGCGACACCCCGATCCGGCACAAGCCCGGGGGCATGCGCGGCGATATGCTGGCCTGGATCCGCAAGGTTTACGAGGCCTATCAGATCGGTCTCCGGCGCCAGAACTTCGACTACTCCATCAGCAACGGCCTGGAGATCTTCGTGAATCACGCCCGGCCCGGCAGCGTCTTTCACATCATCAGCGATTTCTACCGCCTGAACGACAATGCCTGGCTTTATCTCCGCAGACTGAACAAGTCTCATATCGTGAGAACCTATCAGATCTACGACAAGCTGGAAATGGAAATCGACGGCAAGGGCACCGTGGGCATCAACACCGGCAACAACCACGGCTACATCAGCTCTCTGAACCGGGACTTTGTGGAAAATTACCGCCGCATCGGCGTCCACCGCATTCACAACATTAACCGCATGCTTACCGAAGCTTCTCAGAAAAACATCTGCATTGATGTCTCCGACCCGCTCCTGGGCAGGAGGGAAGAGCAGCAGGATGAAAGCGACAGTTCAGAAAACGAGGTGAAGTAAATGGAATTTGATTTTTCACTTCTGCGGGATATTCACGAGGGCGTCCCCCCTGAAGATTACAGCTTCTGGTGGCTGTGGATCGTCTTCGGAATTGTCGTGGCCGCGGTTATTTTTTACGTGCTTTACCGGCTGTTCCCGCTGTTTATGGCCTATCTGCGCCTGCGCCGGATAGACATCAAGAGCGAGGCCTTTGTGCCCCTGGTGAACTACTGGCTGAAGGAAACTGCCCTTATCATGTATCCCCGGGAACGCATTGCCGGGCTCTGCGGCGAAAGGTGGCTGGAATTTCTGGATCGTCCGGATTCAGTGCCCCAGCAGAAGGATATCATTGCCAACGGAACTTTGAACTCCTTCAAGAGCGGCAACAAGTACATGGAACAGCAGATCCGCGATTCGGAATTCGAAAAGGTGGCCACTCTCTATCAGGCCTCCCGAACCAGCGGCCGGGAGCAGTCTCAGGCAAACAACTCCAATGCCCGGGGCGGAAACGGCACCAGATTTGAGATGTTTACCACTGCCTGGAATCAGGTAATTTATGATTACCACAATATCGGCATCAACGAAAAAGAAAAGAAAATGCTTATTTCTCAGTGCAAAAAATGGCTTTTTGCCAACCTAAGGAGAAGACTATGGAATCTCTGAACTTCCATTGGCTGTGGATGTTTCTGCTGGTCTTTCTTCCCCTGATCGTCAGATTTCTTCCCGGCAAAAGCAAGAAGCACGAATTTATTTACATCACCTCGCTGCCGCACTATCTGCCGCACGAGCCCAAGAACAAAGTCTATCAGCTGTTCGGGCTGGCCATGGCTGCCTGGGTATTTCTCATTATTGCGCTGATGCGGCCCTACTATCTGGACACCACGATTGTCATCAACCGTCCTCACCGCGACATCATGCTGGCGGTGGACATTTCCGATTCCATGGAAATCCAGGACATGTATGACAGCAGCAACAAGCCGATTTCCCGCTTTGCCGTGGTGAAGAAGCAGCTCAAGGAATTCATCGAAAGCCGTGATGAAAAGTTCAATGACCGCATGGGGGTGATTCTTTTTGCCGATCATGCCTACGTGCTTTCTCCCCTGACCTTTGACAAGAAGTCGCTTCTGGAGCTGGTGGATGAAATTGACGCCAGCATGGCCGGTCAGCTCACCAACATCGGCGATGCCATCAACCTCGCCATCGAGCGCTTCGAGGAAGCCGGCACCAACCAGAAAATTCTGATCCTGCTTTCGGACGGCCGCAATACCGCCGAGGGCATTTCCCCGGTGGAAGCCGCTTCCATTGCCCGGGACAAGGATATGAAGATTTACACCATTGGCTTCGGCGGCGGCGTATTCACCGCTGATGACCGCGGTCTGGACAGCCGCGATCCCAGCGCCGAGCTTGACGAGGAAACTCTCAAAAAGGTGGCCGACATCACTCACGGAGCCTACTACCGGGCCCGGGACAGCCGTTCCCTCCACGGACGCTATCAGGAAATCAACTTCCTGGAGGCTACGGAGTCCGACGTCGAGTCCTTCCGGCCGGAAAAGGAGCTTTATTTCTACCCGCTGCTCATTTCGCTCATTCTGTCTCTGGCAACCGCTGTTCAGGTGAGGAGGATCAATGGTTGATTTTACTTTGCTGCGCCCCTGGATGCTGGGCGCCCTGCTCCTGCCGCTGATCTTCATATATGTTGACTTCGCCAGGAACTACAAGCTGCAGAGCTTTATCAAGGAAGACATTATCAACTTCCTGATTCCCAAGAGACGCACCCACCTTAATGAAAACGATGCGGAGTCCGAGGACGAGGTAGAGGAAAACCGTCCCGGCGTGCAGAAGATCACCGAGGAGGAAAGAAAGGATCTCATTGCCAAGCCCAAGCTCTGGAAAAAGTACGGCTGGCTCCTGATCCCCTATGTGGCTGCCGTCATCGCCATGGCCGGCCCCGCCGTGAAGCAGAAGAGCGATCTCTTCCAGACTGATGAAAACTGGGTCTGGCTGATTGACTCGTCTCCCTCCATGATGGCCGACGATCTCAAGCCCAGCCGGTTCCAGAGAGTGCGCTACAGCCTGATCGAGCTTCTGAATGCTTCCAAGCAGCATCGCCGGATCTCCATTATGGGCTTCACCAGCAATACCTATGTGGTTACGCCGCTGACTGACGATACCTCCACCCTGCTCTTCTCCCTTCAGGAAATGAGTCCGGAGATCATGCCCGTGCTGGGCTCCGATCCCCTGCAGGCTCTCGAGGAAGCCGAAAAGGTGCTGGATCGGGAAGCGGAATCCCAGAGAAAGCTGAGTCCGGAAACCGAAACCCCGGGCAACATCCTCCTGGTCACCGATGATATCAAGGACGAGAACGAGCTTATCGGCGTTTCCGAATTCATCAAGCGCTGCAAGTACCCGGTGTATATCTACGCCATCGGCACCAACAGCGGCAAGCCGGTGCGCTTCAAGGGCGAGCTCATGCATGACAGCAACGGCGAAACCGTAATGGCCAGATCCCACATCGAGCTTATTCAGGAAGTGGTGAAGAAGTCCGATGCCAAGGTCTACTACGAGTTCAACGACGAAGCTCCGCATCTGGAGCAGATGTACAGCTACGAGCATCCCAAGTATCAGCACACCACCAAGAGCAAGTACCAGAACAAGGACATCGGCTATCTGTTCCTGCTGATCTCCCTCCTGTCGATATTCGGCTTCGTGCGCAATTACTTCTTCGCCGCGCTGTTTGCGGTGATGCTGGGCACTGCCGCCATGTCTCTGCCGGCTCCGGCCATGGCCGATGTCACCGAAATGGATGATGACGAAGGACTGAAGCACCCCAACGAGTACGGCTATCTCCTTTACAAGGATCGCCAGTACGACAAGGCGCTGAACTATCTGACGGATCATATGTGGCGGGGCAACACCTGGTACCGCCTGGGCCGCTATGACAAGGCGCTGCAGGAATACCAGAATCTGGGCAACAACGATGCCGAAGCCAAGTACAACATCGGCAACTGCTTTGCCCACATGAACACTCCGGGAGCGCTCAAGGATGCGATTCTGGCTTACGAACAGGCTCTGGAGCTCAATCCGGAGCATGCCGAAGCCAGCTACAACAAGTCCGTCATCCTGGAGCATCTCCGCAAGCTGGACGAAATCAATAAAGCCCGTCAGGTTAACGTGATTGATGAAAGCTCCGCTCAGTCCCTGAACATCGCCAGCTCTGATACCAGTACGGTAATGGTGGATCCGGGGGAGCGCATCAGCCTTCTTCAGAAACGGTTTATTCTTCAGCAGAAAAAGAAAAAAGCAAAAGGAAATCTGGAGCAGTTATGGTAGTCAGCAAGTTTTTTTCTGTCATGCTCCTTGCTGTTCTCGGCCTGGGCGGCCTGGGAGCGGCGGATGCGGCGTTTGCGGCCGGAAACACTTCCGATGAGACGGGACAGGCTGCTCCCGCCCCCGCAAAAAGCACCTTCAAGATCAGTACCGACAAGACTGTGCTGTTTCATGACGGCACCGGCTTCCGGCTGTTCATAAACCTCACCACGCCCCGGCCGGTGACCGGCGCGGATCTCGACTACACCGTGCTGAACAAGGACTTCTCCGTAGGCAGCGTGGGGTTTTCCAGTCCGGCGGAATACAGCCACCAGTGGGTTATTCCTCTGGTGCCTAACAAAGCCGGCGTCATAAAGATCCCCGCCATGCCCGTAGGCGCCGCCGGAGATCTGTTCACGCCGAAGTTCGAGATCAAGGTCAAGCAGGCCGAGGGACTCCGGGCCAAGAATTTCATCAAGGCTCAGCTCCGCGCCCAGAACCCCGTCAAGAACCAGCTGGCCATGTACCGCGTTGAGGTGGACAATCTCCCCCAGGTGAAGATCACCACCTACACTCCCCCGCAGGGAGAAGGCGTGCATTTTGAGCTCTTTGCCGAAAGAACCGTCAGCCGCGCCAGCGCCGGCAACCGGTTCTACAAGACCACCATCCGGGAATACAAGGCCATTTTCAGGCAGGAGGGCAAAATCACCATTAATCCTCCCAGCATTTCCGGCTACGTCATTACCGGCAACGGTCAGAGCCCGTTCAGCCAGGGAGCCAAGCCCGTTACCGTTACCGTGGGCCCCAATCCCGAGAATCTCATTGTTTCCGACAATCTGAGCATCTCGGTGAAGTGGAATCCCGCCGAAGAAAATATCCACGTGGGCGACCCCATCACCAGAACCGTCACCTACATTGCCACCAACAACAGTCTGTCTCAGCTCCCCCGGGTGCCGGTGCCGGACTTCAACGAGAACGACTTCGACTACTATGAGGACGTTACCGCGGAAACAGAGCAGCTCATGCGGGACAAGAAGCTCAAGTCCACCCGGGTGGTAAAGCAGGTGTTTGTGCCTCTGAGAAACCATACTAAGTTCGTGGCCAATCAGAGCGTGGTGGAATGGAAGAATCCCAACGACGGCAAGGTGAACAGCATCGTGGTGCTGGGGGCCAACTATGAGATCAACGGCTTCAGCTTCAGCGACTACATTCCCCGGGATCCCAAGACCGCCTACAAGATCTTTGCGGGCATTATCGCCGGCGTTGTGCTGATCCTTTTCCTGGTCTACAGCGTCATCATGTACCGCAGAAGAAGCGGCATCTACGGCTGGCTCCATCTCCGGGCCGACTATATGGGCTACTGGAGAACCTTCGCCCGTTCCTGGAAGAAGGACGATCCCATTAAATGCCGCGCCGCCATTCTGGAATGGGCGCAGAAGCGCTGGCCTGACAAGACCATTGTGGGTCTCACCGGACTCCCCTTCTACAGCAAAGCCAAGACGGAGATCGACAATCTGTCCCGGGCCTGCTGGTCGAAGGATCCGGAAGCTGCCAAGTGGGACGGCAAGAAGCTTTACAGTCTTATTTCCAAAAATAAGAATTACAAAAAGCCCAAGGCCAAGCGCGGCATTAATCCTTACGGTCTCAACGGAGAAATCTACGAGACTGTGCAGCAGACCCTGAAATGATTTTCCATGAAGGAGACATAACTATAAGAAACTAACTATTCTTACTTCCTGTTGTTGGCATGGATCCTGGATTCATGCCTTTTTTTTGCGCGGGGCTCCGGGAGGATTCGGGGCCTCCCCCGGGCGCCGGGGATCCCCCTGTTCCGCCGTAAAGCACAGGGGCAGCACCGTCCCGCGGAGGGGCCTCCTCATCTGAAATATCGGAAAGCCCTCCCGAACTATTCGGGCATAAATGCAATTAATCTCGCGGCTCCGTGAAACTGTCCTGCGATTAATCGCCGTACCGGTTAAAAGAATATTGCAATTCATCATAAAAAACGTGATCACTGTTGTCTGACAGCAATTTTCGGGTTTTATAAATTCCTGTTTATTATGATAATGGTAGATGGATTCTTGCAGTACTCAAAGGGAAGTTGTTAATCATGAGCGAAATGTTCTCTTACGTGGCAAAACAGCCGATACTGGATGCCAACAAAGTTACCATAGGATATGAGCTTCTGTACCGTAACGGTCTTACGAACGCTTATCCCAAAGAGATAACCGCGGAGGCTGCCACCGCAACTCTGATTACGCAGCAGTTCATAGACAACAAGATATCCTCGCTGGTGGGAGACCGGCTCTGCTTCATAAACTTTCCCTATCCCCTTTTTGTGCATAACATCATTGATTTTCTGCCGGTGAACCAGGTGGTCATTGAGGTGCTGGAGGACTGCGCTCCCAACGACACCCTGTTTGAACTTATCAAGGGGCTGAAAGCCAAAGGCTTCCGCATTGCGCTGGACGACTTTAACATGAGTCCGGACTGGGAGCGCTTCCTGCTATTCATCGACATCATCAAATTCGATTTCCGGGCCTATCCCGTTCCCGTGATCAAGAATTACATCGACAACCACACCCGGTACGTAAATCTTTCCTTCCTGGCGGAAAAGATCGAAACCCCCGAGGACTTCCAGGCCGCTCAGGAAATCGGCTGCACCCTCTATCAGGGCTATTTTTTCTCCAAGCCCATCATCGTTAAGGATCGGGCCCTGTCCCAGAACCAGATGACCGTGATGCAGCTATTCCGAGAGGTGGCCTCCATTGAAATCAACTATGACTCCGTGGAAAAGCTCCTGAAGCAGGATCTCTCTCTGGCCTACAAGCTGCTCCGCTATGCCAATAACGTGCGTTACGGCTCGGAGCCCATAACCTCCTTCCGTCATGCCGTGGTGTACATGGGCAAGCAGGAGCTCCGCCGCTTCGTCTACCTGATCTCCGCTACCTCCCTGGGCAATGACGCTCCTTCCGAGCTTTATCAGATGTCCCTCACCAGAGCGTCCTTCTGCGAAATGCTCTCCAAAGAAAGAAAGGGACATACGGATCCCGACGAATCCTTCCTCTGCGGCCTGTTCTCCCTCCTGGATACCATTATGCAGAAGGATATGAAGGAAATCATGGACGAGATGCCCATTGCCTCCTCCATCAAGGATGCCATTCTGAAAAACAAGGGAGAAATGGCCTTCTATCTTAATTTCGTCAGGGATTATGAAAACCTGGACTTTGACACCGTAAGTCTCCGGGCCCAGAGACTGGGCATTACCGATGCCCGGGCCATCGAGATGTATCAGCAGTCCAGCGAATGGGCCGGGAAGTTCATGAAGAGCTGATCCCGAAACAGAGCAAAAGAGCCGGCTCCCGCCGGTTTTTTTTATTTCCGGAGCCGGACTCCCCCGCTATCCGTTATGATACCCGGGTGCCGGGAGAAAACGGCAGGAGCCTTCCCGGAAGCCGTAAAACCAGCGCTCCCTTTCGTTCTCCCCCTCCCGCCGGCCGCGCCTCCGCCGGCGATACCAGCCAGAGGAGCCGCATTTCCGGCCTTTTCCGGGATTATCCGGAGACCGGTAAAATCCCGGTATTATCCCCGGATACAGAAAGATGGTTAATAATTAACCAATTCCAAAATCCCGGAAAATGCAGATTTTACGGGATTATCCAAGTTCCGGACCGGTTAAAAATAACGATTGGGACTTGATTTTACGGGCATTCCGGGATGCCATAAATTGATATTATCCGAAGCGGGAGCGTTCGGCGGTCAGGCAATTCTCATTTAACTTTCATCGGGGCGGGGTTCCGTTTTTCAGATGGGGAGCCCCGGAACTCCGGTGATTTCTTCCCGGAAACTGTCCGGTATTAAACAGTGATTTCTGACATAATCTGTCTTTTTCAATAAAACGAAATTTTTTATTAAAAATCATTTAAAACTAAAAAAATCGTGTATAATAGCGGAAACACCTCCTAATAAACAAAACAATTTAAGGAAGTAAATTATGGCTTTATCTTATGAAGCAAAGGCAGGCGCTTTAAAGAGCGCTATCGCCTCAGTAAAAGCTCTGAGCACTGCTACCAGAGATTTATCAGTTGCCGAACTCGAAGATATCATTGAAAAGGTTAAGCAGGTTATCGCCGAGCGTCAGCAGGCTGAAATTGATCGCGCCAACCGTCTCAAGGCCTTTGAGGAAGCTTTCAAGAAGATTGAAGAGATCCGCGAAAGCTCCGGCATGTCCGACGAGCTTCTGGCAGCTCGTTACTCCAAGGTTCCTCTTTCCGGTGAGAAGAAGGAGCGCAAGCCCCGCAAGGCTGTTGTTCCCAAGTATCGCTACACCACTATGGACGGCGAGGAAAAGCTTTGGACCGGTCAGGGCAAGACTCCGCTCCCTCTCAAGGAGCGCATGGCTGCTGACGGTGTTACCGACAAGGAACATTACAGAATTCCGGCAGAAGAAATCGCCGCTATGGAACAGCAGATGAATTCCTAATATCCTTAACTATAATCCTCCTTATTAATTTTGGCTTCCTTCCCGGAAGCCTTTTTTGTTTTAACAAGGCAGAAATTCCCCGCCTGTCTCGCCGCCATCCTAAGACGATCTCCCGTCTTGGGTTATTATCTTCCTCCGGCCGGAATTCCGGTCTCCGGGAATTCAGAATTCCCGCGGCCCCTTAAACCTCATTATTTAAGGAAGGCGGCGGGGTTTTTATGATCCCCGGGCGAAGAATCAGGGGTAAAAACCTGAGAAACCTCCTGATAATTTTAAGAGATTATCTCCGTCTTCATTATCATCTCCCGCTTAAATCCCTTTTGGTGAAATCCCGCCCCCCGATAACGTCCCCCGCTCTGTGGCAATCAAAGCGGTGTTTAATCCGGGTCATGAAAGAATCAGGGAAGGAGCCGCAATATTTCCGGAAGGGGCCCCGGCGCTCCCGGAGCATCTCCTCAGGCCTCCCTTTAAATCTCAGGACTCCCTTTATAAATGGATCATCCCCCGCAAAAGGCTTATAATCCCGGGATACCGGGATTCCCGCTTATTCCGGGGAATTGGAAGAAACCGCCCTGCCGGCTCTTGGCGCCGCGGGATCAGAATTATCATAAAGCAGGATTTAAAAGACATGAAAGGACAGGCAATCAACATCATCGTATTCGCCCTCATCGCTGCCGCAAGCCTGGGATGCTCCTATTACCATCCTACATTATGGAGTCTCAGCCCCTGGGATATCACCCATCAGCACTGGTACTGGGAATTCATTACCGGAAACTTCGTGCATTTCGACCTCCATCACCTTGCGGAAAACCTGGCCGGCTTCTTCATTATCTGGTTTTTCTTCTTTGCGGAATCCTGCGCCACCTGGGCACACCGCCTGATCTCCTTCGCCGTGTCCGGTCTCTGCGTCACCTTAGGGATCTTCTTTTTCACAAACACCTCCGAATACGGCGGCATGTCCGGCGCCCTCCACGGCATGGTAACAGCGGCGGGACTCGCCCGGCTCCTTATCGAGCTTGACTGGAAGGGAGGCGTGATCCTGGCTGCCGTGGCCGCCAAAATCTACATCGATTTCAATCACCCGGAATTCGGCTTTGACGAAATCACCCGCAACATGTACGGAGACAACTTCCATTTCACCTCCCTGAATCAGCAGGTTAAAGAGGTCTCCAATTATCAGGTATCGGCGCCGTCCCATCTTTACGGGGCCATTGCCGGCCTCGTTACCGGATTCCTCTTCTTTATCCATAATAAAAGAGGCTAACCTCCGCATAGAAAAAGGCCGTTCAGGGAAAGGAACCGTCAGTCCGGGAAAGGGATAAACGGCGGGAAGAGATCGCCGCATCATATCTGCGAGATAAACAGCATCCCGGAAACGCCGGGTCTCTTATGAGGAAGGGATGACACCTTATCCCGCCCCCGGGGCTGAGGAGAAAATGCGGCTTCCCCCGGCTGCAGCGTCAGGAACAAAGGATTTCAGCTATGACCACCGCGCACATTATCATGGCCACCCTGTGGAAACGCGCCATTCTCCCGCCGTTTTTAAAGGAATCCCGCATCAGCTTTCTGAGCTTAAAAACCGCGCGGCGTTATCTTGATGCGGGCCGGATCGGAGAAATCTTTGCACCGGGGGACAAGGCGGTTTTCTGGGGCGCTCTGGAAGCCAAAACCCCGGAGCTCCGCAGACTCGCTCAGGATCTCGTCTCCCGGGGCATCACGGTGGTGCGGGCCGAGGACGCCTTTATCCGCTCCAACGGCCTCGGCTGCAACTATTACTATCCCTACTCTCTGGCCTTTGACGAAACCGGCATCTACTATGATCCCCGCCGGCCCTCGGAGCTGGAAAATATCCTTATTCATCTCCGGGAACGCCCGGACTATCAGGATCTCCGCCTCCGCGGGGAAAAACTCCGGGATCTGATTCTTCGGGGCGGGATCACCAAGTACCGCTCCGGAATACCCCCGAAGCCGATCCCGGCAGTAACCGCTCTCCTCCGGGACAATCCCGGCAAATACGATGGGGTGATCTTCATTCCTGCCCAGGTGGATAACGATGCCTCAGTCATTACCGGCGGCCTTGGGTACACCAATATCTCCCTCCTCCGCCGGGTAAGAAAGGACAATCCCCGGGCTCTTATCATGGTAAAAATCCATCCCGACGTTCTTAACGGCCTCCGCAAGGGACTTCCGGAGGCGGAGGAGCTCCAAAGACTGGCTGACTATATTGCCGCAGATGATACGGGGGCTCCGGATCTCACGGAGATCGCGGACGAGGTGCATACTATAAGCTCCCTTGCGGGATTCGAAGCAATGCTCCGGGGCAAAAAAACAGTGGTGTACGGGATGCCCTTCTATGCCGGCTACGGCCTTACCCGGGATGTCAGCGCGGCGGACGGAAACGAAATCGCCCGGGCAGCTGAGCTTCGCCGCAGGAATGCCATACAGGATCTCACGGATCTCATTATCGGGGCCCTTCTTCTTTACCCCCGGTACTATAACTGGGATACCGGAGCCGCAGCTACGGCTGAAGAAATTGCGGAAACCCTGATGACCCATCCTGAGGGCACGCGGTATCACCGGGTTTTTCAGGCCGGGGCAAGGGTTTATGCCGGGGCAGTAAAGGCATGGCATTTCTTTGCAGGAAGAGGCTCCCGGATGGGGCCAAAACCCTCCGGAAACCAGGATTCCCGCTGACTTCTCTCTTGTCGGGCCTTCTTCTCGCGGATCCTTTGGCGCGCCTGCTCTTCCTGCCTGATATTCGCGGCGCCGGATATGCGCATCGGGCCTCATATTTAATTCCGGGGGAGCTCGCTTCCTTCCGGAGCTTAAAACAATCCGCCTCTTTAATGCGAAAACCCCGCAGGAATCTGCGGGGTGCTTTCTTTTAAAGAGAGCGGACGGAAAAGACGCTTCCGTCTTCGGCATCGCTTCCGAAAATGCTCAGGATCAGTGCCGGCTCTTGAAGGCCGCCATAAAATCAGTAAGAGCCTTCACGCCTTCCAGCGGCATGGCATTGTAAAGGCTGGCCCGCATGCCGCCCAGCACGCGATGCCCCTTGAGTCCGCTGAGACCGGCTTCCTTGGCTTCCTTCAGGAAAGCATCGCTCAGGCTCTCATCCCGGAGATTGAATACCACATTCATGCGGGAACGGTACTGAGGATCCACTTTGTTCACATAATAGCCGTCGGAGGAATCGATGCAGTCGTAAAGGAGAGCGGCCTTTTCCTTATTGCGCTGTTCCATGGCCTCGAGGCCGCCGATTTCGTCCTTGATCCACTTGAATACCAGTCCGGACAGATACCAGGCAAAGGTATTCGGGGTATTGAACATGGATCCCTTGTCCCGGGTGATCTGGAAGCTGGACACATCCGGAGTGAACGGAGCCGGTTCCTTAATCAGATCATCGCGGATAATAACCACGCAGAAGCCGGATGGGCCGATATTCTTCTGAGCTCCGGCATAGATAATGCCGTACTTGGTCACATCCAGCGGACGGGAGAGAATGGTAGAGGAAGCATCGGCGATCAGAGGAACGCTGCCGGTATCCAGGGGGTCGAAGATTTCGATACCGTGAATGGTCTCATTCATGCAGTAATGCACATATGAGGCAGCGGGATCCAGCTTGAGAGCATCCATATTGAGAGAATGCTGGCCCTTATCGTTCACGCATTCCAGCTCCAGGGCATTCACCTTGGTATACTTTCTTGCTTCCTTGAGAGCATAGCCGGACCAGGCTCCGGTATGGACATAGTCGGCAGAGCCGTCCTTGGAGGCCAGATTCATGGGAACATTGGCAAACATGCCCCGGCCGCCGCCGTGCATGAACAGCACCTGATAATTATCCGGAAGCCGCAGGATATCCCGAAGATCCTGAACCGCTTCATCGGCAAGAGCCTGATATTCCTTAGAGCGATGAGACATTTCGATAACGCTCATGCCCAGTCCGTTATAGTTAAGAAATTCCTTCTGCGCCCGGGCCATTACCGGTTCCGGAAGCATAGAAGGTCCAGCTGAAAAATTATAAACTTTAGTCATCTCAAAGCGGCCTTTGGAAAGTTAGAAATAAAGGTGTTCCTGCCTTTATCGCATCTGACGGACACGGCGTACAGCCTGAATCCGGTCAATCACGGCGCAACGCAGCCTGCCTCTGGCAGAACTCCATAGCGGCTCCGGAGAAGCATCCCCGGCTCAAAAATTATATCATAATTGACCGCGGCATTTTTAACCTTCCGAAAAGGCCTCCTGGCAGAAAAGTCCGGGAAAGCCGGGAAATGACAGGATCTTCCCGGCCCTGACGCGTAACGGTACCTCCCGATTCCGCCGGGCCCCTGCCGTTACCGCCCTCTCTCTTCCGGCGCTTAGCATCCCGGCCGCAAATGAGGTACACTGATCCCGTGCCCAGGCGAAAAATGAAAGGAGCCGTCATGTCAGCAAAAGCCCCCTTAATCAGGTAACGCTAAATCCGCTGGATCTCCGGGATCAGGAACAGTTTATCACCGCTAATCAAACCGCATTCAACTACGGAGCTCTGGAGGAATTCGGGTTACGAGACGATCATTTTGAAGAAGACGGGAATGTTATTTCGCGGGACACCATTCGGGAGGCCATTTCCGCGGGAACCGCCTTCCGCATCATCGCAGACGGCAAGCCCGCCGGCGGCGTCGTTATCAGAACCGCCGGAAACCGGGGTTACCTGGATCTCCTCTTTGTGACTCCGGAACTCCACAGCCGCGGCATCGGCGCCGCAGCCTGGCAGGCTGTTGAAAGGATGCTTCCCGAAATTACCGTCTGGGAAACCGTAACGCCGTATTTTGAAAAAAAGAAACATCCGCTTTTACGTTAACCGCCTGGGTTTTCGGATCGTGGAATTCTTTAACAGTCATCACCCCGATCCGCATGAACCTGAAGCCGAAGGCTCCGGAGACAGCTGCGCTCCGGCCATAGCGGCCCTCCTGATGAAATGTTCCGCTTTGAAAAGGAGATAAAACTGCCATCACGCTGAAACCATCCGGTTTCCGGGAATTTTAAGATCGCCGGAACCAGCAAGGAAGCCACTGCCCCATGACGGGAACAAGACTCCTTTGATGACACCGGAATCCCAGGGGCCTCATGATTTCCGCCCCTGAGGTTCTCCCGCACCGTTCGGATTCCCGGCGCGCCTGACCTCCCTTTATCCGGGGGATATTTGCGGGCGGTTTCCGGTATTTTCCGTTCCGGTCATGCCGTCTCCGGTTTTCCGGCAGAAGAAAAGGTTTAATCTCCCAACTATTCATAAAAGACTTCTGGCATTAATCGGTATCATAGGCAGGATTTCAGAAATCAACGACGTTTTAGGAGCCGGATACCCTCAAACTTACATATAGATTATAATCTGGTTATTTAAGTAACAGCAGCAGCACTGCTCTCAGTAACATCTTAATTCATAAAATCTGCAGTCTCGGAAGTTCTCCCCAAAAATATCGCCGCAGTCAAACCATGCGGTGGATAACTCAGATGTCTGGACGCTCCCGGGGACAAAAAGATATTCACAGTTAACCATCTTGCTGTCATCAGCTTCAAAACCCTTGTATTACAAAGACTTGTGCTGCTAATGTTATATTTTTGCGATCGGTTTTGGAACAGGATAATAATAGCCATCATCAGAATTAAAATTTTAGCACATCCGTTATACACAACTATAAAAAGTAAACTCGGCTCGTAACGAATTAGCATATTATCGCTATGATATACACACATTTTCACAACCTTAAAAAATATTGTTTTCCTGTTTACAGATGATAAATATCGTCTATACTATGAAACATCGTTTTTTCCATCAGGTAGTATCATGGCCAAAAAGATATTAAAAAGGCTCTGTTGCAGAGGATAGTTGATCCGGCAAAACCCTGATTTTGAGTGATGTAAATATCCCTAAAAGAGGTTTCAAAATGATTTTGAGTGCTTGTTTCTATATAGACAACACAAGATGGTTCAAGGAGCAATTTGAACTGTCAAGGTGCTTATTTAATCAGGCCAGATACTTCTTTAGGGATCATTACGACAAGACCAAGTCTATTGTGAATCAAACTGACCTTGAAAAGGTATTAAGAACTCAGGATACAAAGCTGAATTACTACAGAAAGCTATGCAAGGCTAAACTTGCTCAAACAATTGTAATCAGCCTATATAAGAATTACTCCAGTTTCTTTAGTGCTATTAAGGAATTTAAAGTTCATCCGGAGAAGTTCAATGGAGAGCCTAAAGCACCTAAATACAAAGAAAATCCGAATATGCTGTATTTTGATTATCAGTCTGCTAAAATCAAAGGTCAGTTTATAGTATTAAATAAAGACGTAAAAATCCATATTCCTCATGACATCTTTGAAAAATACAATAATGATTTAAAGAATTTTAAAACAATTGATTTTATTCCAAAATTCAATAAAATCAAAGTCTGTATCACTTATGAAACAGAAGAATTAAACCCAGATTTAGATCAGAATCAGTATTTAGGGATTGATTTAGGTCTGAATAACCTTTGCAGTTGCGTTTCGGAATTTGACTGCTTTATTATAAACGGAAAGCCTGTAAAATCAATAAATCAGTACTATAATAAAGAAGTTTCAAAATTAAAATCCGAAAGGCCTTTAATCGGTGATAAGCAGGATTTCAATTACAACAAATTCAATATTTTTAAGTTAGGATTTAAACGAAACTTAAAAATTGAAGACTATTTGCACAACGCATCCAGAAGCATTGTGAACTTTTGTGTGGAACACAAAATCGGTACAGTAGTTATTGGAAGAAACAAGCAATGGAAAGACTCCATTGCATTAGGCAAACAAACCAACCAGAACTTTGTACCAGTTCCGTTCTTTAAGTTTATAAATATGCTTAGGTACAAGTGCAAAATGGCAGGGATAAATCTTGCGGAGCAAGAGGAGTCCTATACGTCCAAGTGCGATTCACTGGCATTTGAACCCGTTGAAAAGCACGAGGAATATAAAGGAAAAAGAATTTTCAGAGGCTTATTTAAGTCATCCACAGGCAAAGTTTTAAATGCCGATATAAATGGTGCTTTAAATATAGTCCGAAAATACTTAGCCAAGTTAAAAGTAGCCGATGAGTCTTTTGTAAAAAGGATAGTCGGTAGAGGTCTGTTCGCTAGACCGCATATAATAACTTTCTAGCTGTTTTATGGAGAGTTATTCCCTATGAAATGTTTCAGATCAACTATAGAGTCGAACAGAGCGATATGGAAAGATCCAACAAAGAAGCCGTTAAAATGGCCGAACCGGAAATTGTACGCAATTATGTCGATAAACTTCATCGCTATCTTAACCGCTTCAAGGAAGGAAAGATGACCAAAGAAGCAGCTGCCAAAAAGCTTGACATGACTCTTGCACAATTTGATACGCTCTTCTGCTAAAACTGAAATTTTGACCTAATCAAGCTTTGAGGTTAACATAACCGACAAGATTCACTGCGCCAGGATCAGCTTAACCGCTTTTCATTTTTCAGAAAAAGCCGTGTTTCTGAAAGTCCTATTTTCTTCCCTGATATCTTTTCCCCGGCCGGTTTTTCGGAACATATCTTATTATTCCTGAGCCGCCCTTTCCGGGGCTATCTCCCTAAACATGATCATCCTTGAGTTTCTTGTCCCGGAGACACTTTGAGCTCACGCCGGAAGCAATAAAAAAGGGCAGAAACTCAAAGTCTGCCCTTCTCTTGTTCACCAGGAAATCACTTTACTCCTGAGCCGCGGGATCTCCGGTTTCGGGCTGAGCCTCGGCAGCATCAGAAGGAGCTGCTTCAGCATCATTTTCCCCTGCGGTCTCCCCGGCAGGATTTTCTCCGGCGCTGTTTTCCGGAACCTCTCCTGACGCCGCTCCGGCTTCGCCTTCGGGAGCATTAAGGCCTCTGATTTCAGCATCGTTTTCCAGATCCTCGCCCAGCACCTTCTCCACGGCAATGAGCTCGGAGTTCTCCCCGATGTTGATCAGCTTAACGCCCTGAGAGAAGCGGCCGCAAACCCGGATCTGCTCTACCTTGGTACGGATCAGAATGCCATCGCTGGTAATGAGCACGATCTGGTCGTTCATCTGAGCCTGCAGCACTCCCACCACCTGAGCCTGCTTGCCGTTATGCTGCGTGAGCTTAATGGACATTACGCCCTTGCAGTTACGGTTGCAGAGACGATACCGGGAGAGCGGGGTAAGCTTGCCGAGGCCGCTGGAGGACACGGTAAGCACCATGCCGGCATCCTGCTTGAAGACCACCATGGAAACCACTTCGGCCCCCGGAGCCAGCTTGATGGCGCGAACGCCGCGGGAGGCACGTCCTGAAGGACGAATGCCCTTGGCATCAGGAGCCGGATTCCAGTAGGAGGAAATGTCCTTTTCCTGCGCTGCGGAAGCATCATCATCTCCCTCATCGGCATCGTCATTATCGCCGGCTTCCTCGGCATCCGGGAGATCATCCTCGGCATCCTCATCGCCCTCGGCGGCTGCGGCGCCATAGTATTCATTAAATACAGCCGCATAGCCGTTTGATGCGAATACGCCGATAACATCCTTGCCTGCGGTAATGGCGCTCCCGGCCAGAGTATCGCCTTCCATGAATTTAATGGCCAGAATGCCGGTCTTGCGGAGATTCTTGAAGAGGGCCAGGCTGGTCTTTTTGATGAGACCTCTCTTGGTGATCAGCATGAGGTAGCGGTCTTCGTCAAACTTGTCCACCGGAAGAATGCTGATAATGCGCTCGTTTTCCTCCAGAGGCAGCAGGTTGACAATAGGCAGCCCCTTGGACTGGGACGAAGAGCTGGGCAGTTCATACACCTTCAGCGGATAGACCTTGCCGATGGAAGAGAAGCAGAGAATGGTATCGTGGGTATTAACAATGTAAATGTTATCAATAACATCCTCGTCCTTGACCTTGGCAGCTCTCTTGCCGCGGCCGCCGCGCTTCTGCTCGCGGTATTCGGCCAGAGGCTGATACTTGACGTAGCCGGTGCGGGACATGGTGATCACGGCAGTTTCCGGCACAATCAGATCCTCCATGGTGATTTCCGGACGTTCGCCCTGAATCTCGCTGCGGCGATCATCGCCGTAGGTGTCGCGGATCTCCCGGAGTTCCTTCCGGATAACCTCCACCAGCACGGAGTCGTTTTCGAGAATTTCCAGGAAGGAACGGATTTTGGCAACCAGATCCTTGTAGCCGTCCTGAACCTCGTTGTACTCCATGCCGGTCAGGCGGTGCAGCGGCATATTGAGGATGCTCTCTGTCTGCCGATCCGAGAGATGATAGAGATTGTCATGAATGCCGTAGGCCGGATCCTCCAGATCCTCCGGACGGCAGATTTCCGAACCGTCGGCGGCGCGGGCGATAAGCTCGGTCAGCAGGGAGAAATCCCAGCCGCGGTTCATGAGGGCAATCTTGGCCTCGTTCTTATTGGCGGATTCCCGGATGATCCGAATCACCTCATCGATGTTGGAAAGAACCACCAGCATGCCTTCCAGGATGTGGGCCTGAGCGCGGGAACGCTTGAGATCATGCACGGTTCTGCGGGTGATGACCTCGCGGCGGTGCTTGACAAAGGCTTCCAGAATCTGCTTGAGATTCATGACCTCCGGATGACCGTCATTGAGGGCCAGCATGTTAATGCCGTAGCTGATCTGCATATTGGTGCGCTTGAACAGCTGATTCAGCAGGATTTCCGGAGCCTCGCCCTTTCTGATGCCGATAACCACCCGCACATCGTGATTCCGTCCGGAATAGTCATTAACCTCGGTCAGTCCTTCAATGGTCTTTTCGCGGATGCAGGCGTTAATGCGGGTTACCAGCTCCTTCTTATTCACATTGTAAGGAATTTCATCAATGACGATGCACTGCTTTTCTCCGGGCTTGCCTTCAATGTGGGTGCGGGATCTGATGATAATGGAACCGCGTCCGGTTTCGTAGGCCTCTCGCACGCCGGACACCCCGTAGATAATGCCGCCGGTGGGGAAGTCAGGGCCCGGAACGAATTTCATGAGACCGTCAATGGTGATATTCGGATCGTCGATCAGGGCAATGGTGGCATCAATAACCTCCCGCAGATTGTGGCTGGGAATATTGGTAGCCATGCCCACGGCAATGCCCGAGGATCCGTTCACCAGCAGATTCGGGAAACGGTTCGGCATGACCGAGGGCATCATTTCGGTGCCGTCGTAATTAGGCACCTGATCCACGGTTTCCTTGAAATCATTGCGGGGGCCCAGATCCTCCACCATTTCATTGGCAATGCGGGCCATCTTGATTTCGGTATAACGCATGGCCGCAGCTTTGTCGCCGTCAAGGTTGCCGAAGTTTCCCTGCCCGATTACCAGAGGATACCGGAGAGAGAAATTCTGAGCCATGCGCACCAGAGTGTCATATGCGGATGTATCGCCGTGCGGGTGGTACTTACCGATAACGTCGCCCACCACCTTTGCTGACTTTACTGTTTTTCCGGTGCTGTCATAGCCGTTCATGTACATGGAAAACAGACAGCGGCGATGCACCGGCTTGAGGCCGTCCCGCACGTCCGGAAGAGCTCTGTCCACAATTACGCTCATGGCGTAATTGATAAATGCGGTCTTTAACTGCTCGGTAATTTTTACCGGTCTGATATTCAATGGCTGAAGATGCGAATCCTCCGTCCGGGGCTGCTGCCCTTCTTCGGAAGTCTTTTCATCCTCAGGAGGATTATTATTCCCGTTATCGCTCATTTCACTGATTCTCACAAAACAAACAAAAAATTTAACCCG
>DFFT01000033.1 GCA_002372325.1 Succinivibrionaceae bacterium UBA3769 | reverse complement strand
ACCCGCATTTCCGACCATTTACCAATTTTTAAGTTTCGTTTGAATCCCAACTTAAAAATATTGAATTTGTTGTAATTGAAATCCTGCTTATCACCGATTAAAGGTCTTTCGGATTTTAATTTTGAAATTTCTTTATTATAGTACTGATTTATTGATTTTACAGGCTTTCCATTTATAATAAAGCAGTCAAATTCCGAAACGCAACTGCAAAGGTTGTTCAGTCCCAAATCAATTCCTAAATATTGATTCTGATCTAAATCAGGGTTTAATTCTTCTGTTTCATAAGAAATACAGACTTTGATTTTATTAAATTTCGGAATAAAGTTAATGGTTTTAAAATTCTTTAAATTATCCTTGTATTTTTCAAGTATATTATGAGGAATATGGATTCTTGTGTCTTTATTTAATACTATAAACTGACCTTTGATTTTAGCCGACTGATAATCAAAATACAGTATATTCGGATTTTCTTTGTATTTAGGCGCTTTAGGTTCTCCGTTGAAATTCTCCGGATGAACTTTAAATTCCTTAATAGCACTAAAGAAATTGGAGTAATTCTTATATAAGCTGATTACAATTGTTTGAGCAAGTTTAGCCTTGCAGAGTTTTCTGTAGTAATTCAGCTTTGTATCCTGTGTCCTTAATACCTTTTCAAGGTCAGTTTGATTCACAATAGACTTGTTCTTGTCGTAATAATCTCTAAAGAAGTATCTGGCCTGATTAAATAAGCACCTTGACAGTTCAAACTGTTCTTTGAACCATCTTGTGTTGTCTATATAGAAACAAGCGCTTAAAATCATTTTGAAACCTCTTTTAGGGATATTTACGCTCAAAATCAGGGTTTTGCAGGATCAACTATCCTCTGCAACAGAGCCTAACTCATATCTTTCAGGAGCCGCAGTCTAAATATAATTCGTAAAGCCCGTATTCTCAAGGCTTTAAGCTCTATTTTTACCGCAGAAAGTCAAAAACCTGATTGTTGCTTTTATCCCTGTTCCGAAAGCCCCTGCTGCCCGCTGCTCATGCTATGGTCTCTTTCCCTTGATTCTCAGGACTCCCCTGTTACCTGATATCCCCGAGAGCCCGCACCAGAACGCCGCCCTGCTCCAGCCGGCCGGCATCATACCGGCGGGCAAACAGGGTCTCGCCCGAAACGGGGATCTCCTCAGCATGGTCTCCGGCGTTTATGAATACCTGATATCTGCCGTCCCGGCCCCGGGAATACCGGATAAGCCGGGATCCGGGAGCTTCCGCTGTTTCTCCCGGTTCGTTGCCCGTTCCCCCGAAAACCACTTCCCGGGCGCTGGCGAATCCGGGGTTTCTTCTCACGACAATAAGCCTTTTGATATCCTCAAGAACATCCCGGTATTTCCCGGCGGCAATGTCCTTCCAGGGCATGGGCCGGCGGTTCCAGGGATCGTTTTTGCCTTCCAGGGCGATTTCGGTGCCGTAGTAGAGACAGGGAGCTCCGGGCAGGGTCATCAGGATGGTCATTTCCTGAATAAACACGTCATAGGAACCGGCCCGGTTAATGATCCGGGAAACGTCGTGGCTGTCCAGCTGATTGAAAAGCTCCCGGGTTATCTGTTCCTTGTACAGGGAAAGGCAGTAGTTTATCTTCTGCCGGAAATATGAGGCATCCAGACTCCGGTCAGTGAAAAAATTGCCCACGGTCTGCATGAAGGGATAGTTCATCACCGAATCATACTGGTCTCCGTCAAGCCAGGGGGCGGCATCGGTCCAGATTTCTCCCAGAAGAAAGATATCCGGCTTCACCCGCTTAAGCTCCTCCCGAAGATGCCTGATAAACCGGTGCGAAACCTCGTTCCCCACATCAAATCTGATGCCGTCAATGTCAAACTCCCGCACCCAGCCGAGGCTGATGTCAGTAAAATACTTCATGACCTCGGGATTATTGGTGTTAAGCTTCGGCATCTCCGCCACAAAGGCAAAGGAATAGAAACGGCCGTCCTTGGTGTTCCCCTGCTTCTTAAGGCTCTCCGGATCATTGACATAATACCAGTCAAAATACCGGGATTCCCGGCCCCGGGCCAGCACATCCTGCCAGGCAAAAAACTCCGGGCCGGAATGATTGAACACCGCATCGATCATGATCCGGATGCCCCGGTCATGTGCCTCCCGGATAAATTCCCGGAACTCCTCATTAGTTCCGAAGACCGGATCCAGCTCCCGGTAATCAGTGGTGTCATAGCGGTGATTGCTGAGGCTCCGGAAAATCGGATTAAAGTAGATGCCGGTAATGCCCAGATCCTGAAGATAATCCAGCTTGGCTCTGACGCCCCGAAGATTGCCGCCGTACAGGCATTTATGGCTCTTTACAAAGGGCTTGTCCCAGTCTTCTAATTTGCCGGGACGGCCGTCCGGAATTCTGTTAAAGCGATCCGGAAAGATCTGATACCAGACAGCGTCCTCCGCCCAGCGGGGAGTCCGGCAGATATCAGCCTCATTCATCCAGGCGAATTTGAAGAAGTGCCGGGCCATTTCCTGACGGTTAACGAAGGAAGGATCATAAAGCCCGTCCTCCAGAAGAACCCGGGAGCTCCCGTCATCAAAGGTCAGCAGAAAATAATACTGCGCTCTCTTATAGGGAGGCTTCAGAGTGGCTGACCAGATGTTCTCGAGGGCAAGCTCCCGGGAGATCTCCATCTCCTCCGGCCGGCCGTCCCAGGAATAAGCGCCGGAAATCCCGTTAATGTAGGGATCCTCCCAGCAGATAACCGCCCGGACCACTCGGCGGTTCGCATGGAGATTCACCCGGAGTTCGTCTTCGTTAAGACAGTAGCAGTCATTATAGCCGCATCTGTGGCTGATTCCTTCGTACATCATGGTTTTGCTCCGTTATGCGGCAATCAGGCGGGGCCGGCATCATTTGCATCAATGCATTATTCCCCTGTCACTATCCGGCTCTCCGGGCTTTCAGCCGCAGTTTAAAGCCCCGGTTCCGGCCGGTATCTTAGTTAAGTTTATGCAGAATCCTCCGGAAAATCTGTCATGATGCTCTTTACAATTTAACACAATCCTATTATTCTCAGCCGGAATGATTACCGCCCCGGTTATCCCGGGCTATACGGAGACCACGGCATGAATCCTCCCAGGCTCCTCCACGAAAGCAAAAAGCACGGCAAGGAAAACTTTGCCTTCTCCGTCTATCACTCTCTGGTGCCCCGGCTCATCAGAAGCTTTCCGTTTCACTGGCATGACGAAATCGAAATCACCTTCATAAAAAGCGGATCCGCCCTTTTTACCATCTCAAGCCGCAAAATCGCCGCCAAAGAGGGAGACATTCTCATCGCCAACGCCAAATATCCCCACAGCGTGGAGCAGCTCGGAACATCACCGGCGGATTTTTTTTCAGTGCTGTTCAATCCCGAGCTTCTGATAAATCCGGCGCTGGATCCGGCAAACCTGGCCAGAATTCAGGACATCATCTCCGGAGGGACGGTTTTTCCGGAAGAGATCCCCCGGGGAACGCCGCTTAATCAAAGGCTCCTCCCCTGGCTCAGCGAGCTTATTGAAAACCGCCGCCGGAGCTACGGAGATTTTCAGCTGGGGGTTATGGGATGCCTGTTCATGATTTTTCAGGTACTGAGCTCCCATGCCCTTAAGGCCGGCCGCGCCGTCCGGGAATTCCGGGTGGAATTCTCCAAAATCCAGCCGGCGGTGGATGCCGTGATAAACCATTATGAGCAGAAGATATCCGTAACAGACGCCGCCCGGGCCTGCTGTCTTTCGGAGAGTCATTTCATGAAGCTGTTTAAAAGGATCACCGGGAAAAGCTTTAATGAATTCCTGATTGAGCATCGGCTGAACATGGCTGCGAAAATGCTCCGGGATACCGGGGATCGGATTATTGCCATTGCCGGAAGCTCGGGCTTTGACAATCAGTCCTATTTCTGCCGGATGTTCCTGAGATACTATGGCATGACGCCCGGAGAATACCGGAAAATGAACCGGAGCCGCCCTCCGGCAAAGGTTCCGGCTCAGGATGAGGGAAAGTCTCAGGAAACTCCGGGCGCGGCAAAAACGGCGCCTGAGCCTGAGGAAAAAACAGCGCCGCTCCTGAAGGACTAAGGGGCTTCGGCGCAGAGGGGGCAGGAAGAGTCCTCATGATCCAAAAGCCACCGGAGGAGATCATCTCCGTCTGCTTCCCCGGCGGCAGTCTTCATGACAATGTCGTAAAGCTCCTCCTGAGTGTAGCTGAGCGCCACGCCGTTAAGAGCCAGAAACACCAGCATGGCATGAACGCCGATCCTTTTGTTGCCGTCAATGAAGGCATGGTTCTTAATGAGACCGTACCCCAGGCGGGCTGCCTTCTTCATGATCCCCGGAAATACCTCCCGGCCGCCGAACGACTGAAAAGGCGCCAGTACTGCCGCTTCCAGAAGTCCGTTATCCCGGATCCCGTCCGAGCCGGCGGTTTCGGAAAAAAGCTGCTCATGCAGGGCTTTAACCTGCTCTGCGGTTAACATCTTCATTTGGAAAGCTCCGTATAGGCCTGCCGGTTCCTCTCTATAAGCTTCCGGGAGATCTCCAGCGCCTCCGCGTCCTCCGCCGGGGTTTCCGGGCCGGCGCCGGAAACCGCCAGAAGGACATAACGGGGCTGACCGTTTTTCAGAAGAAGAACGCCGCCCTCTTCATCAACAAGCCGGGAAACGGCCGCAAAGCTTTCTTCCGCAAGGGCAACATCCCTGACGGGCAGAGCGGCAAAATCGCAACATGAATCCATAAAACCTCCTGATATCGTATAGCGGCCTTGCGCCGCATCCGCCTTATTCGTATCAGTCTTGATTATAGGTTTTAAGATCGTAAAAACTCAATGTTTTTCAAAAAAATATTAATATTTCCGCTGCGGCAACGCCCCGATGAAAATGAAAACTGGAAGATCCGGAAAATTATGACAACGAGGGGCGGCCCGTGTTTTTGGCAAACCTGAAAAAGGAGGCGGTTTCCGGGAACCGGGAGGAGCGCCCTCTTCTTCCTTAGATCAGCCCCGCCGAAAATGCATGAGTTTACCTAAACAGTTTTAATCGGCAGGGACAGCAGTTTTAATCAGCAAAGACAATCTTTAATTATCAAAAATTAACAGTTTTATTTAAAACTGCTGTCAGCACAGCACTCCGAGAATCATAAAGGACACGGTGAGCTCCGTAAGAACAACAAACATCAAAAACATCCAGAGCATAGTTTCCTGAGGCTTGCCGCCGGTACTGTCGAAACTCCCCCGGAAAAGGCCGGAGTCAAACCGCCACTCCTCCACCAGTTTCAGGTACTTCGCTATAGTCTCGCTGTTCTCCCGGCCGGTGCGGATAAAGGCCCGGGCCTTTTCCAGAGCATCTTCCGCCTGAGATCCGGAGCCGGCAGCTGCCGCAATGCCGGTGAGTTCCCTCTCCGCCTCAGCGAAGCGGCCAACGGCAACCAGATGCCTTATGCTCCTGAATCCGGAAAATGCCGCCGGGTTCAAAGCTCTCAGCCGGGAGAGCTCCCGGCACTGGCTTTCGTAAAGAGAAAACACGGCGGCATGTTCGGTCTCAAATTTTTCCAGCTCCCGGATCTTGCGCTCATTCTTCCCGAGAAATTCCTGAATACCCATCAGGGAATCATGAGCTTCGCCAAAGGAAGTGCCGCTAATGGGCAGAATTGCCGCATAAGGGATAAAGGCTAAAAACGCGAAAAACCACCATATGTTATGCGTTGATGAAGTATCGCCCGGCCCCGAGAGAGCGTTAATAACAGCTAACACCGCCGGAATGACGATTAAAATGCATAACACCAGAATCACTGTCGCATAGCCGCGCATCGTTTCGGCGCATTCAGATCTTCTGGGAAGACCCAGAGCCGTAAAATAAGCGCGGATCCGGCGGGCGGCTCTGATAAGCAGCGCAGCAATCAGGGGCCCCAGAAGCAGGAGCGGGATCCAGAACACGGCGGTAAACACCACCGCAAAATAAAGAATTTTCAGTCTGGCGTATTCATCCAGAAGCTTCTGGCAAAGCCGGGAATCCCAGGGGCTTTTCGCTATAGCTTCATTAAAATCCGGCTCTGTTCCGTTATTCTTAATCATCGTGGTTCCTGATCCTCTCTCAATGGCTTTTGACATTTCAGCCGGCTTCTGACATAAAACACCGCCGCAGAATCCATCCATGAGTTTGCGGGCCATGAGCATGCGAAAACATTTTTATTCAGCAAAAACAACTGTTTAATCAGCGATTATCACAGTTTGATTTTCGCTCTGTTCCACTCTATAGTTGATCTGAAATAAACCCGGAACCGCTGTCAGGTCAAAGCCAGCCCTTCCTTCTCCAGCAATTTATTGTATTTTTCGTACTCATTTTCAGGAATGCCGAGATTGGCCATCGCCTGTTCATTAGTGACACCGTAGTGTTTAACAATAGATACAATGGCTCGAAGAAGGCCTTTTACGATACCTTTTTTCTCGCCTTTTTTCACGCCTATCTCAATGCCTTCTGCTTTGCCTTTTTTCACACCTATTTTAATCCCTTCAGCTTTGCCTTTAGCTTTGCCTTTAGCTTCGCCTTCTTTAAACAAGGCTTCCCCAATGTTGCACATAGTGTCAATCCCCTCTTCTGTCTCTGAGAGTACCTCTTAAGCATTCAAAAGCGGCAAGACGAAAGCGCGTACAGCCTCTGTCTCACCGCCTGCATAAACAAGGCAACAGCAAATACTTAAACCCGGAACCGCTGTCAGGTCAAAGCCAGCCCTTCCTTCTCCAGCAATTTATTGTATTTTTCGTACTCATTTTCAGGAATGCCGAGATTGGCCATCGCCTGTTCATTAGTGACACCGTAGTGTTTAACAATAGATACAATGGCTCGAAGAAGGCCTTTTACGATACCTTTTTTCTCGCCTTTTTTCTCACCTTTTTTCTCACCTATTTTCTCACCTATTTTAATCCCTTCAGCTTTGCCTTTAGCTTTGCCTTTAGCTTCGCCTTCTTTAAACAAGGCTTCCCCAATGTTGCACATAGTGTCAATCCCCTCGCTTAAATTTTTTGTCATAGCTACTCCAAATTCATTTTCCAAAATTTTCTTCCGTTCAGCAACTGTTTTCTGACGTGAAAAAAGCGTGCCCAGCATTTTAATGACCGGTTTTTCATCATCCGGAAAATAATTGGGAACATGGATAAAAATAATCTCTGACATATCGTAGTCATTCTTCTCTGTGATTATCTTCAGCCGCTTATCACTCTCGTCAACATATATCCGTTTTTTCTTTTTGTATGTCCTTTGGGACACGCCATACGGACCATACTTCAAAGAGTAAATGTAATTTTGGGTTTCATTCTTCGGATTCAGACATACCCAGACGGAATAAACCTTGCGCATCTTTTTGTAACTGAAGTTCTTCACTAAAAGCTGCTGCTTTACCATCAGCAGGCTATTATAGAAAATAGCCCGTTTTTCCAGAGAATAACCCGGACTGGTATTCTGCTGGATCTCCAAATGCACTATCAAAACTACCTTTTCCGGCTCGTCAGAAGAGGAAGCAGCCTCTTTTCCTGATGCCGCAGCATTCTGAGCCCCCTTCCGCTTCTTCTTGCCCGGGCGTTTAACATTTGCTTCCGGAACCAGAACTTCAAAAAGAAGATCATAGCTTTTCCGCCCCTTAAGCAGGAGCACCTCATCGGTGTTAAGTCCGACAATGCTTTCAGTGGCATCGTCGCCATCCGGCGGAGTTAAGTCAACGCGCACCCCGTCTTTAAGACATTGCCTTTTGATAAAGTCCTTGTCGCAGTTTTTAAATTCCGGAACGACCTCTCTCAGAATGATCGCCAGAATATCCTTGTTGCTGAGCACCTGCTTGGCTGCTGCGTCGCAGCGTACCTGCCCTTCGGTAACATCCATAACCTTGGCGGTATGCGTACTTTCCTGTGTCATGAAAAAACCTCATTCAATGACTGTTGGTGAAAATATTCTGACAAAGTATAGATTATCAGTATATTTTGTCAATTGTTCCCGTTTCGGTAAGGATTAAGATCACATATTTCCGGGTTTTGAGGGTAAAAAACCGCTAAAAACGGCCATTTTCTAAAAATGACATGTTGAAATACTCCCTTGAAAAATTCTCGTAACAAGTGTTTTGTCTTTGCAAATGCTCAAATTTTCACCAAGATCTTTTCCGAAATTCAGCGGAAAACAGCAGGTGACGAAAAAGCCGGCCATCAGGTGATGATCGCCGGCTAAAAACTGATATCAAATGTCGCTGATTATGCGGAGAGACGTCGTACCGGAGCCTCGGCAAAATCTCTGAAAAATCCCCGGCAGTCCTGTATCGTCAGTCTGAGAGAATCAGTAAAACGGATTCTCCGGATTCCTGATGCTTTGCAAACCTGCATAAAAAGGGATAATCAGGAATCATCTTCCGCAATCTGCCAGCGCCGGGAGGAAATGCCGGGAAGTCATGCCGCTCCGGACAGGAAAAAACGCCGCAAGCTGAGCATGGTTCTTCCGGAACGCCATAGAAAGAAAAAGGGAGACCCAGCGATCTCCCTTGCGTACTTTGTAACCTTCGTCCTGGCTTAACAGCCGGTGGTAACCACTACAACCTGTCTTACCACGGAACCGGAGTCCAAGTGGGGATGATCATAGAAGACATAACAGCCTTCTGCGGGACTTTCCTTCTTGTACTCCGCCGGAATAGGCATATCCGCGGGGCCGATAAGAAGCTGCGCCTTCTTATCGTCCCATTCCTTAATCCGGTAGGCCCAGTCATGCTGCTTCACATCTGATTCATCTGCCTGTACTGCATCAATATCCAGAGCCTTAAGAAGGCCGTTCCCGAACACTGCGGGATAGCCGAAGGAAATGGAAATGCCGTTGGTGCTATTGCACTGATCCAGAGCGGAGCCGGTTTCGCACACGTAAGTAAGACTGGTCTTGGTGCCTTCCTTCTTCTCCAGTCCGGCGAGAACAGCCTTGCTCACGGTCATGCTTTCCGCGCTGCGTATGGCGCCCTTAATGCCGTTCAGCTTGGAAATGCGGGCATCCTTCTGAAGATCCATAAACTTGGGGGCTGCAGTGGCCGCCAGAATGCCGAGAATGACAATTACCACCACGAGCTCGATAAGGGTAAAGCCCCTGTTACTATGAGAGCGCATAACAGCCTCCTTTTGGAAATAACGGATTTAACCTGCTGCCGGCTTCTGCTTTCTGCCGACAGAACAGCCTAGCTTACCTTTGATCTTACTAAAAACGCCGCTTTTTCTGCGTGATCCCTGTCCCACGGAAAAACAGCGGCTTTGCAATACTTAAGATCGCATCACAGTTTTGAAAAAACAGCTTGCTTCACTCCTTCCGCTTCTCTTTTCACCCTCTTTTCCATTCTTTCCGCCACCCTTTATTCCTCTTCACTCCGGATCTCCCGCCCCGATAAGAGACTCCGACAGAGCGAAATCTTACAGGCTTAATCCTGCACTTTTTTCTGCCGGATCCCGGATCGCGGACTCCGATAATTATGAATAAGAACAGTCAGTTCCGCTCAGGTTTTGAGCGGCGCTGCCAAAACAGAATTTTTTTCCTTTTGACACCACGAGGCCTCCTATGACTGCACAAATGACTGCTCAGATTCTCACCGCCGCTCCTGCCGTTTCCGCATCCCGGGTTTCTGCCGGCGCTCAGACAGCTGCGATGTCAGGCCTCAAGTTCAACCTCCACATTATCGAAACCTGCAACTACAGCTGCCGGCACTGCTTCGCCCATTTCGGCTCCCGCCGGGTGCTTCGTTTCGATCATTGGAAAAAAATTGTGGATAACTGCCTCCGTCTGACCCCGGATGCCTCCTTCAACATTGCCGGCGGAGAGCCCCTGATGCATCCCGACTTTACCGCCATTGCCGCCTATATTCATGACCGGGGCCGCCCGGTGTCCGTGATCTCCAACGGCTACCGCATGACTCAGGACTGGATCAGAAGGCATGCTCCCCTGCTTTCCTGCATCGGGCTTTCCATTGACAGCATGGAGGGGGACACCCTCCGCCGCATCGGCCGCTGCGTAAGAAGCGGGAAGCTCCTTGATGCCGCAAGGCTCCGGGAGGTTCTGGACACGGTGAAAGCCGTAAACAGCCTTTGCGCCATCAAAATCAACACCGTGGTTTCCGCATTGAACAAGCATGAAAACATGGCCCGGGACATTGTAAAGATGCCCGTGTCCCGCTGGAAGATCTTCAAGATGAACCTCTTCCGGAACGGTGCGTTTTCTAACGAGGATATTGTGGTGTCCCACCGGGAATACCGGGACTATGCGGAAAGAAACACCGGCATCCGCCTTACGGATCGGGAAGCGGATCTCTCCGTGCGGGTACGCATCTCCCCGGACTGCGAGGCGGTGCTGGAAAGCGATCTTAACGGGGCCTATCTCATGATCGACGCCCGGGGGTATCTGGTGGATAACACCATGAACGACAACTACGTCGCCGTGGCGGATGCGGCCGGAGAGGATCTGGCGGCGGGACTGGCCCGGCTTAACTTCAACACCGAGCTCTACAGATCGCGCTACTCCGCCTGAAAGCCCGGCATCGGGAAGCCTGCTGAGCTTCCCGGGCCTTAGCCGCCTCCGGAAATTCACAGATAGTATTTAAAACCCAGCTCCAGAAAATCGTTGCGATCATATGAACGGTACATTCCGCCTTCCGTTCTCCCGCCGATCCGGTACCCTCTGATATTCGCCTTCAGGGAGTCTGTTACCTCATATTCGGCAAAAACCTCCGCCGAATGTTCATTCCTATAGCCGTAAAGAGCATTTATCCCGACGGTCAGAGCATCATTGAAATACTTTTTCATCGCCGGATGAGCGATAACGATCATAAAAAAAGCTGCCCGTTCAGATAAATCCCTCCGTCAAGGTTTCGGTCAAAGCCGGCAATCATCTGGGTCAGATCCGAATAATAAAGGTCTCCCCTGTCATCATAAACCGGCGCCTGAGCCGTAAAAGAGATTTCCGCCCTGAAGAAGCTGCCTCCTGCGGTCATGGCGCCATTAATGCTGACTGTCCTCTGGCGAACCGGCTCCATGAGTACGGAACTAACTCCGGTCTTCTTCAGCGCCGGAAAATCCGTAAACCCCGAATACCAGGAGAATCCGGCATCCCCTCCGGTCATGTACCTAATGTATCTGACACCCCATTCCGGCTTTTTGGGATTAGGATGCTCAATGAAGGAAATAAGTCCCCTGCGGTCTGCTTCCCGGAGGTCGTGAATGCTGCCCGGCTCCCAGGGACTGTTATGCTTCGGCATTTTCCGATCCTTCCCGAAGGGAAGAAGAACTGCTTCAATATTGCCGATATCGGTTGCCTGTTCTCCTCTTAGCAGCCAGGAAGGCCATTTCTGAACCGTCCGGCCATTGGCCATGGGATCTCTGAAATAAGTGGCATTTAACACATCAATAGTGCTTTTGCCGTCATTTACTCCCCATGAGAGCCTCATTTTGCCGGTGCTGATCTGCAAGCCCGAAATACCGTATTCAGAACCGCTGAATTTGCCGTAAAGCTCATAAAGAGAAGCTCTCAGACGTTTGTCGTAACGATAAGCCGCTTCATCGTAATCAAGCATGCCGCTGACATAAAGGGAGTCGCCTCCGGTATCCAGGAGCAGGGAGGAATTCAGTCTCAGCAGGGAGGATAAAAAACCGCTCCTCCGGGTAAACTTTCTGAGTTTCATCTCGACGGAATTTGAAAACCGGGTCTTTACCGGAGAGGAAGCCTCCTCGTTATTCAGGGTATCTGACAAATCAAAGACAAAGGGTTCTTCACCGGCCTGCGTTTCCGCGAACAGCAAAAAAACACAGCGCCAAACCAATTTTTTTCATCTGAAATCATTCTTTGCGGACTTGACCATTGCTGATCATCAAGAAGCAATAATCTGAAAACGCCTGTTATCTCTTCAGGCTGTTATGATCAAATATCGAAGGGTCTAATCCCTGGTTATAAACAACATCGCTGTACTGCAATAAGGTACGGGAATCCCGGCCCTCCTCCTGCATGATCATCTTGCCCGCCGACCAGATGCCGGAAATTTTTTTAAAATCCCCGGCCATCATGGTTTTTACCAGGCGATTGCGTCTGTCGTAATACTCGATCCGGGAAGGCAGCCGGTACTCCTTGTCAACGAATACCACCCTTCTGCCGTAACCGGTTTCGCCGGACTTTTCCGGCACGGCGACGGATTCGATGACCCACACCTCCCGGCCATTCAATTTATCATCCCGGAGAAAACGGTGCTGATCGGCATTCACGCTGCGATATTCAACCTCTGAGTATGAACGAGAATATGGACGCGGGGAATATGGACGTGGTTGTCAGCAGGGACATAAGGAACTGCAGCATCATGAATACGGGCTGAATTCCCCTCTCCTTATAGAATCCTAGCTTTTTCATAATACCGGAGAAACCAAGTTGTGAGAAAACTCCCAAAAAATGACTATAATCCTTATGTTTGATGTCATATTTCTGTATCATAACACGTGCCTTGTTTTTATGTTGTTTGTGATTTGGATACATAAACTTTATCATAAA
>DFFT01000179.1:94878-96985 GCA_002372325.1 Succinivibrionaceae bacterium UBA3769 | reverse complement strand
CAGTGGAGCGAGAGACGGGAATCGAACCCGCGTATAAAGCTTGGGAAGCTTTCATTCTGCCATTGAATTACTCTCGCAAAAGACGGGCGTATCTTACTTTATCGGCCGGAAGAGCGCAAGAACTTTTTAATATTTTTGCGCAGCTTTCCGGGAGAGTCAGGGAGTGGCCCTGAGATTCCGTCTTTAAAGAACCCCCTGTCAGGTGCTAAAATGCGCTTTGTCAATCATCGTGATTCATTCACATCCCCATACTTTATTCATTACGGAAATTTTAGAAATGGAAGTTAGAACCCGTTTTGCTCCGAGTCCCACTGGATATCTCCACGTCGGCGGAGCCAGAACCGCCCTTTACTCCTGGCTGTACGCTCGTCATCACCACGGTAAATTCGTGCTGCGCATTGAAGATACCGATCGTGAACGTTCCACCCAGCCGGCTATTGATGCCATTATAGAATCCATGAAATGGACGGGACTGACATGGGATGAAGGCCCTTTCTATCAAACCAAGCGCTTTGATCGCTACAATGAGGTAATTGACCAGCTCCTTGAGCAGGGCCTGGCCTACAAGTGCTACTGCACCAAGGAACGTCTGGATAAAGTCCGGGAGGAACAGCTTTCCAAGAACGAGAAGCCCCGGTACGACGGTCACTGCCGCGAGGATCATGCCGAACATTCGCCCGATGAACCATACTGCATTCGCTTTAAGAATCCCCGGGAAGGCAAGGTGAAATTCCACGATCTTATCCGCGGGGACATCGAATTTGACAATGCGGAACTGGATGATCTGGTTATCCGCCGCACTGACGGCACCCCCACCTACAATTTCTGCGTGGTAATCGATGACTGGGACATGAAAATCACTCATGTTATCCGCGGCGAGGATCACATTAACAATACTCCCCGCCAGATCAACATTTATAAGGCTCTGGGGGCTCAGGTGCCTGAATTTGCCCATGTTTCCATGATTCTGGGGGATGACGGAGCCAAGCTGTCAAAAAGACACGGAGCCGTCAGCGTCATGCAGTACCGGGATGACGGCTTTATGCCCGAGGCTCTTATCAACTATCTGGTACGGCTGGGCTGGGGACATGGCGATCAGGAAATCTTCTCTTTGGAGGAGATGATTAATCTTTTCGCTTTGGAAAACGTCTCCAAAAGCGCTTCGGCTTTCAGCTCCGACAAGCTTAAATGGATGAACCAGCACTACATCAAGACTCTGCCTCCGGAAAGAGTGGCCGAGGAGCTGGTGTGGCAGATGAACAATCTGGGCATCGATTACAGCAAGGGACCTGAACTCACTGCCATCGTAAAGGCTCAGGCAGAAAGATGCAAAACCCTTAAGGAAATGGCTGAAAATTCCGTCTATTTCTATCAGGACTACACCGAATACGAACCCAAGGCTGCGAAAAAGTGGTTCAAGGAAAACAGCGCCGAAGCTCTGGAACGTTCTCTGGCCAAGCTTGAAGCCGTCAGCGACTGGCAGGCTGAAAAGATCGAGGAGGCCTTCAAAACCGTAGCCACCGACATGAATGTGGGGCTGGGCAAGGTCGGAATGCCTCTCAGACTGGCGGTAACCGGCCGCGGCGTATCTCCGGAAATGGGCATTACCATGGAGCTGGTGGGCCGCGAAAAGACCTTTGAACGAATCAGAAAGACCATCGACTATCTCCGTAACAGCTTCGGAAAGGAATAATTCCCGAGAACTGCCGGATTAAAGACAAAACTTAAGCTGAGGGAAGCTGCATAATTGCGGTTTCCCTTCTTCATCAGACATCGTTTTCTCATAAGAAATACCCTCCCGCTGTTTTCCCGAATCTTTCACGATCCTTAATCCCGAAAATTCGTCATGTCCTGCAATCTGGACTCCTGTGATATTTCACAGATCTGAAATGCAAAAATGCCCGGAGCCTATCCCAAAATCCCGGCAAAACCAGTATTTTGGTTTTCAGATGGTTAATTTCTGACCTGAAAAACGGCAATTCCCCCCGCTTTCGGAAATTTTTAAAATTTTTATGCAAAAAAAATTTGACACCCTTGAGAAGATCAAGTACCATTTGCGGCGTTGAGGGGTTATAGCTCAGTTGGGAGAGCGCTTGCATGGCATGCA
>DFFT01000179.1:94585-94813 GCA_002372325.1 Succinivibrionaceae bacterium UBA3769 | reverse complement strand
GGTTCGATCCCGCGTAGCTCCACCACAAACCTTGTTCTTTGGTTTGCGGTTTCAGGTTCTCTTTTCTCCTCCATCCTTTTGAATCTTCTCAAACTCGTGTTTTTTTCTGAGTTTGCTGTTTTGCGTTTATTGTATTTTCCCCGGTTTTGTCGCAAACTCAAAAAATTTGACACATTTCCCCGTATCATGTATCATTTTCCACGTTTGGGGTTATAGCTCAGCTGGGAG
>DFFT01000179.1:0-94496 GCA_002372325.1 Succinivibrionaceae bacterium UBA3769 | reverse complement strand
GGTTCGATCCCGCGTAGCTCCACCATGAAATCAGTTCTGATTCATCCTCTTCTTTGCTTCTGTCTCCCCTGAAATTTCTGATGAGTTTTTTGGCTGTGCCGGGCTTTTCGCGTCATATTTTATCGTATGCCTTAAAATACGGTTTCCCGCCACAGTGTCCGCACCTGACATATCAGACACAGTCAGGCAAATTGGATGTAATCTGCCTGAGGCGTATGTGCCGGCACTCAATAATAATGAAAATTTTTCTGCAATCGCAGTACGCCATAAAATTCACTTTGGATATAATAACCGCTGTTTAACAGATTGACGTTACGAGGATATTATGCATCTCAAATTCATTGCCGCTCTGCTGTTCAGTTCCGCAGCTTCCTGTGCCCTCGGAGATAACCTTCTTGATATATACAATCTGGCCCAGCAAAAGGATCCGACTGTCCTGCAGACTAAGGCGGAAAGAGATTCTGCTTATGCTGCCATAAATGAAGTCGATGCTGCAAACCTGCCCCAGATTAATCTCTCAGGAAACGCTTCCTACACCAAAACGAACAAAAATGACCTCAACACTTCTTTTACGGCCGGCGGTTCCCTGTCTCTCCAGCAGGCCATTTGGAGACACTCAAATTTTATTTCCAGCAGCATTGCTCAGAAGACTGCCACCCAGATGGATCTGCTGTACAATGATGCTAAGCAATATCTCATTCTGCGAGTTGCCGTGGCCTATTTTGGTGTTCTTAATGCTATGGACAGCTTGGAATATGCCAAAGCAAACCAGACGGCTCTGAAAAGACAGCTTGATGAATCAAACCAGAGATTCAAGGTCGGTCTCATTGCCAACACCGATGTTCAGGAAGCGCAGGCTACCTATGACCAGTCCGTTGCTGAAGTCATAGTAGCTGAAAATAATGTGGCTAACAGCATCGAGGATTTGAGACAGATAACCGGCACCTATCACAAGGAGCTGGCAAAGCTTGATGTCAGCAGATTCTCTACTCCGGGAGTAAAGAGCAATGCAGAATTCTGGCTTAAAACCGCAGAAGAGAACAACATGAGCCTGCAGTCTAAAATGGTTTCCAAGGAAATCTGCAAGGAAAGAATAACCAGAGCCCAGACCGGACACGAACCTACTTTGGATCTCGTAGGCTCTCTTAGTTCCCAGTATACCAATTACAAGGCCGATTATATGTCTGCTCAGGACGGCACGCTTAATTCCGCAAGAATAGGCGTCCAGTTCAATATGCCTCTGTATTCAGGAGGCGCGGTAACCAGCCAGGTGGAGCAGGCCAAGGCCGATTACATAGCAGCCTCCGAGGACCTGGAAAAAACTCACCGCAGCGTCCAGAACAGCATCTATAATCAGTACAACAATATCAATGCTGCCATCGGCACTGTCAAAGCCTATCAGCAGGGCGTAATATCCGCTGAAAGCGCGCTTAAAGCTACCGAAGCTGGATATCAGGTGGGTACCCGTACCATTACGGACGTGCTTGATGCCACCAAAAATCTCTACAGCGCCAAGAGCAATCTGGCTAATGCCCGCTATAACTACATCACCAGCTGGGTGAAGCTGAGATATACCTCCGGACTGCTGTCAGAAGAGGATATAAATCTCATAAACTCAGGGTTAATGCGCTGATATGCGCTTTAACCGCTCCCCGGCGCAAAGTCGGAGATGAGCGGAGATTCCGGGAGATGGTTCCGGCAGACCATGCAGGGTTTGCCGGTTTTTGTTCAGAAATACGCAAATGATGAAAAATTTTCTTTTTTTTCTGCTGATACCGCATCCATATCCCGCTACCTCACAAAATTCACTCAAAAAATTCCCGCAATGGCCGTATAGCCATTAATATATACACAGCTTCTATAGGAGGATAATAGCCATGGGATTGTTTGATAGGATCAAAGGCGTAATCGGCGGCGGCAGCAGCGAAGATAAGGGTCTCATTAAGGTTACCGAGGAAGACCACAAGAATGCCATTATCAAGGAACGCTCTGACCTGTGCAAAAAGATTTCCGATATTCCCGAAGACGAAATCGTAAAACGTGACGGCAAAATTGACATCAACTTCAAGGGCTGGCAGATTTGCAATGTTGAAGAGCGCCAGAACAAGGATGATCGCCGGCTGGGCTATCTTAAGCTCTTTAAGACCAAAAACGACAAGTTCGTCTGTCAGCGCATGACCATGATCGACAGCGAGGAAAAGCATTACTATGCTGCTACGGTGGAGGATTTTCCGGCCATCAGAAACTTCTTCGGGGAGGATCGTCTGGCTCTGGCCCTCTATGATATGCTGGATCGGGTTTCCAAGTCTTGGTAATTCAGTCTGACTGCCATAATTCAAAAGCTCCCGCAGGATTACCTGCGGGAGCTTCGTTTTTGCGTCTGCTATTCTGTAAACTGCCTTTCTGTTTTCCAGAGCCTCCGTTCTCTGCTTCGGAAGCAAAAGCTCTCCCATTAACGGGAGAGCCTGGAAGAACTCAGGACTTATTCAGTATTTTATCGATGATGGCAGTAGTGGAGCACCCCGGCTTAAAGGGCAGAATCCTGACCTCGCCGCCATTGGCAATAACCTCGGCCCCGCCGGCCACCTCCTCCGGGCGATAATCTCCGCCCTTGACCAGGATATCCGGAAGCACCTCGCTGATAAGCTCCCGGGGGGTATCCTCGCCAAATGGCACCACCCAGTCCACGGACTCCAGCGCTGCCAGTACCTCCATTCTGTTCTGGAGGTTATTTATGGGACGGGAGGGCCCCTTAAGCCGGGCTACTGATTCATCGGTGTTCACCGCCACAATAAGACGATCCCCCAGTTTTCTGGCCTCCCGGAGATAAGCCACGTGACCGGCATGCAGGATATCAAAGCAGCCATTGGTCATAACCACCTTTTCGCCATGAGCCCGGGCCAGCCCAGCAAGCTCCAGAAGCCGTTCCTTAGTCACCAGCCCGTCCGGCTGCTCGGAGGGCTCGCAAAGCGCGGTTTTAAGCTCTGCCACACTCACCGTGGAGGTGCCGATCTTGCCTACCACCACTCCGGCAGCCTTATTGGCCAGAGCGCAGGCTTCGGGCAGGGAGGAGCCGGCTGCAAGGCAGGCAGCCACCGTGGCGATCACCGTATCGCCGGCGCCGGTAACGTCGTAAACCTCCTTCGCCGCCGTGGGAATGGTAAGAGGGTCAGCATCCCGGCGGATCAGCGTCATGCCCTTTTCCGATCTAGTGATAAGGAGAGCTCCCAGATCATACTTATTCACCATCTTAAGGCCCTTGTCATAAAGATCCTGCTCGCTTTCGGCATGTCCGGCCACCGCCTCGAACTCCTTGGTATTCGGGGTTATCAGATAGGCGCCGCGGTATCTCTCAAAATCGGTGCCCTTGGGATCTATTAAAATCTTAGTCCCGGCTCTTTTGGCGATTTCAATCATCTTCCGCACGGACTCCAGAGCTCCCTTGTCGTAATCAGAAAAAATCACCACCTTATGCCGGGAAATTTCATCCCGTACCCGGGAAAGAATCGGGGCCTGATCGGTTCCCTGAAACCCCTTCTCAAAATCCAGCCGCAGAAGCTGCTGCCCCACGCTGAGCACCCGCATCTTGGTGATGGTGGGAAGATTATTGGAGACTACAAACGAAGTCCGCACATGGGAGTGCTCCATGCGGTTTTTCAGAAGCCTGCCGTTCTCATCGTTGCCGACAAAGCCCACCAGAGTGCAGCCCGCCCCCAGAGAAGAAATATTAAGAGCCACATTAGCCGCCCCTCCGGGACGATCCTCTCTGTCCACGATGCGGACTACCGGAACCGGAGCCTCCGGAGAAATCCTGGTGGCCGGCCCCTTCCAGTACCGGTCAACCATAACGTCACCAACAACCAAAACAGAGGCTTTGCTAAAAAGAGGCAGCTTTAACTCACTCATATAAATAACCCGTTATCAAGCTCAATGAATAATTCCGCTCCGGAACCGCTCTTCTGCATTATAGCCGAAAACGTTTTTGTATCTTTTACATCCATAGCACTTTCACAACTGAAACCGCGCCGGGAACTTTGAAACTGTCATGAAAACGGCAACTGAGGCAGCAAACACCGGCTTTTACAAAAAGCCCCCTCCCTGCGAAACTGCGGTTTCCCGGCATTTTTCTGTAACAACCTTGTAATCATCACGTAATCATGAGCCCCGGCTTCTGATTTCACGGCAAGTATCATATAATCCTGTCATAAACTGTAACCTTCGGTGATAACGACAGTTTTGAATCCGTAGGTGTTTTAACCGCAAAATACACCTCAGAAATTCAGCAAAAGGTCTTCTTTATCAGGTAACAAACAAATGGCTAATAACAACTCCAAAACAGTATTTTTAGTATGCTTTATGGCAGCGCTGGCCGGCCTGCTGTTTGGCATAGACATCGGCGTCATTGCCCAGGCCAAGGATTTCATCAAGCAGGATCTCGGTTGCAGCGACAGCGTCATCTCATGGGTGGTGGGCTCCATGATGGGCGGGGCTACCGCAGGCGCCCTGATATCGGGAGAACTTACCAAAAAGCTCGGCAGAAAAATTTCGCTTATTATCAGCGCCTCATGCTTTGTTCTGGGGGCTCTCGGTTGCGCCCTGGCCTGGAACGGAACGATCCTCATAATTGCCAGAATCATTGTGGGAATCTCCATCGGAATAGCCTCCTTCACTGCTCCTCTCTACCTCTCAGAGGTCGCTCCCAAATCAATCCGCGGCACCATGATCACCATGTATCAGCTGCTCATAACCATCGGTATCCTGACCTCCTTTGTGGTAAACACCCTGATTCGGAATAACACCTTCACCGGAGCCGAAGGGCAAATCGCCGCCAATTTTCTGATAGCGGACATTTCCCTGAGCTGGAGAGCCATGCTGGGAATCACCGTGATTCCGTCTCTGATTTTCCTGGCCGGAGTCTTCTTTCTTCCCAGATCTCCCCGCTGGCTGATTTCAGTGGGTAAAACCGAAGAGGCCAAAAACGTCCTTCTGAAGATCCGCTCTTCCGCTGATGAAGCCGCCAGCGAAGCCCAGGAAATAATAAACACCGTATCCGCCCATTCCGGAAACAGCGGCTTTGCCATGTTCCGGGAAAAGCCCAATTTCAGAAAAACTGTCTTCCTGGGCATTACTCTGCAGCTTATGCAGCAGCTGTGCGGCATCAACATCATTATGTATTTCGGACCGGAACTCATCAAGGCAGCCGGCTATACCTCCGAATTCGCCGCCAATGTCGGCACCATTGCCATCGGTCTTACCAATGTGCTGGCAACCTTCATTGCCATCGCCTATATAGACAAGTGGGGCCGGAAACCGATTCTCATAGCCGGCTATTCCATTATGGCCGCAGCCATGACCGGAGTTGCCGCATTCATGCATTTCAATTACAGCATGGCAGCCATCATTTCAGTGCTGGTGTTCATCATTGCCTTCGCCTTCTCCGCCGGTCCTGTGGTATGGGTTCTCTGTTCCGAGATCCAGCCTCTTAAGGGGAGAGATTTCGGCATTACCTGTTCCACCGGCGCCAACTGGCTCTCCAATATGGCCATAGCCGCCACCTTCCTGCCCCTCCTGTCTCTCCTGGGAGCCGATATCACCATGCTCCTTTACGCCGCATGCTCAATTCTGGCCATATTCCTTATCATCATGTATGTGCCGGAAACCAAAGGCGTGTCTCTGGAACACCTGGAGAAGAATCTGATGGACGGGGTTAAGCTGCGGGATATTGGCAAATAATCGGCAATAAAGCTGCCGGACTTCCATGTAAAAGGGCTTCCCCCATCGGAGAAGCCCTTTCTTCATCTCGCTGTCCAGGCAGGGTCAGTGCCGGAGATCCTCGGGGATCGGCAGATCTTTGGCCAGATCCCGGGGCCGCTGCCCCTTCCCCTTCTTAAAGTTCTGCATCTGATAAACATAGGCCAGCACCTGAGCCACTGCCGCAAAAAGCCCCCGGGGGATCTCCTCGTCAAATTCAGTAGTATAGTAGAGAGAACGAGCCAGGGGAGGAGCCGGCACAATCATCACCTGGTGTTCCCGGGCGATCTCCTTTATCTTTTCGGCAACTTCATCCACGCCTTTGGCTACCAGCACCGGAGCAGTGGTTCCCTCCCGGTCATACTTCAAAGCCACGGCGTAGTGCGTAGGATTGGTAACCACCACATCGGCCTCCGGCACCTTCTGCATCATCTTGCGGTTGATGATCTGAAACATCATCTGCCGCAGGTGGGCCTTGACCTCGGGATTGCCTTCCTGATTCTTGAATTCCTCCTTAACCTCCTGCTTGGTCATGCGCAGCTCTTCCTTATGATGCCAAAGCTGATAAGGAGCGTCCAAAAGAGCTATGGGAATCATGGCGCAGACAATAAACAGCATGGTCCAGAACATGAGATTCACCGCCTCCCGCACAGCGTAGGAAATCTCCATGGTGGAAAAATTCAGGATGAGCTCCAGGCGGCCGTGAATCAGGAAAAAGCAGAAGGAGGAAATCAGAAGGATTTTAAGAATCGATTTAACAAGTTCGATGACGCTGTTGGAACTGAATACTCTTTTAATGCCGTTGGCCGGATTGAGCTTATTGAATTTCGGGGCCATGGCCTCGCTGGAAAAGTTCACCCCGCCCACAATAATGCTGCCGATAAGAGCGCAGACAAAAACCACGGCAAACATGGCAATAATAGGCAGAGCCAGCGAGGAGACGTTTTCCAGCAGGGTCTTTTCCATCACGGTAACGTCAAAAAGATCGGCCTTTTTCAGGACAAAGCAGCGGTGAATGACATCCAGAAGCGCGCGGTACAGCATTCCCGAAATTAACCACAGTCCGGTCACTCCGGATAGCAGCACAAAAAAGGTTCCCATCTCCCGGGAACGGGCGATCTGCCCCTTTTTGCGGGATTCCTCAATTCGTCGTTCGGTGGGTTGTTCGGTTTTTTCCTGCCCGTCGGCCTCAGCCATATTGCCTCCTCAGCTAATCGCTGATGTCTGCCAGATTTCCCTTAACCTCCAGCCATTCCCGGCGATCCTGAGCTCTGTCCTTGGAAAGAAGCTTGTCCATAAGCGCCCTGACCTCTTCCAGATTGTCATCGCTGAGAGTCAGCTGCACCAGGCGTCTGGTAGCCGGATCCATGGTGGTTTCCTTCAGCTGATCCTCGTTCATTTCGCCCAGGCCCTTAAACCGGGTCACCTCAATACGCCCTTTTTTCTTTTTCTCCAGCTTAGCCAGCATATTGTCCCTTTCCTGCTCATCCAGGGCGTAAAACTTTTCATTGCCGGCATCAATGCGGTACAGGGGCGGCATCGCCACGTAAAGATGCCCCGCCTCCACCGCCTTCCGAAAATGCTTCATAAAGAGAGCGCAGATCAGAGTGCCGATATGAAGTCCGTCAGAATCCGCATCCGCCAGAATGCAGATCTTGTTATACCTGAGTCCGGACAGGTCATCGCTGCCGGGATCCAGTCCCACGGCCACCGAAATGTCCTGAATGGCCTGAGAACCGAAAATATCATCGCTTTCCTTCTCCCAGGTATTCAGAATTTTACCCCTGAGGGGCAGCACCGCCTGATACTCCCGATCCCTGGCTGAGCTTGCGGATCCCCCGGCGGAATCCCCCTCCACCAGAAAGAGCTCGCTCCGGGAGGGATCTGCGGTAATGCAGTCCTTAAGCTTGCCGGGAAGGGCCGGCCCTGAAACCGCCCGTTTTCTGGTAACGGAGCGGGAGGTCTTCTGCCGCTGCTGCGCCGATTTTATGCACAAATCGCTGATGGCCCGGGCTTCCTCGGTGTTGGCATTAAGCCACAGAGAAAAGCTGTCCCTGACCACATTGCTCACCAGCTGAGCGCATTCCCGGGAGGTCAGGCGTTCCTTGGTCTGTCCGGAAAACTGCGGCTCCTGTATCTTTACGGACAGCACATAGGAACAGTGATTCCAGACATCGTCCGGAGTCAGACTGAGTCCCCGGGGCAGGAGATTCTGAATATTGCAGAAGTCCCTGATGGCATCGGTAAAGGCCTGTCTCATGCCATTGACATGAGTGCCCCCCAGCGGGGTGGGAATAAGGTTCACATAGGATTCCGACACCGAGTCATTGCCGTCATCGCACCAGACCGCCGCCCAGGACACTTCGGAATCCGGATTTGTTGCTGCTGATGCATATGGCGTGCCGGGAACTGTTTCCCGATCGCGCATTTCATTCGCGAGATAACTGGACAGATCGCCCTTAAAGGACCATTGCTCCTTTTCCCCGGTGATTTCGTTCTTAAAAACAATGGTGAGACCGGGACAGAGCACGGCTTTGGCCTTGAGCATGGCCTTCAGGGAATGGCAGCTGAAATGAGCGCTGTCAAAATATTTCGGATCCGGCCAGAAGCGAATGAAGGTTCCGGTATTGCGCTGGCCCACGGTGCCCTCGGTGTGCAGATCCTGAGTTTTGTCGCCGTTCTGATACTCAATGGCATAAACAAGACCGTCCCGCCGCACCTCGGCCCGCAGCCTTTTGGAGAGAGCATTCACCACGCTTACCCCCACGCCGTGAAGTCCGCCGGAAAAGGTATAGTTCTTATTGGAGAATTTGCCGCCTGCATGGAGTCTTCCCAGAATAAGCTCAATGCCCGGGACATTTTCCTGCGTATTGAGATCCACCGGCATGCCCCGTCCGTTATCTGACACTGACAGAGATTCGTCAGCATAAAGAACAACCTCGATTTTGTCGGCATATCCGGCCAGCGCTTCGTCTACGCTGTTATCAATAACCTCCATCCCCAGATGATTCGGTCTCGAGGTGTCCGTATACATGCCGGCTCTCCTCTTTACCGGCTCCAGCCCCTCCAGAACCTCAATGGAGTCTCCGTTATAAACATTGTTATCCTGAACCATGCCAACACCAGTGAAATACAAAAAATAAAACAAAAATGCCAAAAAGATGCCGATACCCAAAGCACCGGCAACCTTAATGGCATTATATCATCCCGCTGCAAGCGCCATTACGGGGCAGCAGCGGCAAACAGCGGAAAAAGCCCGCCTGTTACTCCTTTTTAAGCAGAAAGCTGATAATTTCGGGCAGGCAGGCGGCGAATGACGGGAAGCGATGGTTTCCGCCGTCCTCAATATGCACCAGCGCGGCATTGCCCAGATACGCAGCGCTTTCCGCCGCATTCAGAACCTCATCGCCCCGGCAGAGATAGAGAGCAAGCTTTTCCGGCCGCGGCTCAGCCAGCTCTCCCAGCTTCTTAACCGTCTCGATGTATTCCTCTGTAACCTCAAACTTCACCCCGGTGTAGGGATTTACGTGCGGTCCCAGCATAGCCGGCATCAGCTTCCAGGGAAAAACGCAGGGATTAATGAGAGCGGCTCTGACATTATACTTGCGGGACATGCAGATGGAGTAAAAACCGCCCATGGAGCTCCCTATGAGAGCCACCCGGCGATCCTCGGCAATAAGCCGGCCAATCAGGGCATCCACCGCATCATAGGCCTCCTTGGGGGTATTGGGGAAATTCTCAGTGAAGAAATCCGCCCCGGGACAGTTTTCCTTAAGATATTTTTCGGTAAGGACAGCCTTTTCAGACTTGGCTCCGGACAAAAAACCGTGAATGTATACAACTGTATCCTTGGACATATGCCACCTCAGTAAGAATAAGCGCCGGTCAGGACTTAAGCTCAGTAGCCGCCGACTGTGAAATCAGGAAGAAACTCTCCGCCGGCGAGCCTGTGAACAGTCGTTGAAATGCCGCCGTCCGGGGTAAACTTCAGATACCGCCACCCCGGCCCCAGAGCATCCAGTGTAAACCTGTCGCACAGCGGCGCGAACTGAATGCTGGTGGATGGGGACGAAATATAGCGCACGCCGTTTTGAATAAAATCATGCTCCTGATGCACATGACCGCATAGCACCAGACGCACCCGGGGATAGCGGGAAACCAGACTGACTAGATCATCCCGGTTCTTCAGAACATGAGCATCCAGCCAGAGACACTTCACCTCAAAGGGATTATGGTGCAGGCATACCGCCGTATACAGATCCGGATGCTCCTCAAGACAGCCCTCCAGATAGGCCAGCTGCTCCGGCAGTATCCAGCCCATGGGGTTGTTGTATACCTGAGTATTCAGAAGCACAAACTGCCACTTCCCGATAATGATGTTCCGGGCGGCGCTGATTCCCAGTCCGGCCATTTCCCGGTACATCAGGGGGCCGTCATCATGATTTCCCGGCAAAAAAAACACCGGCTCGGAAAACGCCCTCATAATATCCCGGAATGCAACGTAGGACTCCAGCGTATAGTCCTGAGAAAGATCTCCGGTGGTAACAACAAAATCAAAGGGAATCCCCTGGTCCTTTACCGCCGCCACCACCGCCTGCAGGCTTTTCCGGGTATCTATTCCGACAAGAGTGCTCCCCGGCTTCCCAAAAATATGGGTATCCGTAATCTGCAAAACTGAAAAAGCCCCATCCTCGCGATCAGGCTTCAGGGAAACTCTGTCTTGATCAAACTGCTGCATTTTTATAATTATAAAAAATCCTCTGCCTGACTTTGCCCGGTTGACTTTGCCTGGCAGGGCCGTCATACGATTATTTACAGAACAAAACAATTCTGCTGATTTTAATTTATTGCGCCAAAGGCAAGTGCCGTCTATCCCACAAATTCAGGAATTGCCAGCGGCAAAACATGAGAATCGTGACCCGGACACTGTTTTATCCCGCAAACTCATCCCCTGAAAAGATCGCAGATCTCCTTTTTGTGGAGAGCCAGATACTGAAGCCCCGCAATGGCAATGGAATTGCGTATTCTTCCGGAATCCACCAGCGCCAGAGCATCCTGGAGCGGCACGGAGAGAACGCGGATATCCTCGGATTCGGACAGAAGACCGTGGCAGCCCCTGGCTCCGGAGGAGTCCACCAGTCCCGCATAAAGATAAATCTTCTCCGTGGTACCCCCGGGAGAGGTGAGAAAATCCAGGGCATGACAGACCTTCATAAGAGAAAGTCCGGTTTCCTCCTGCATTTCCCGGATCACGGTGTTTTCCGGAGTTTCACCGGGATCCACAATGCCCGCAGGAAGCTCCAGAAGCCAGGGGGATTCCGTGTCCCGTGCCGCCCCCAGCCGGAACTGCTCAATGAGCACCACGGCATCCCGTTCCGGATCGTAGGGAATAACCGCCGCCGCATCCCCTCTTTCAAAAATTTCCCGGGTGATCACAGCGCTTTCAGAGCCGTCAAATCTGCGGTATCTGGTCTTATAGACATCGATGGCAAAATACCCCTGAAACGCTCTCTTCTTCTCCAGCACCTCAAAATCCTTCTTCTGGAAGGAAGGCTCATACTGCTTTAAATCACTCATAAAGACTCCTTGCGGCTGAGGAAAACCGGCCTGAAAGCCCCGGAGGCTCTTTCAGGCTTTCCTGCGTAAACTCCCGGTGATTATAGCACAGCCGCCTTTATTTTGGCCCGGAACAAGCCTGAAACCCCTCAGAAAATGCAGATCCCGCTTAAGCCGACCGAAACTGTTATCCAAGTATCAATTTTTTATTTTGTTACGCAGTTTTTATTTGCATAATGAATATTTTATTATATAATAGCATAAAACTTGGAGGTAAATATGAACGCCACTGAACTTAAGCAGCATATGGAGATCATCAGAGAGCTTCTGACTCTTGAGCATTTCGAGAATCTGACTCTGAACACGGTATGTTCCGGGGGAGAGTTTGCTTATGACGTCTGGACCGAGTTTAAAGAAACGGGCGTACCAGCAATCAATGTGACGGTAACCCGGACTCCCCACAGCGGGCCCAAGGAGCAGATTCTGGATCTTGAGCTCTCCCCCGACGACTTTCTGACGAGAAAGTTTTTCCCGAAGGATGACAGTGATTTCCGGAGCTGATACGGACTGAAAGCGGCAGAGCCGGAGGCGCGCCGTTTTCCCAGGCTTCTGCCGCAATCCTCAGCCTCTCTTAACCTGCATAAATACGGAGAACAGCCATGTCCCCTGAAGAAATTAAAAAGCATCTTGCTGTAATCAACACCCTCATTGCGGATCCGAACTTTGAAACTGCGTTTCTGGACACCTTTGAAGACGGGCTGGAATACAGCTATCGCGTGGAGTACGACTGCATGGAAGGCAGCATTAAAGCCGGCGTGAATCTTCGAAAAGGCAAATCCTCCGAGACGATTATGACCTTGGACATCACCCCGGCTGCAAGCATTAAGAGGCGCTTTGAAAAGCTGCTTTTCCCGGAATAACCGCTCATTTCAAAAACTGCTCCCCGGGAAATCATATCCCGGGTCTCCCGGGATATGTTAAGATCTTCCCCGAACCTGCGGCCAGTGACAAATGTTCCCGCAGGAAGCAAAAGCGGTTTCCGTCCGGAGAGCTTGCTCCGGAATCCTCATGACAATTCAGGACTTTTCTGCTCAAATGAATTCAGTACTGTTAAAAAACGCCACTATTATCAATGAGGGAGCCACCTTCAAGGGGGATCTCCTGATCCGGGACGGCCGCATCGCCCGCATTGCCAGCTCTGTTTCCGGGGATCAGGCCTCAGAAATCATCGAATGCGAAAACAAGATCGTCATTCCCGGCTGCATCGATGATCAGGTGCATTTCCGGGAACCCGGCAGCACCTGGAAGGCCGATATGGCCTCGGAAGCCCGGGCGGCAGTTCTGGGCGGGGTCACCTCCTTCATGGATATGCCCAACAATACTCCTCCGGCCACCACCTCCCGGGATATCGCCGTCAAAAAGGATATCGCCAGAAGATCCTCCGTGGCCAACTTCGGCTTCTACCTGGGCGCCACTCCCGACAATCTGGAGGAAATCAAATCCCTGGATCCCCGGGAGGTCTGCGGCGTCAAGGTGTTTATGGGGTCCTCCACCGGCACCCTGCTGGTAGACCGGGAGGATTCCTTGCGCAATATTTTCAGGGCGGCCGAGGTACCGGTGGTCACCCACTGCGAGGACAATGAAATCATCAGCAAAAACACCGCTCTCTTCCGGGAAAAATACGGCGAAGACGGCATGGATGCCTCCATGCATCCCCTGATCCGGAGCCGGGAGGCCTGCCTGAAATCCACCTCTCTGGCGGTAGCTCTGGCCAAAGAAACCGGAGCCCGGCTGCATGTGCTTCATCTCTCCACGGCCGAGGAGCTCAGTCTCTTTGAGCCCTGGGCTCCCCTGCCGGTATCTCAGAGACAGATTACCTGCGAGGTCTGCGTCCACCATCTGTTTTTCAACGACACCTGGTACGGCGCTCTGGGCAACCGTCTGAAATGCAACCCCGCCGTGAAAACCGAAAAGGATCGGCAGGCTCTGGTGACGGCAACCCGCACCGGACTGATAACCTGCATCGCCACGGATCATGCCCCGCACACCGCGGAGGAAAAAAACGCCCCCTACAGCAAGGCTCCGGGCGGTCTTCCCCTGATACAGTTCGCTCTCCCCGCCCTTCTGGAGCTGGTTAAGCGCAACGAGCTATCTCTCGAGGATGTGGTCGCCGGCTACTGCCACAATCCGGCCATCCGCTTCAATATCTCCAAGCGGGGCTTTATCAGGGAAGGCTACTGGGCGGATCTCGCGGTCATCGATCCCGAAAAGCCTCAAAGGGTTACTCCCAGCGTCATTGCCTCTAAATGCGGCTGGTCGCCGTTTACGGGCCTGACCTTTTCAAATTCCATTATTCATACCTTCGTTAACGGCAATCAGGTGGTGCATAACGGAGTTCTGGCAAACAAGAACTGCTTCGGCACCGCTCTCCGCTTTGACAGGTAGCAGGATGAGACCGGGTTTTCGAGCGGTTTCGCAGATCCGGTTTCCTGAAACCTGCCTTCCTCCTCTGAAAAACCGCTGAAAATCCCCGGTTCAGGATCAGTTTTTTTAATCAATGCAAATTATTTGTATGAGTTCTGTTAACGTTTTGAAATGCAGAAGTGATTTCTGTTAAAATAGGATCGGGGATTAGGGCGGATGTCGGACAGAATGACAGCTTCGCCTTTGATTTTCGGTCTCTTAGGAATTTATTTCATCATGACAGCACCAACAGTTTTAATAGTAGACGATGAACCTGTAGCCTGCAAGGTAGCGACTTCTATTTTTCAGGCCGAAGGCTATGAAACCCTCGTAGCCGGCGACGGTGATCAGATGAATAAGATTCTCCGGCAGAATCAGGTGGATCTCATCCTGCTGGACATCAACCTTCCTGGTAAAAACGGTCTTATTCTGGCCCGGGAGCTCCGGGAGAAAAGAGACATCGCCCTGATTTTTGTCACCGGCCGGGACAATGAAATCGACCGGATTCTGGGACTGGAAATCGGAGCTGACGACTACGTTACCAAGCCCTTCAACCCCCGGGAGCTCACCATTCGCGCCCGGAACCTTATTAATCGCACCAGAAACAAGCAGCCGGCGGCCGCCCAGCCCGCCGAGCAGAATACCTTCGTGCCTACTCCCAATGCCCGCTATGCCTTTTCCGGATGGAATCTGGACGCTAACAGCCATGAGCTTCTTTCTCCCTCCGGACAGGTAGCCCGGCTCCCTAAAGCCGAGTTCCGCATGCTGCAGTACTTCTGCGAACATGCCAAGCTTCTGGTTACCAGATCCGATCTGATGCTGTTTATGATGGGACGGGAGCTTAAGGAGCACGACCGCACAGTGGATGTCACCATAAGAAAGCTCAGAAAGCACCTTGAGGAGGGCGAAGCCTTCAACTTTATCGAAACCATTCACGGCGAAGGCTACCGCTTCGGGGTGGATGTGGAATTCTAGTTCTCACCTGAAAGCAAGACAAAACGCTCCGGCGTGAACAAAGCAGAAAATGGAAAAGGCAGGAGCTCCTGCCTTTTTTGCTGCTTTCCGGAAAACTCCGCCGCGCCGCCCTGCTTCGCGTATTAAGGCCAGACAGGTCTCAGGCTTTCTCCCCGAGGGATTCCCGTCATTCCGGGAAAGACTTCAGATACTGCCCCAGAGTCGCTTCATCCTGAACCACCAGTTCGTTAAAGGCGGCAATCTCCGGGTCAAAGGGGTACTTCTCCCGCTTTTCCAGAAGACTGAGCTCCATCTCCTTGGCTTTGACGGCCAGCCGGGACAGCCCTATGGAGCTGGCCGCGCCCTTGATCTTGTGAAGCTCCCTGCCGGCTTCCTCATACTCCCCCTTTCTGAAGTATGTCCGGCAGCTTGCAATATATTCCGACACCTGGGTTCTGAACAGCCCCAGGGCGGCGGTAAAAGGCTCCGCTCCCGTAATGCCCACGGTTTCGTCAATGTATTTTTTGTTGATGTTGTCAATGCTGCTGTTAATATCATCAATGTTGCTCATATTCAGTTACTCTTATTCATCAGTTACTCTTATTCATCAGTTACTCTTTGCATTTTCACGAAATTCGGTAATGGCCTCCGCCAGCCGTGAAGCCGATAACGGCTTGGACAGGACTCCGGCAATGCCGTGGCCGGCATAAATCTCCGGATCCCGCATGACATTCGCCGTCAGAGCCAGCATAGGCACCTCGCTCTTGAAATCTTCCCGGAGATGATCTGCCACATCCAGCCCGGACATATCCGGAAGCTGCATGTCCAAAAGAACCAGATCCGGAGTCTCGCTCTTAAAAAGCTCCAGAGCCTCCGCGCCGGTTTTTGCGGCCCGAACCCGGTTGCCCAGCTTTTCCAGCATGGTCTTGCAGACCAGAATATTAAGATCCACATCCTCCACCAAAAGTATGTTCAGGGATTTCAGCACCTTGCGCGCGTCCGTCTCCGGCTTTGGTTCCGGATCCCGCTTCCGGATCTCGCAGGTAAAGGAAACTGTAAATGTGGTACCCCGGCCCGGCTGGCTGTCCAGCTGAATGGAGCCCCCCAGAGCGCGGGTAAGCTCCCGGGTCACATAAAGGCCAATTCCGGTACCGGTGGACTGTTTGGTGCCCGGCACCTGATAATAAAGTCCGAAGATCTTCTCCTGCTCCTCCGGGGCTATGCCGATGCCGGTATCTGCGATTTCAAAGGATACTGACAATTTGCCGTCGGGATTGGTTTTCTGGGAAACCGCAATGGCAATGCCGCCCTTCTTTGTAAACTTGATGCCGTTGGCAATAAGATTCCAGAGGATCTGTCTCAGCCTGGTCTGATCGGAAACCACCCTGTCCGGACTCTCCCCGGTCACCTTAAAACTGAAGCTGAGATTCTTCTGCTCGGTCATGAGCCGGGACAATGTTTCCAGATCCTCCAGAAATCCTTTCCAGTCAAAGGGCTCCGGAACCACGCTGAAGGTCTGTCTTTCAAACTTGTTAAGGTCGATAACATCGTTAAAAATATTGCCCAGGGTTACCGCGCTGACATTGACGGCCTTGAGATTTCTTTCATCCTCCCCCTTGAAATGTCCGGTTTGCAGCAGGATATCGCTGAGTCCCACAATGCCGTTAAGAGGGGTGCGCAGCTCATGGCTCAGGGTGGAAATGAAGTTGCTCTTTTCCCGGGAGGCCCGCTCCAGCACATCCTGTTCATTTTTAAGCTTGGTAATGTCATGGCCGTAAATCATGGTGCCGATAAGCTGCCCCTTGGGGTTAATGGCCGGTCTCTTCCGCACCTGATAAATCACCCCGGAAATGGTGCGCTCATACATGATGTCTTTTTTGGTTTTAATAACCTCATCATCTCCGAAGCAGAAGCACTCATTAAGTTCCGGATCCCGGGAAAACAGACTTTCAAGCTCCGCGCGGTTTTCCACATGGAGGAGATGCAGAAGATTATCGCTGCAGCCCTTGATTTCTCCGTTAAAGCTCCGATACAGAATAATGTCCGGCGTGAGATCAAAGATGGCCGAAAAGAACACCATCTGCTCGTCTAAGAGGCTCTGGGCCTCCTGCCTCAGGGAGATTTCGTTATAGAAGGAGCCCTGCAGCTTCTCATGCTCCCGGAAAAGCGTGTTGTTCTTTTCCCGCTGATTAATCATGGCGATGTAGGTCTTGGTGAGGGAGGTCTTGAGCTGGGTTTCCTGCTTCTGCAGATCCTCTACCTGACTGCGGGCCTGTTCCACCTCAGAAAAGTATTTATTGAGAAGCAGCGCCAGAAGCGGTGTGATGATGACCCCGTAGAACAGAGGCTTCGCCACATCCTCAAACTGCAGATTGTTTTCCATGAACAGGGTCACCAGACAGTTGATAACCGTGATAACAAAGGTAACCGTAAAGCCGAACAGCATGGTAATGTAAGTCAGCGAGTGCTGATAAAGATCCGTTTTCAGCCTTTTTCCGTTCAGTTTTTTGCGACCGCTCATTTCCCTGTCTGCCCGCCGTTATGCCTTCATCTTATCAAGTGCCTGAAGCAGGAGCCGAAACTCCGCCGGAACCGCATCAGCAAAATTAATTCCTGTTCGAGCAGTACTCATCATACCCCTCAAAAAGATCCGGTTCGTTTTTACGGAGCAAAGCCAGCATGGCCCGGGTAATCAGGGTCACCCCGCCCTCGGAACGATAGAACCGATTGCCGTCCAGCTCGGCGTTTTCTCCCACCACCAGATTCCGGGGCAGCTCGCAGTGCCGATCCAAAATCACCCTGGTCAGCCGGCAGCCCCGGTGGATAATGCAGTCCGGGAAAGCCACCACCTCGTTAATGAAACAGAAGGAATGCACCCGCACATTGTAAAAAAGCACCGATGACCAGATGGAGGAGCCGCTTAAAATCACCCCGGCGGAAATCACGGAATTTCTCACAATGGAGGAGGCTCCGTTCAGATCCTGCACGTACTTGGCGGAAGGCAGATGCACCTGGGATGTCCAAATAGGCCATTCCTGGTCGTAAATGTCGAGATCCGGGGTCACCGAGGCCAAGTCCATATTGGCGGCCCAGAAGGAATCCACGGTTCCCACATCCCGCCAGTAGATCTGCTTTTTGGCGCGGTTTGTAACGCAGGACTTGGCAAAATCATGAGCATGTGCCAGTCCTCTTTTAACCATGCGGGGAATAATGTCCCGGCCGAAATCATGCTGGGAATCATCCATCTGCTCGTCTTCGTCCAGCATCTCGTAGAGAGCCTTGGCATCGAAGACATAAATCCCCATGGAAATAAGAGTCATGTCGGGATTGTCCGGCATGCCCCCGGGATTCCGGGGCTTTTCCTGAAAGGAAATAATGGTGCCGTTCTTGTCGATTTCCATGACGCCGTAGGCGCTGGCCTCCGTCCGGGGCACCTGAATGCAGGCTACCGTCAGGGGCTTGCCGCTGGAAATATGATCCAGAAGCAGCTTGGCATAATCCATCTTGTAGATATGATCCCCGGCCAGAATCAGAATATACTTCTGCTGATGATCCCTGATAATGTCCAGATTCTGATAAACGGCATCAGCGGTGCCCCGGTACCAGTGCACCTCGTCCATGCGCTGCTGCGCCGGCAGCAAATCCAGATACTCGTTAAACTGATTCCTGAGAAATGACCAGCCGATCTGGAGATGCCTTAAAAGGCTGTGGGACTTGTACTGCGTCACTACTCCGATACGGCGAATGCCGGAGTTTATGCAGTTGGAAAGCACAAAGTCAATAATGCGGTACTTTCCCCCGAAATACACCGCCGGCTTTGTTCTGGTGTTGGTAAGCTGATGGAGTCTGCTGCCGCGGCCCCCGGCAAGTATCAGGGCCATTGTGCCGTTTGTGGCCTCACGAGCTCTCAAAACATCTTTATCCATAAAATCCCGCCCTCTGCTTTCTTATGAATCCTGCGGGGATCACCCCTTATAAAGATTATCACTTAACCCGCATTTTCACCTTGCATGAAGTATTCAAAGTGCGAAGTGACCAAGGAAACAGAGAGAAAGAACCGCAAACAGAATGGAATGACAGCAAAAGGGTCAGCAGCAAAACTGGAACAGCGGGGGCCTCAGGCGTAGCGAACCCGGCTGCCCTGCCCGCCCTCCCGGGCCAGAACAGCGGTAATGGCGTTTATCACCGGCCAGCGCTTGGCGGCCCAGTCCGGAGCCACCAGCATGCCGCTCAAAGCAGAAGCGCCCACTCTCTCGTAAAGCACGTTTTCCGGAGTGTGCTGGATCATGAGAGCGGCAATCCGGGCATACTCCTCCAGAGACAGCACCGCAATTTCTCCCCGCCGGTATTCCCGCTCCATCTGACTGCCCCTGACTATGTGAAGCTGATGCAGCTTCAGGGCATCGGCCCCGATGTCCAAAACCCTGCCGAGAGTAGTCAGGCTGTGCATCAGTCCTTCTCCCGGAAGACCGACAATGATATGGGCGCACACCCGGATCCCCCGCTTCCGGGCCCGGACTGCCGTTCTGACATAATCGGCAAAGGTATGCCGGCGGTTGATTCTTTCCAGAGTTTCATCAAAGGAACTCTGAAGTCCCAGCTCCAGCCAGACCTCGAAGCCCTGTTTCCCGTAATCCTCCAGAAGTCCCAGAATCTCATCGGAAACGCAGTCCGGGCGGGTTCCCACGCAAAGTCCGATAACCTCGGGAGAAGCCAGAGCCTCGTCATAGCATTTTTTTAAAACCGCAAACTCCGCATAGGTGCTGGTATACGCCTGAAAATAGGCCAGAAAAAGCCGGGCCCGGGGGTTCCGGTTTTCCAGAAGCTGTTCTCTGAGAGATTTCCGGGCGGGAGAGCCGGCAAAGGAGGCCACGCTGCAAAAGGTGCAGCCGCCCCGGCCCAGAGTGCCGTCCCGGTTGGGGCACGTAAAATTACCCGAAAGAGAGATTTTATAAACGTTTTCGCCATACTTTTCCCGGAGACTGTCTCCGAAGGTATGCATAAAACGGTTCAGGGAAAGGCTGTCAGCGGAATTCACGGAAGCCTCCGCGCCGGAGATCCGGTGTTCCGGAAAACCAAAAAAGAGAGAAATGGCAGAACAGGTGAAAAAGCATGCTTTCTGAAACGATCGGGAGCGGATCCCCGGGCAGAGGCCGGCTCCGGGCCTTTACAGCACCCGGATCTTTTCCCAATAAGAAGACTTCTCGGACGGCCGGCAATATTTCACAAGCTCCCCCTCCTGAGTGAAAAGAGCCCGGCAGCGCTGTCCCAGCGCATTTACATATTCCTCGGACAGCGAACAGCTTTTCTGGTTTACGCAGTCCAGTTCGGTTATGGAATTCTGCTTGTCAGCCACTGCCGCATAATCATCCGGAGGAGGAGCGGGAACCCTTGAGGTTGAGCTGCAGCCGCAGACTGTCAGTAAAAAAAGACCGGCAAAAAAAGACTTCTTCATCTTAAAATTCCAGATTGTCAATTGCTTCATTTTCTCCTGCCGGCATTTATCAAATCCCGCGTTATCAAATCCCGCGCTCTGTCAAAATGCAGGACAGCCCCGGCATTATACCATGTACCTGCCATGGCCGTACCCTCCCGCCATGATTTTGCCTCCCCGGGAGAACGAACGGAATCAAAGCGCCGCAATATGATAAAATTGCAGCCGTTCTGCCGCAAGATCGTCCCGGAATAACCGGGCCTGGCAGCGCGGCATAAGCTCACAGGGATATCGCCTCACAGGGAATCCTTAACTTTTGCAAAATAATCTCAGGGGATGCTATGAAATACGGAATTATCGGCGCCATGCAGGAAGAAGTGAACGACCTCCGGACAAAAATCGCCGTTTCTGCCACTAAAAGCTTTGGCCGCCATGAATACATTTCAGGAACCCTGGCAGGCCGGGATCTGGTTCTTACCTGTTCGGGCATCGGCAAGGTTTCCGCCGGATCCGCCGCCGCTGTGCTGTTCAGCTTCTTTAACTGCGACATCGTTATTAATTTCGGCGTGGGAGGAGGGCTTCATCCCGCTCTGAAAACTCTGGATATGGTAATCTCCTCCGGCGCCGCCCAGCACGACTTCGATCTCACCGTATTCAGCTACAAGCCGGGACAGGTTCCGGGCTTTCCCCAGATCATTCCGGCGGAAAAGAAAATTACGGACAGCGCCATGTCCGCAGCTGCGGAGGTGGCCGCCAAATACGGGTTTTCCGTTTACTCCGGCCTTATCATCAGCGGGGATCAGTTCATTGCCGGCAATGACGCCCGCAAGGCCATCGATGAAAAATTCCCCGCTGCCTGGGCTACCGAAATGGAGGGAGCGGCCATTGCCCAGGTGGCCGCGGAATTCCAGAAGCCCTTCCTGGTCATCAGATCCATTTCCGACAAGGCCAACGGAGAAGCCGACATCACCTTTAACGAAATGCTCCCCCTGGCAGCCCGGAACTCTCAGGAAGTGCTGTTCAAGATTCTTGAGAAAGGGCTCAGCCTATGATTACCGAAATTCTGGGCACGGAAATCACCCCGCTCCCCCTGGACAGCAGAACCGGACTCCTGTTTCTGGCGCTCCTGACGGAATGGTTTATTCCGTTTCCGTTTTTTGTGAGACTGAATAAGCTGGTACCCGGCATAGCCGCTCTGGGACGGCGGGTAAACCGTCCCGGCAGCAGTGCGGCGCAGCAGAAAATGGCGGGGGTAATGCTGCCCCTGGTGATCATGACGCCGGTATTCGCCTTTATCATCGCTTTTCGGGAAATTCTGGACGGTGTGGAATTAGCCCAGAGCCTGACAGAGTTCTTCCTCTTGCTTTTAGTGCTGGAGTCCCGGCCGGAGCGGGCCATGGCAAAGGCAGTGGCCCGGCATATTAACAGCGACCGGAAAAATGCGGCCCGGGAAATTCTGGGACGCTTCACCCTGAGAGTCACCGCAAAGCTCAGCCCCATGGGCATGTACAAGGCTGCCGCGGAATCCGCCGCCCTGAGACTTATCAACAGCTTTTACGTGCCGGCCTTTGCCTATCTCCTGCTGGGAATCTACGGAGCTCTGGCAGTAAAACTTATCATTATTATGAGCATGGCCTTTAACCTGAAGCTGCCGGTTAATCAGTATTTCGGAAGATGCTGCTATTTTGTCGAGCAGTTCTGCTTTATTCTGCCCGCCATCTGGCTCATCCCCTTTATTATCATGCTTCCCGGCGGGGCTCCGGCAGACCCCCGGGCTCTGGCGGCAGCCATTCAAAGCTGGCCCTCCAAAACCACCGCCATGGCTCTGGCACTGTTAGCCTCCAAGGAAAACATCAGGCTGGGCGGTCCCCGGTATTATCTCCTGACGCTCTACCGTTTCCCGGAAATAGGAGGAACCGAGAACCCGACGGAAAAGTCGGTCAGGGATATGATCAGCGATACCGGGAAAGCAATCTGGTTTGCTCTCCTGGTACTGATTCTGTCCGGAATTGGCTATGACTATTATTCGTTCTATCACTAAGATCCTCCTTATTCTGACGGCTCTCGGCGGCATTCCGGAGGCCGGAGCCGCCTCCTGCCCTCCCGGCATGCCCCGGGCGGTATCCCTCTCGCCGGACAGCACGGAAATTCTGGCGGAATTTCTTCCTCCGGCCTGTTTTCAGGCCGTGGATGCCAACAGCAATTATCCTCCGGGAATTGAGGAGGTTCCGGTGGCCGGGGATTTTTACAGCGTCAATCTGGAATTTCTCGGCTCTCTCAGGTTTGATATCATCGCTGCCGGAAACTCCTTTAACGGGGTATTTCTGGAAAAGCTGAAAAAATCCTATCCGGACATTCTGATTATGAGGCTGGAATCCGCCAAAAACGTTCCGGAAAGCATCCGGGAGGCCGGAAAAAGGATCGGCATGACAGAGGAGGCCGGCCGGAAAGCGGAAACGCTGGAAAAAATTCTCCGGGACACCGCAGATCGCTTCCGGGACTCCCCCCGGGTGCGGGTGCTCCCCGTCATCTGGCAGAAGCCCCTTATCGGATCTGCTCCGGGTACCTACATTGATGAGCTTATCCAAATCTGCGGCGGAGAAAACATTCTGTCCCGCTCTCCGGTGAAATATCCCGAAGTCAGCGCCGAAGCTCTGCTATCGGGAAAGGCCGACATTGTTATTAACTTCACCGGGGGCAGCATGTCAGGGAGCGGAGCCGGCACGGCAGAGCCGCTGCCCCTGCCTGCCGGGCTTACCATCAGGGAATACCGGTTTTCCAACCAGGATCTGGTAATGCGATCCACGCCCCGGTCTCTGACTCTGGGGCTCCCGGAAATCTGCGGCATTATCGAAAGCGCCCGCGCATTCCCGGCCCGAACCGCCGATAACACAATTTCTCCCCGGTAACACCAGCGAGGTAACTCATGACCAAAAACTTCAGTCTCAGCGATTTAAAAAAAGCCGTCTCCGAAAAGAGACAGGAGGAGCTGAAAAAGGAAGCCGCCATTAAGAGACAGGAGCTCGCCCGTCAGGAACAGGAAAGACGGGAGCAGCAAAAACTGGAACAGCAAAAGCGGGAATCCCGGGAACGCCTGGCCGCTTTGGAAAACAGTCTCCGCCGGGAAGAGGCTCCCGCCGGAGAAAAATCCTTCGCGGAACAGATGAAAGGAGTTAAAAAGCTGGAGCAGGACAAAATTCCCCAGGTGACAAAGCTCATGGACAGAGAGGCGGCTCTCAAGCTCCGGGAAATGGCCGAGGATGAAAAAAAGGAGGAGGACATGTCCTTCTTTTCCACTGCCGGGATGACCTTCGTGGATCCGGCGGGATCCATCAGTTACCGCACCCCGGGGCTCCAGTACGGGATATTCCGGAAGCTGAAGGCCGGAGAATACTCTCCGGAGGCCTGGGTGGATCTCCATAATCACACGGTGGAGAATGCCTACAAAGATGTCCGGAAAACCATCGTCAGAGCCATCCGCAAAAACATGCGCTGCATTCTCATCATTCACGGCAAGGGAGAATTCTCAGAGCCCAAGGCCCTTCTTAAGAGCTATGTGGCCCACTGGCTCCGGCATATGCCCGAAGTGCTGGGCTACCATACCTCCATGCCTTGGCACGGGGGAGCCGGTTCCACCTATGTGCTGCTGAAGAAGGGGGATCTGGCCCGGCTGGAAACCCGGGAGGAAATCGCCGCCCGCCGGTAGGAAATTTTCAGGGAGAGCCAAAAAGAAAAACCGGGATAAATCCCGGCAACCTCAGGTCATGGCTGAAAAGCTCACAGCCTTGCCTGAATATTGCGGGATTCGGTAACCGCATCCACAATGGCCAGAGTTCTGAGATCATATGGGACACGCGCGACAGCAGTTCCCGCAAGAACGCTGTCGGCTTTGGCCCGGGCAAGCAGAGACATATTGGCGCGCACATCATGACCGATGGCGTCTTCTCTCACTGCAAGAGGCTCGCCTCTTTCCGCAAGCAGAAGCTGAACTGTGGCTGAAGCTCCCTGCGCCACGCATTCGCCGATCCTGTTCTCCATTCCAAAGTCCTGTGCCTCGGCATAGAAGCTTCTTTCCGGAAGGAGCGAGAAGGTTTTTCTCAGATCAGCGGGCTCAGGCTTGGTCTTAACAGGATCGACAACAGAGGCGTCATCGGTGACATCCTGTGAAATCATGGCCAGCATTAAAGCAAAATCTGCCCGATTTCCATGGGAAACAGCTTCATTGAGACGAGTTCCCAGCTGAAGTTCGTCCACCAGAAGACTGTTTCTTATTTCCATGTCCAGCATAACATGCTCCTGCCAATATCCGCTCACTTAACTTATCGTCAGTTCCGGGACAATCTTTAGCTCTTGCCGGGGTTTTATGCGTTTTTGCGAAAACGTTCACAGAAAATTCGTTTTCAGTTCCCATGGTTAGTTGCTTGCCAGACGGCCCGAAATGCCCCCGAAAAACACCCCCGCGCTGCCGTTTCGCAGCAAAACGGCCGAAAAACGGTTAAAAAATGACCGATTTTCACGAAAAACGGCCTTTTTTACGAAAATGCTTTATTTTTCATAATTTTCTGATATTATCAGCACCAGATTTGCGGAGGGGTTCCAGAGCGGTCAAATGGAACAGACTGTAAATCTGTCGCCTTCGGCTTCGATGGTTCGAATCCATCCCCCTCCACCAGATTCTCTCAATTGTCCGTTTCCTGTTTTTCTCAATTCCCCTTCGTGCGTTCCCTGTTTTCTGCTGCCTGCGATCATGGTTAAGCTCTGTCTTTTTGCGTTTGTCTCTCCGGTATTTGCCGGAGCGTTTCCGGGAGCTCCGGATTATTTGACGAAGGCCATTAAACTAAAGCGGGATTGTTGCCATCCGGGCGGAATTCCCGCACAATATGACAGCGTCTCGGCTTCCGGCCGCACAAGCGCCTTCCCGATCTCGCCCGGCCCTGCAAACACATATCTGATTGCCGGCATTTTGCCGGAGAACTGCGGCAGGGAAGTGATATCCCGTAATTGCGCCGAGGCCGCTTCCCGCCTTGTTAACGGACTTCTCAGGGGACTAACAGCATGATCGCCGCTTCGGAAAACACCGCTGATGGCAAGAATCAGGAAATTGCATTTTCCGCTATGAAGTACAGCGATTTCCGGGTCATCATTGCCGATGAACAGCACACCTTTGCCTCTCTTATGAAGGGAATCCTGCTGTCTCTGGGTTTTTCCAAAATCACCGTTGCTTCCAGCGGCGACGAAGCTCAGAAAATCTGCGCCCATGCCCAGTTTGACATCTACCTTTTCGACTGCTTGTTCCGGAACGGCATTTCCGGACTGGAGCTGGTACAGCACCTCCGGAAAAACCATCTGGCCCCCTGCATGGCTCTGATGTTCATTATTACCGGGGATCATTCCCGATCAAAGGTACTCTGCGCCGTGGAGCAGGAGCCCGATGACTACATTGTGAAGCCATTTTCTCAGAAGCAGTTTGCCCGGAGGCTGAAAAAAGCCCTGGCCAAAAAGAAGGAGCTGGAGGACATCTACAGCTGCATCTACCGCAATGACGCACCGGGAGCCATCTCGGCCCTGGAAAAGGCCGTGTCCGCCGGCACTCCCTACGATGTCTACTGCCGCTGTCTGCTGTCAGACTACTATATCAGCACCGGCCAGCACAACCTGGCTCAGGCGGTGATCCAGGAGGGCATGGCCTGCTCCGAATCTGACTACCTCAAGTTTGCTCTGGGAAAGGTGCTCTACAGCAGGAAGCTGCACGAAGAATCCCTCAGCGTCATTCAGGACGTGCTGACGCGCCGGCCCCTGATGACCGACGCCATTGAATATGTCTCAAAAAATTACCTTTCCCTGGGCATGCCCGAAAAGGCCATTCAGAGCATCCGGCAGGCCGTGGCGCTCTCTCCTCTGTCGGAAAAGCTTTTGAACACTCAGATAACCACTGCCCTTAATGCCGGAGATTTTATGACCGCCCGGGACGGACTGGCTCTGCTCCTTAATGTCAGGAAAAACTCCCCGGAGGAAGTGGATACGCTGCTGGAAAGCTTTGTGCAGTGCGAATTCATGTTTGTGGAAAATTCCCACGACCCCTTTCACATTTCCAGCATGGAAAAGGTTATCGGAAACATTATCGGCCGTTACCAGGCCTGCACCAGCAAGGACAGGTTTTCCATGGAAACCTTCAAGACGGTCTGCGAAGCCCGGGTGGCCCTTATCCGCGGCGAAACGCAGCACAGCAAGAGAAGGCTGTATCAGGCTTTGACCGCCATGAACGAAGATAACAGGAATATCGCCGACAGCATAAAAATCGGCATGTATCTGGGACTCCTTTCCCTGGGCGAATACGAGGTGGCGGAGCATCTCTCCCAGGAACTGGCCGGACGCTCTGCCGCCTCCGACATTGCCATGAACATTCTTGATATCTGCGTCAGCCGGAAAAATGCCGAACAGGCCGAGCGCCGGAACAAATATCAGGAGCTGAACTCCCAGGGCATCAAAGAATACAAAAACGGCAAGCTGGACGAGGCTCTCAGACTGTTTAAAGAGGCCAAACGCAAGGTTCCGGGAAATTCCAATGCCATTCTTAACAAGATCCAGATTCTGCTGGATATGTCTGAAATACAGCTGAAACAGGATCCCCGAAACGGCAAGGACGCCGCCCGGGGCCTGATTCAGGAATGCGCTTCGGACCTCCGGCTTCTGGAGGGAATTCCCCTTTCCAAGGTTCAGGCGGAACGTACCGAGCTTCTGAAAAAGGACTTCGCGGAGATCCAGTCCAAAACTGCCAAAAGGTAGCCATTTGACAGCGCCGCCCGCCTGAAAAACGCCGGCTGGAAGATCACCGCCGCTCAATATTTATCATACACAACCGGGACATATCACACATGAACGCCCCACTTACCGAAAACAGGGATGAAGAACAGCAAGAGCTGTCCTTTACTTCCATGAAGTACAGCGAATTCAGGGTAATTATCGCTGACGAACAGCATACCTTTGCCTCCCTGATGAGAACCATGCTGCAGTCCATGGGCTTTACCAGCATCACCATAGCGCTAAACGGAGAGGAGGCCCTGAAAATCTGCTCCTACAGCAAATTTGACATTTATCTTTTTGATTACTCCTTCACCAGCGGCATTTCCGGTCTGGATCTGGTCCAAAAGCTGCGGGAGGAGCATCTGGCCCCCTGCATGTCCCTGATGTTCATTATCACCGGCGATCCCTCCCGTTCCAAGGTGCTGTGCGCCGTGGAGCACGAACCTGACGACTACATTATCAAGCCCTTCTCCCAGCAGCAGTTTGCCGAAAGAATCAAAAAGGCCATCACCAAAAAAATCGCTCTCCGGGACGTTTACACCTGCATGCACCGGGATGATGACGCGGGAACGGTAAAAGCTCTGGAAAAGGCCCTGACTGAGGGTACTCAGTATGATGTCTACTGCCGCTGCCTCCTGGCTGATTATTACGTAAAGACCGGACAGATGAATCTGGCTCAGGCGGTAATTCAGGAAGGAATGGTTTCCTCCAATTCCGACTACCTGAAATTTGCCATGGGCAAAATTCTCTACAGCATGAACATGCACGAGGAATCCATCAGCATCATCAAGGATGTGCTGACCCGCCGTCCTCTGATGACCGATGCCATTGAATACGTAAGCAAAAACTACATCTCCATGGGGCGATCCGATGAGGCCATCCAGAATATCAAGCACGCCGTGGAGCTGTCCCCGCTGTCTGAAAAGCTCCTTAATGTTCAGGTTTCCACCGCTATCGAAGCCGGAGATTTTCTGACAGCCCGAGACGGCGTGGGCTCTCTCCTTAACATTAAGAAGAATTCCCCGCATGATGTGGATAACCTCCTGGAAAGCTTTGCGGAATGCGAATTCATGTTTGCGGAGCAGTCCCGGGATCCCTTTCATATTTCAAACATCGAAAAGGTGCTGGGCAATATTGCGAGCCGCTATCAGAACTGCGTCAGCAAGCAGACGTTCTCTCCTGACGTCTTCAGAACCATCTGCGAGGCCCGGATTTCCCTGATCCGCGGCGAAATCCACAAGAGCAAGAAAAAGCTGTATCAGCTATTGCCCCTTTTGCATGACAAGGACAAGGAAATCTCAGACAGTCTGAAAAAAGGCATGTACCTGGGATTCATGGCCATCGGAGAGTACGAGGTAGCCGCGCAAATCGCAGAGGATCTCCCCGAATCCGAAGCTCATGATATTTCCAATCACATTCTGGACTGCTGCCTCTCCCGGAAAAATACGGAACAGGCGGAGCGCCGCAGCAAATATCAGGAGCTTAACTCCCAGGGCATCGACAAATACAATGCCGGCAATCTCACTGAAGCTCTGGATCTCTTCAAGGAGGCGATCCGCAAGGTGCCGGGGAACACCAATGCCATTCTGAACAAAATTCAGGTGCTCATCGACCTGGCGGAACAGCAGCTCAGAACCGGCTATCAGGAAAGCAAAAAAAGAGCCCGCAGCCTTATTATTGAATGCTCGTCCGATATGTCTCTTCTGGATGGCATCACGCTTTCCGAAGTTCAGGAGGAGCGCGCCCGGCTCCTCAGGAAGGACTATGCGGAAACTGAAAAAAAGGTTGTGGGAAAGTAGCCGGGAGATCTTCAGAGGGAAAAACGGCAAAAAAAATCCGGAGCTAATCCGGATTCTTCTTTATGCGATATTCAGCGAACTTAATTAAGCGATGAACTTCAGCATGCGGCGCAGCGGTTCAGCGGCGCCCCAGAGCAGCTGATCGCCCACGGAAAAGGCGGAAAGGAAGCCCTTGCCGAAATTGGGGGTGCGCAGGCGTCCCACCGGAACGTTAAGAGTGCCGGTAACAGCTGCCGGAGAAAGCTCCTTTATGGTAACCTCCTTGTCATTGGGGATCACCCGGGCCCATTCATTATGAGCGGCAATCATTTCCTCCGCATCCTTGACGGTAATATCCTTCTTAAGCTTGATAAGGAAGGACTGGCTGTGGCAGCGCAGGGCGCTGATTCTGACGCAGTTTCCGTCCACCGGAATGGTTTCCGGAGCCAGCCCAAGAATCTTGTTGGTTTCGGCCATGCCCTTCCACTCTTCGCGGCTCTGGCCGTTAGGAAGCTGCACATCAATCCAGGGAATCACGGAACCGGCAAGAGGCACCAGAAATTCCTTAACCGGAAATTCCGGAGAACGCATTTCATCTCTCACGGTCTTTTCGATATCAAGAATGGCGGAGGCCGGATCCTTCAGCTTGTCGGCAACGGAGCCATACAGCCGCCCCATCTGAGAAAGAAGCTCCCGCATATTCTTGGCGCCGGCGCCGGAGGCAGCCTGATAGGTGGAGGACTGAATCCACTCCACGCAATCGTTCTTAAAGAGACCGCCCAGCCCCATAAGCATCAGGCTTACAGTGCAGTTGCCGCCTACAAAGGTCTTAAGGCCGCGGTTAAGAGCGTTGTCAATAACAGCCCGGTTAACCGGATCCAGAATGATTACGGCATTATCCTCCATTCTCAGGGTGGAGGCGGCATCAACCCAGTAACCGTTCCAGCCGGCAGCCTGCAGCTTGGGATAAACGTCCTTGGTATAAGCTCCGCCCTGGCAGGTAACAATAATGTCCATGCTCTTCAGGGCTTCCAGATTACTGGCATCCAAAAGAACACCGGCATCCTTGCCCCCGAATGACGGAGCCTTCTGACCTGCCTGAGAGGTGCTGAAAAACACCGGATCAATGCCGGCAAAATCGCCTTCCTCTTCCATACGGTTCATAAGCACGGAACCCACCATGCCGCGCCAGCCGACAAAACCAACTTTCTTCATAATAAAATCCACAAAAATGAAAAGTGATGACAGTGACAAACAGCTTCGGAACACCGGCGCAGGTACTGCTTCTCCGGAGATCTGAAAAAACTGTGACAAAAATCTCTGACGGAATTATAACGGATCTCATCCCTGTCTGTTCAGTTTTTTGCCCCGGAACCGCAAAACGCCGGAAACGGCGCCGCCAGGCAAAAAACAGCGCGGCGGCCGGGAATCATCCCGGATCCCCGCAGGAAAGCAGCAGGGTTCTTTTTTCGGGAGTGCCGGCTAAGATCATGTTCACCGTAATGGTGCCGCCGGCGCGGAAAATTGCTTTCACGGCATTATTGGAGCAAAAGCGATCGCTCACGGACAGGGAACGAAAGAGCTCCTCGGGGGTTTTGCCGGCATCCGCCGGCCCGGCCGGACGAAGGCCCCGGGGATCCCAGGAGAGCTCAAAGGTCACATTGTAATGTTCATCGTAGGTCAGCGACTGCACCACCAGATAGCCATCCGCGCTTTTGGCAGGCAGAGATGCTTTGACCGCGTCAAGATCGCCTTGAAGAGATCCCGGGATGAGCGGAATCACGGTGGTTCGTAAAATACAGTAGAGAACAAACCCGATGCCGGCTGCCATAATGTAGCCAAGGTACGACACCGCTTTCTGTTTCGTGATTTTCATAAAACTCCGGGTAGCGAAAAACGGGAAGAATCCCGCGGGAGATTCCGATTAATGCCTCCGGAACCGGGATACCGGAATGGCCCCGTCCGCGCCATGGGAAATTTTACCGGAAGAAGCAGCGCAAGTAAAAAAATGAGAGGAGCAAGCAAAAACTCTCCCGGCAGCGTTCTCCGAAAAGCGGCAAAAACCGCCGGCGCGCTCCCGTAATCGAGCCGCATGAAATTTGAAATTTTTCCGGTATCAAAATTTCAAAAAAAGCAGCAAAAATGAAAGTAAGAAAACCATGGTATTCACCGGGCGCAAACCGCATAATAACCGCAAAAATTCTGTTTTTCGGGGGATTTCTCAGGCAAAACAGGCAAAAACCGGATTTTTCAGAGAAAAAATCTCAGAAAAGTGACATTTGCCGCATTTCAAGGCCCAGATAACACGTATTTTTTGATAGAAAATTTTCAGTCAACAGTGTTTTAAATCACTATTTTGAGATATTTTGTAATTAATTTTCATTAAAAAACTGCGTTTTATGTGATATAGCTCACAAATTTCACCAAAACCGCCGGATATAATAACAGCCATGAAGTTCCTGATGCTCGCAGACCTCGAAAAGAGCTGCCGGACAAGACCGCATCTCTTTCGCAATTGTTAAAAAACTGTGACCGTTGTATCATTAAGGAACTAAATAACACATCAGCTTTCAGCTGGTAACTTCCGGAAAGAGACGCTATCAGGATCTTCCCGGAATGCGAACTCCGACCGCCGATACCGGCAAAACGGCAACGGCAGGTCACGCAGCAACCAATGTCACGCCGGCCTCACCAGGGCATCAGGCGTTTTATCTACCTAAACCAACAGAGGTAAAAAATGGCAGAACTCAATGATCTTCAAAAGCAGGCATGGGCAGGATTCAAACCGGGCGCCTGGCAGGATTCAATCGATACCCGTGATTTTATCCAGCAGAATTACACTCCTTATGAAGGGGATGATTCCTTCCTTGAAGGTCCTACCGATGCAACCACCGCTCTTTGGAACCAGGTGATGGAAGGCATCAAGGAGGAGAACAGAACTCACGCTCCCCTGGATTTCGATCCCGATACTCCTTCCACCATCACCTCCCACAAGCCCGGCTACATCAACAAGGATCTTGAGCAGATCGTAGGTCTTCAGACTGATGCTCCTCTTAAGAGAGCCATCATGCCCTTTGGCGGCATTCGCATGATTCAGACCTCCTGCGAAACCTACGGCAAGCCTTTTAACAAGGAAGTTGAGAAGATCTTCACCGAATACAGAAAGACTCACAATCAGGGTGTATTCGATGTTTATACCAAGGGGATCAGAGACTGCCGCAAGAGCAAGGTATTAACCGGTCTTCCTGATGCCTACGGCCGCGGCCGCATCATCGGCGACTACCGTCGCGTTGCCCTCTACGGCATTGATGCTCTCATGGCTGACAAAGCCAGACAGTTTGATTCCTATCAGGATCAGCTCGAAAACCCCAAGGACGAAAGAGAGCTTGAGGATACCATTCGTTCCCGCGAGGAAATCAAGGAACAGTGGAAGGCTCTGGGCGAGCTCAAGCAGATGGCCGCTTCCTACGGCTGCGATATCTCCGGCCCGGCCAAAACCGCCAAGGAAGCCATGCAGGCCACCTACTTCGGCTATCTGGCTGCTGTTAAGTCCCAGAACGGCGCTGCCATGTCCTACGGCCGTACCGCTACCTTCCACGATATCTACATCGAACGCGATATCAAAAACGGCGTGCTCACCGAGAAACAGGCTCAGGAGCTGGTTGACCACATGATCATGAAGCTCCGCATGGTACGCTTCCTCCGCACCCCCGAGTACGATAGCCTGTTCTCCGGCGATCCCATCTGGGCCACCGAATCTCTCGGCGGCATGGGTCTCGACGGCAGAACCCTGGTAACCAAGACCTGCTTCCGTTACCTCCAGACCCTTTACAACATGGGCACCTCTCCGGAGCCCAACATGACCATCCTCTGGTCTGAAAAGCTCCCGGCAGCATGGAAGAGATTCACCACCAAGGTTTCCATCGACACCTCTTCCATTCAGTACGAAAATGACGACCTCATGCGTCCTGATTTCAACAGCGATGACTACGCCATTGCCTGCTGCGTATCCCCCATGGTTGTGGGCAAGAGAATGCAGTTCTTCGGCGCCCGTGCCAACCTGGCCAAGACTCTTCTTTACGCCATCAACGGCGGCAAGGACGAGATGATTGTCAAAGACGGCAAGCATATGCAGGTTGGTCCTAAGACCGATATCCCCGCCGGCGAGTACCTGGAGTTCGATGATGTCATGCAGCGCGTTGACAAGTTCATGGACTGGCTGGCCACGCAGTACGTTACCGCTCTGAACATTATCCACTACATGCACGACAAGTATGCCTACGAGGCAGTGCAGATGGCTCTCCATGATCGCGATGTATTCCGCACCATGGCCTGCGGCGTAGCCGGTCTTTCCGTTGCCGCCGACTCCCTGTCCGCCATCAAGTATGCCAGGGTTAAGCCGATTCGCGACGAAGACGGCGTAGCCACCAAGTTCGACATCGAAGGCGACTTCCCGAAGTTCGGCAACAATGACGAACGCGTGGACTCCATTGCCTGCGACCTCGTGGAACGCTTCATGAAGAAGATCAAGGAACGCGTAACCTACAGAAACGCTCTGCCTACTCAGTCCATTCTTACCATTACCTCAAATGTGGTCTATGGCAAGAACACCGGCGAGACCCCCTGCGGCCGCGAGGCTCACAAGCCCTTCGGTCCGGGCGCCAATCCGATGCACGGCCGCGATGTCAAGGGCGCTGTGGCTTCCCTGTCTTCAGTGGCCAAGCTGCCGTTTGCCTACGCCAAGGACGGTATTTCCTACACCTTCTCCATTGTTCCGGCTGCTCTCGGCACTGACAGAAACACCCAGAACAAGAACCTGATAGGCCTCCTGGACGGTTACTTCCATCACGATCCCAGCCATGAAGGCGGTCAGCATCTCAATGTGAATGTGCTGAACAGAGATACTCTCATTGATGCTCAGAAGAATCCTGACAAGTATCCGATGCTCACCATTCGCGTTTCCGGATATGCCGTGCGCTTCAATTCTCTTACCAAAGAGCAGCAGGACGACGTTATTACCCGTACCTTCACGAGCTCCCTCTAAAAGAGCGCTGAAGGCCTGCAACTGAACACAGAGCCCCGGAGAAATCCGGGGCTTTTTTATGCCCGAAGGGCATTCCCCGCTGCGTTGAATTATCGGGACAAAAATGCTACCATGACCGCGTTTTATGTTTCCGGGAAGCCTGAAACGACAGTCCTTCAGAGAGGATACCGCTCCTGAAGATCCGCCTCGCTTCCCGTCTCCTTTCGGAAAAACAAGTCATGACCGCACAATCAGGAATATTCATTGCCGCGCTGGCAGGCATTATGATTTTTGCCGCCGGATGCAATTCCATACCGGATAACCCCCCGGAATTTTATGAAAATCAGAATGCCGAGCTCGCAAAGATCACATCCTTCGGGGCCTCCGGCAAAATCGCCATTATCGAAAAGCAAAACCGGCTCTCCTCCTATGTTAATGTCTCCGTTAAGGATGACCGTTACCTTCTGGAGCTTACCAGTCTTACCGGATCCACGGTGTTCCGGCTGGAAAACAGTCCCGGGGAAGCCCGCATTACTGACAGCGAAGGCAAACAATATTCCGGATCTTCGGCGGATGATCTGGCAAGACAGCTCACCGGACTTAGCATTCCCGCCCGCCGGCTTCCGGACATTATCCGGGCCATTCCGGGAGATCTTCCCTTTGTCAGAAACGCTGACAGCACCATCAGCGAAATCACCCATCCGGAATTCACTGTCATCTATGAACGCTATACGAATACCGGAAAATTCATTCTTCCGGAGTTCATTACCCTTAAGGGGAAGGATCTTTTAATTAAAATCAGGATAAACAAGTGGGAAATTTAACAGTCTGGCCGGCACCGGCAAAAATCAACCTTTTTCTGCGCATCAACGGGAGACGCCCGGACGGCTATCATGAGCTTTCCACCCTGTTTGCCATTCTTGACCGGGGAGATACCATGACCCTGGAACCCAGAAATGACGGCATTGTCCGCATTTTTCCGGACATGGGCTTTCCGACGGAAGGCAATATTATTTTCAAGGCCATTAAGCTCCTCGCCGAAATCACCGGCAAAAACATCGGCGCCGATGTTCATGTGGATAAAATGATTCCCATGGGAGGAGGTCTGGGTGGCGGCTCCAGCAATGCCGCCACCGCCATGGTTGCTATCAATCACCTTATGGATCTCGGACTTTCAGAAGATGAACTCGCCCGGGCCGGCCGCAGGCTGGGGGCCGATGTGCCGGTGTTTGTCCGGGGCCGCAGCGCCTATGCGGAAGGCGTGGGGGAAAAGCTCACCCCGGTGGCCATTCCGGAAAAGTGGTACCTCGTGGTCACTCCGGAAAACACCCATGTTTCCACCCGGGAAATATTCACGCACCCGGATCTGCCCCGGAACACCCCCAAAATGCCCCTGGAAGACCTTATGAAGAATCCCCGGGCCAATGACTGCGAGGGACTGGTAAAAAAGATCTATCCCGAGGTTGCCACAGCGCTGTCATGGTTGTTAAAATACGCACCATCGGGAATGACCGGAACCGGAGCCTCCTGCTTCGGGGAATTTCCTGATGAAGATACAGCTGTTCAGGCTTGTAACAGCCTCCCGGACAATATCTCCGGATTTGTCGCGCGGGCCTGTAACGTTTCACCGCTCCATGAGCTTCTCGGCAAACTTAAAGCCGCCAAATGAACAGCCTGAATCAAAACAGTCACTAAAAGGATCATCTTGAGGTTAACACCGTGCCGGATATGAAGATTTTTGCAGGGAATGGAACTCCTGACCTTGCTCAGAAAATTGCGGAAAAGCTTTTTACCAGATTAGGCAATGCCACTGTCGATCGTTTCAGCGATGGCGAAATCCATGTTCAGATCAATGAAAATGTTCGCGGCGGCGATATTTTCATAATCCAGTCTACCTGCGCTCCCACCAATGACAACCTCATGGAACTCATTGTGATGATTGACGCCATGAGACGGGCTTCCGCCGGCCGCATCACTGCCGTGGTACCCTATTTCGGCTATGCCCGTCAGGACAGAAGACTCCGCTCTGCCAGAGTGCCCATTACCGCCAAGGTGGTAGCTGACCTGCTCTCCAGCGTCGGGGTTGACCGGGTTCTTACCGTGGATCTCCATGCGGAGCAGATTCAGGGCTTCTTTGACGTGCCGGTAGACAATGTGTTCGGCAGCCCTATCCTGGTGGACGACATGAAGAACCACAGCTTCGAGAATCCGGTAATCGTTTCTCCGGACATCGGCGGCGTAGTGCGCGCCCGCGCCATTGCCAAGCTCCTTAATGACACCGACATCGCCATTATCGACAAGCGCCGTCCCCGCCCTAACGTTTCAGAAGTAATGCACCTCATCGGAGAGGTCAAGGATCGCGATGCCATCATTATCGATGACATGATCGATACCGGCGGGACTCTTTGCAAGGCTGCCGATGCTCTCAAAGCCCGGGGAGCCAAGAGAGTGTTCGCCTATGCCACCCACCCGGTGCTTTCCGGCCCTGCTTTCAGAAACATCTCCGAATCCAGCCTGGACGAGGTTATCGTTACTGACTCCATCCCTCTTTCCCAGCAGATGAAGGACACCGGCAAGGTGAAGGTGCTGACTCTGGCTCCCATGCTGGCAGAGGCTATTCGCCGCATTTCCAATGAGGAATCCATTTCCGCCATGTTCGAGGCCTGATAAAAGGCGCGGCTGAAGTTTTTCGGTTAAAGATCCGGAAAAACAAATAAAGGAGGTTTCAGACCTCCTTTTTTCGTTATGGATTAACTCTCGATATTCGGAAGAACCGAGTTACTGCGCTTCCGAGTGTAACCAGCCGGTGCTGAATCTCGGCCCCCTGAGCTTGAACTGTATCTCTTAAAGCCTTGCCAGCAGCTTTTCCTGAATGCCGTTAAAGCCGCCGTTGCTCATCACCAGAATAACGTCCCCGGGATGAGCCTCCCTGGCAATGGCTGCTACCATTTCATCAAAATCGTGGCAGACCTCGAAACGGCCCGGCACTTCCAAAGAATCCGTATCCCAGGACAGGGACGGAGCCGCATACATGAATACGCGATCCGCGGCCGCAAAGGAACCGGACAGTTCCTCGTGGTTGACGCCCATCTTCATGGTATTGGAACGGGGCTCAAACACGGCAAGGATTCTGGCAGCCGTGCCGATCTTTTTTCTGAGACCGTCCAAAGTGGTTCTGATAGCCGTGGGATGGTGCGCGAAATCGTCATAAAGGGCGACCCCGTTCTTCTCCCCCTTGAATTCCATTCTTCTTTTTGGCATCCGGAAAGCAGAAAGAGCCTCAAGAGACTTCCGGGGATCAATCCCGATAAAGCGGGCGGCCTCGATGGCCATAAGGGCATTCCGGACGTTATGAAGACCGATGCCCTCCCAATGCACCTCTCCTATGCGGGCACCATCCTTCTCAAAAACGGCAAAGGAGCTTCCGTCATCCTTCAGAAGCTCGGCATAAATCCCCGCACCGGGAGCTCCTGTACGCGCCAGGTTTGACCAGCAGCCCATGTCAATAACCTCGTCAAGAGTCCGGGAATCCGCGGGAACAATCACCTCGCCCCGCCCCGGAATAATGCGCACCAGATGATGGAACTGCTTCTGAATCGCCTTCACGTCTTCAAAGATATCGGCATGATCATATTCCAGATTGTTCAGGATCTGCACGAAGGGCCGGTAATGGACAAACTTGGATCTCTTGTCGAAAAAGGCGCAGTCATATTCATCGGATTCAATGACAAAATATTCCGAATCCCCCACCCGGGCCGACGTATCAAAATTCCCCGGCACCCCGCCGATAAGGAAGCCGGGCTTATAGCCGGCATGCTCCAGGATCCAGGCGCACATGCCGGAGGTGGTGGTCTTGCCATGAGTCCCGGCCACGCCGATCACCTTTCTGGTATTAAGCACATAATGCTCCAGCCATTCAGGACCGGAAACAAAGGGGAGCCCCTCGTTCAGCATATATTCCACGCAGGGATTGCCCCGCTTCATGGCATTTCCCACAATAATAAGATCCGGAGCCGGGGAAAGCTGAGACGGGTCATAGCCCTCGATGATCTCAATACCCTTGTCCCGCAGCATGGTGCTCATGGGAGGATAAACATTGGCATCAGATCCCGATACCTGATAGCCCAGTTCCTTTGCAATAACTGCCACCCCTCCCATGAAGGTGCCGCAGATTCCTAAAATATGAACGTGCATGTAACCTGTCCGTCTCTGAGTTTTAAAAACAGCGCTGTCTCAAGCCCCGCAGGAATACCCTGCGGGAATGCGCAGAATCACAAGATTATAACCCACCTCGTAAGTATTTTTTTCGGGGCGTTCTTCCTCTTGCCATTTAATGTTAACTCGGTTGCAGGATTAAACCGAGAGAGCCCGTGCCATCACGCTTTCAACACCGCCATTTCAGCATCAAAACAGCGATCCCGGCGGGCTTCACAACCTCTCTCAGCCTTTTCCTCGATCTCCTTTCTGACCTTCTCCCCGCGCATTTCTCACCTCTGGGAAAATGTTTTCCGTTTCGGCGCGGTTTTTAGTATACTTAGCGAGGGGCATCCCTTTACCTCCTGTCAGAAAATCAAAAGTTCTGTCAAGGGATGTCCCTTTTTATATGCCTCCGTCTTCGCCTTAAGTTAAGCGCATCACTCCTTCAGGATGCGGAAAAGCCAGTTTGCCCGAAGGTTCTCAATGAAAAATATTCCTGATTCCGTCTCCGATTTTGAACTCATCAGAAACAGAAATCTTGCGTATATTGATAAAACCAGATTCATTAAGGAATACGAGGATCTGGACACCTATGTTGCCTTGCTGCTGAGACCCCGCCGGTTTGGCAAAACCATGTTCACCGAGATCCTCAGCTATTACTATGACAAGGCAAGTCAGCCTGTGGCAGACAAGCTCTTCAAAGGAACCTGGATTGCCGATCATCCTACAGAGCTTAAGAATTCCTATCATGTGCTGAAATTTGACTTTTCCGGTATCAGAACGCTGGACAGCGTAACGGATGCCATCAATTCTTTCATGGAACAGATCGTTGCCGGAATTGCAGATTTTTATACCGCATACCCGGAGTTAATTATTCCGGAATTGCAATCCGCTGATATCCGAAACTCTGTAAATGCCGTTATCACCTTTTATAATGACAGAACCGCTTTTAATTCTCCGGCAAAAATAATCACACATTTCTTAACCGGATTCATCCCCAGTAAAAATTTATTAAAATTAATGATCATTATTGATGAATATGATAATTTCACCAATGATATTTTAAGCCGCAACTTAAAAATGTTTGCCGACATATCTAGAAAAGACGGAGAAATCGGAGCGTTTTATAATATCCTCCGCAACTTTAATCAAAGAAAAGTCATTCAGCGGATCTTTATAACGGGAGTCCTCCCGATTACCATGGATACGGCAGTGTCGGGATTTGTATCGGCAAAGCTTTCCGATCGTCCTGAGCTTAGCAGCCTGGCGGGATTTACCGATGATGAAGTTATTACCCTGCTCCGGGAAACCGTTGACCGCCGGAAATGCCATTTTTCTTATGAAGAGCTTAAAAAGGTCATGAAGGACAGATATGACGGCTACCGTTTTGCAAAAACCTGCCAGGAGCCGGTATATAATTCAGCGCTATGTCTTGATTTTATCAGAACACTTAAAAACGATTACGCAAATATTCCGGTTCTGGAAATTTCTTCTGCCAATGATGTTGATTATACCAAGCTCACGGGTTATCTGAATTTGATGAAACGGGAGGACAGGGAGGCCCTGTTGAGCTCATTAAGAAAAGGAGCTCCGGTGTCATGCGTTTTACCGGTAACCATAAAACTCGCTTCCCCCAAAGCCGGTCTCAGCAAATATCAGGGCATCTCGCTTCTTTATCATCTCGGATTTCTGACCCTGATGTCTCCGGCAGAAACAGAATGCTATTTCGGAAAACCGATGAACGGCACCTTTGTCAAAATTGCCAATGAGTATTTCAAACGACTTTTTGAGCGGTATTCTCTGGCGGAGATGAAGATTCCCGCTGACAGTATTGAAGGTCAGGTGCAGCTTTCCGAAGCGGCCCGAACAAATAATCTCACTCAGATTGTCAGCCTCCTGAAATCAGTGGCATCATCATTTGTTCAGACCGATATTGCCGCAGAAGCCGAATATCAGCTCGCGCTGGCAGTTTATCTTGCTATGAAGTGGAATCCTGACAATTCCTTTATTCTGACCAGAGAATATTATGTCCGGCATAACGGCATCCCGGTATTAGCTGACGGCGCTCTGGCTGATTCAACAATGAATCAGAATTCCGAAGAAGCTTCCGGCAGCGCGCCTGTGATGGTGGCAGACACCAAAAAGGGCCGTGCGGATCTGGTAGCTGAAAATACCGATCCTGATGGGCCGAGCTACGTTATCGAGTTCAAATACAAAAGGAATTCCCGGGCCGCCAGAAAGACAAAAATATCCGTGAGAGACAAGCTGTTTCAGGAAGCCCGGACACAGCTTGATTTTTATGTCACGGATGATCACCTTAAGGAAATCCCGCATCTTCACAAATACGCCATACTGTATGTTTACGGCGAGTTTTATCTTCAGGAGATCACAGATTAAGAGCGGGAACGCCTGCTCGGAAAAGCCCCCGAAAAAATAAGGGAGCCCTTTTAAAAAGCTCCCTCTGTATCCTGATGTCTTTCAGAAAATCCTAATCGCAGACCAGATATTGCTGCATGGCCTTGCTGTAGTGCGACTTGAACTCATTGCCTTCCTTCACAATGGTGTAGATGGCCATGCTTCTTTCATTGGCATAGCGGAGCGCCTCATCGGATCCCATAACCATAAGTCCGGTATCAATGGCATCTGTCCAAAGTGCCGTAGGGCCCACCACGGTAATCGAAACCGTATGATGGGTAATGGGTTTTCCGGTGGCCGGATCGATGATATGACTGAGCCTCGCGCCGGTTTTTTCATCAATTTTATAGTTGCGGTAGCTTCCAGAGGTGGAAATGGCCTGTCCTCTGGTGCAAACCGGGATCTCCAGCCGCTGTCCCACCGCCTGTTCTGTGGTCGGATGCTCGATAGCCACCACCCAGTCCTTGCCCCGGCTGTTAAGCCCCTTGGTGCGGATAGCGCCGGCCACCGAAACCATGTAGTTCTGAATGCCCCGGCGATCCATGAGCTCCGCCAGCTTGTCCGCTCCGAAGCCTTCGCCTACCGTGGAGAGATCCACCTCCAGCTGGGGATTATCCTTTTTAAGCTGCGCTGAATTGTAACCCACAATCACATGCAGCTTGTCCAGACCGACACGCTTCCGGGCCGCATTAATGGCATTATCATCGGGAACGGGAGGCAGAGTTTCGGGCTTTACATGTCCGAAGCCCCAGAGATTCACCAAGGGGCCTACGGTGACATCCACCGCGCCATGCAATTCCTGCCCGGCCCGGATACTGGCGATAACCACGTCCGCCACGTCCTGAGATACCTTGAAGGGCTCCGTGGATCTGTGCTGATTGAAACGAGAAAGCTCGCTGTTCCGGTCAAAAAAGGAAATCTCCTTGTTTATGCTGTCCAGCACCTCCTCGGCTTCGTGCCGGAGCTGATCCTGTCCGCCGGGATAATCCCCGATAACAGTGATATTGTAGAAGGTGCCCATGGTCTTTCCGCCGATTTTGATCTCGCTGCGGGAAGAGGTGCCGATGTCGCACCCCGCAAGGCCGGCGCAGAATCCGGCCAGAAGGGAAACAGTTAAAAGGGATAGCGCTATTTTTTTCATCAAAGGTTAAAGATCCTGCATCAAGCTGTCAGTGAAAAATAAGAAAACCGGTATCGGGATAAAGTTTTCCGGGAGATCCGGCCGCGCCGGAAAAGCAAATGGCATCAGCTCTGCCCGGGGTCTTTTCCGGCCAGGCTTTTGATTTTGGTTACCACTCTTCTTTTAAAGCAGGGCTTTTCGCAGGAACAGGCCTTTTCGATACCGGCATTTGCGAGACCGCCGCAGGAACCGTGAATCATCTTGTGCTGAATGATGTAGCCCACACCGGCCAGAAGAAAAAACAGCGCAAACGCCGCAAACGTATAAAGAAAAAGTACCACTCCGGAATTCCCCCTGAAAGAACGGTTTTGCAACAGATATCCGGCGTTCCTGCCGGAATAGCATGATTTTAACATGAATAGGCTTTCTTAGGCCGGCAAATTCGTTATTTGGCCTTCCCGTACCGGTATTTTCCCCGAAAACAGCATTTTTTCCGGCGCGTATTCAGGCTCTCCAAAAGGCTCCGTTTTTGCTAAAATAGCGGACAGTTTTTTCTACCTGTGTCACAGGGATTAATCTAAAGGCTAAACATGCGCACCAGTAAATTTCTCATATCAACCCTGAAAGAGGTTCCCGCCGAAGCCTCTGTTGCCAGTCATCAGCTTATGCTCCGCGCCGGTCTCATCCGGCAGCTGGCCTCCGGTCTCTACGTATGGCTTCCCGCCGGACTTAGAGTATTGAACAAAGCGGAAAACATTATCCGCGAGGAAATGGACAAATCCGGAGCTCTGGAAATAAATATGCCGGTAGTGCAGCCGGCGGAGCTCTGGCAGGAATCCGGCAGATGGGAAAAGTACGGCCCCGAGCTCTGCCGCTTCCGGGACAGAAAGGAAAACAGCTTTGTGCTTGGCCCCACCCACGAGGAAGTGGTAACCTGGCTGGCCTCCTATGAAGTTAAAAGCTATAAGCAGCTGCCCCTGAACCTGTATCAGATCCAGACCAAGTTCCGGGACGAGGTGCGTCCCCGCTTCGGAGTCATGCGGGGCCGGGAATTCGTCATGAAGGATGCCTATTCCTTCCACACCAATCTGGAAAGTCTCCATGAAACCTACCAGCTGATGTACGACACCTATAACCGCATCTTCACCAGAATGGGACTGTTCTTCCGGCCGGTTGAAGCCGATACCGGTTCCATCGGCGGCAATCATTCCCATGAATTCCAGGTGCTGGCCGATGCCGGCGAGGACATAATTGTGTTCTCCAATGAGTCAGACTATGCCGCCAACATCGAAATGGCGGAGGCTCCCATGCCGGCAGAAGAAAGAAAGGCCCCGGCGGAAAGCCTGACCAAGGTGGCCACTCCTGATGCTCATACCGTGGAGGAGGTGGCAGCCTTCCTGAAGCGGGATGTCAGCACGGTAGCCAAGACTCTGGTGGTGCACGGGGAAACTCCGGAGGGCCAGGACTGTCTGGTAATGCTGGTGCTGCGGGGCGATCATGAGCTTAACGAGGTCAAGGCAGAAAAGATCCCCGGCATTTCCGCGCCGCTGACCTTCGCCTCCGAAAAGGAAATTCAGGAAACTCTGGGTGCTCTTCCGGGCTCTCTGGGGCCGGTGGGCTTCAAGGGACGCATCATTGTGGATCGGGCAGCCTCCGTAATGTCCGATTTCTGCACCGGAGCCAATGAAACCGGCTTCCACTACACCGGGGCCAACCTGGTACGGGATATTCCGGAATTCGAGGTGCAGGATCTCCGCAACATCGTGGCCGGAGATCCCAGCCCGGACGGCAAGGGCACCGTGATCCTCAAGCACGGCATTGAGGTAGGCCAGGTATTTGAACTGGGCACCAAGTATTCCGCGGCCATGGGGGCCACCGTGCTCGATGAAAACGGCAAGAACATCCCCATGGAAATGGGCTGCTACGGCATCGGCGTTACCCGGGTAATCGCCGCCGCCATCGAACAGAATCACGATGACCGGGGCATTATCTGGCCGGATGCTCTGGCTCCGTTCCAGGTGGCGCTGATTCCGCTGAACTACGGCAAGAGCGCACAGGTAACAGAAACTGCGGACAAACTCTACGAGGATCTCATCCAGGCCGGCGCCGAGGTTCTTCTGGATGACCGTAACGAAAGACCGGGGGTTAAATTTGCGGATATGGAGCTTCTGGGCATTCCGCACATTGTTATCATCGGAGACAAGACCCTGCAGGAAGGCGCGGTGGAATACGAAGCCAGAAAGGATCTCGCCAAGACCAAGGTGCCTCTGACCGATATCCGGAACCTCCTCCGGGAAAAGATCGGAAAATAACTCCGTAATTTCGCTAAACTGATTGAAGCGCGGCTCTCCTCTCAGGGCCGCGTTTTTTTGCGGCGAGATTTTTCCGGAAGACTCAGCCTAAGTCAAAATCCCGAAGAACGGAATGTGCTAAGATGAATTCCATCAGACGTCGGAGGAGGGATAACGGCATGCTTAAAAAACTGCAGATATATCTGACTATTACCGGAATTGCTGTCATGATGCTGACCGGATGCTCCCCGGCAGAGGATCGGGAAACCCTCATGAAGGATCTCACCAAGCTGCTTCCTCAGGATCCGGATAACGAAACCAGGGTATCTCCCCTGCCCGACGGCAAGGGCATTCAGGTAACCGTTAAGAAAAACAGCCTGAACCTCAGGGAACAAAAGGACAGCGCAGAAAATTTCGCCTCCGCCAGCTCCGAATTTCTGACCGGATTTTTCTGTCAGGGCTCCCGGATCTCCGGCCAGTTTTCCCGCTACGTCAACAAGCAAAGCTATCTCAGCCTAGTCTATCTTGACAGCTCCGGACAGGAGATCTCCCGGCACCTTATAAATAACGGCTTCTGCAAAGAAAACAGCGGCAACAGCTTCAACACCACCAAGGCCATGGTGAAGCAGAAAAAGCAGGGCTATTATGACGAGGACTTTCTGAACCGGGTCTACCGCCCGCTTCTGGAAAAGAATCTCCCCCGCCGGCTGGCGCCCAATCTGGTGCTGGAACGGGCGGCCATCGGCCCCGGTTCGGAGATCCATTTCTACGTGCAGTACACCCCGCCCCCCGGGGAGGACAAAAGGAATTCCGCGGAGGTTTTGGACGGCTATCTGGAGCAGATGTACCGGGAAGCCTGCAAGGGCAAAAGCTCCCGGCACCTGATATCCATGCTGGACAAGATGAAGTGGCACGGCATTATCAATAACCGCGAGATCACCAATCTGGTGGCCGGGAAGGAGTGCAAGTAGGACGGGCTAAACTCCGCCCCTGTCACGCTCTGCCCCTCGGTTATTCCCGAAAGCCCCGGATAACGCCCTTTTCCATGCCGCGAATAAGCTTTTCTGCGCTCCGGACGCAGCGGAGAAGATCCTCATCCGTAATCACGAAGGGCGGATAAATGTAAACAATGTTACCGAAGGGACGCAGCCAGACTCCTTCTCCCGTCAGAAATGCCTGCATCGCCGCGGTATGCACCGGCTGCCGCATTTCCACTGCTCCCACAGCCCCCAGCACCCGGGTCTCCCGTACCAGAGGAGACTCGGAAAGGGGAGCAAGCTCCCGTTTCAGGATCTCCTCAATATGATGCACCCGGGTTCTCCAGTCGTAGCTTTCCAGGGCCTTGAGGCTCCCCAGAGCCGCGCTGACGGCCAGGGGGTTCGCCATAAAGGTGGGGCCGTGCATAAGGGCCCGGGCCGAGGATCGGTGCACCCCATCCCGGATTTTGTCTCCGGTAAGAACGGCGCTTAATGAAATCATGCCCCCCGTAAGCCCCTTCCCCAGAGTCATGATATCCGGAGAGATCCCGGCATAATCACAGGCAAACATTTCACCGGTGCGTCCGAAGCCGGTGGCAATTTCATCGCAGATAAAAATCACGTCATAGTCCCGGGTAAGCTTCCGGGCTGCGCGGAGATATTCCGGATGGTAGAAATACATGCCGCCGGCTCCCTGCATCACGGGTTCCAGAATAAATCCGGCAATCTCGTCCTGATAGCGTTCCAGAGCCTCATGAAGCTCATCCATGACTCCGGCATCCCACGGGGCCCCGAAGGGAATGCCGGGCCGGGAAATAAAGATCTGCTCCGGAATATACCGGCCTAAGGAGCCGGCAAAACCGTTCCCGGGATCCGTAACGGACATGGCGCCCAGGGTATCTCCGTGATAGCCGCCCCGCACAGTCAGAAATCTCTTCCGGGAAGGCATCCGGCTTTCCTGATACTGCACGGCCATTTTGAGAGCAATCTCCACCGCCACGGAACCGGAATCCGCAAAAAATACGTCGTTTAGATCCGGGGGAGTCATAGCGGACAGCCTCCGCGCCACCTCAGCCGCCGGCTCGTGAATAAGTCCGGCAAACATTACATGAGACATTCTGCGAAGCTGCTTCTCCATTTCGGAAATAATGACGGGGTGGCCGTAGCCGTGGCAGACCGACCACCAGCCGGACATGCCGTCCGTAAGCTCTCTTCCGTCGCTTAAATACAGCGTGGTTCCCGAAGCCCGAACCACGTCCAGCGCCGGAATAGGCTCCTTAAGGGAATCATAGGGATGCCAGACATGATTTCTGGCAAAGGTCAGTAATTCATTGTTCATATTTTATACTTCTGTAAACCTAATGATTTAAAATACGTTGACAGTATACTCCCAAAGATTAAACTCAAAAATACATTCCGACTTTATTCGGGGCTGCCGAGGCCGAAAAAAAACTGCAATCCCGAATTTTTTTCATTAAGAGCAGGATGGCCCCATGGACGAAATCAGACACGACTGGACTCAGCGGGAGGTAAAGGAAATACTGACCGCTCCTTTTCTGGAGCTCATCATGAGAGCTCAGGAAACGCACCGGAAGTACTTTCCGGAGGGTACGGTGCAGGTAAGCTCTCTTATCTCAATTAAAACCGGCAGCTGTCCTGAGGACTGCAAATACTGCCCCCAGAGCGTTCATAACCCCACCGGTCTTCAGCCGGAAAGGCTTCTGGATCTCAATACCGTGCTGGAAAAGGCCAAGGAGGCCCGGGATGCGGGAGCCACCCGATTCTGCATGGGAGCAGCCTGGCGGGATCCCCGGGATCGGGATATGGCGTATCTCACCAAAATGATAAGGATGGTTAAAGCGCTGGGGCTGGAAACCTGCATGACTCTGGGCATGCTTACGGAAAACCAGGCTCGGGAGCTTAAAGAAGCCGGGCTGGACTACTATAACCACAATCTGGATACCTCTCCGGAATACTACGGCCAGATCATCACCACCCGTACCTTTGCGGATCGCCTGAAAACTCTGGAATATGTCCGGAAGGCGGGCATTAAAATCTGCTCCGGGGGCATTGTGGGCATGGGAGAATCCGCTGATGACCGGGCCAGCTTCCTGAAAACCCTGGCCAATCTGGATCCCCATCCGGAATCTGTCCCCATAAACATTCTGGTCAAAGTGAAGGGTCTCCCCCTGGAAAACCAGCCGGACGTGGATCCTCTGGACTTTATCAGAATGATTGCCACCGCCCGGATCATCATGCCGGCATCTTATGTGAGAATGTCCGCCGGAAGAAAATCTCTCAGCGCCGAGGCTCAGGCCCTGGCCTTTCTGGCCGGAGCCAACTCCGTGTTCTACGGCTGCCGGCTCCTCACCACTCCCAATGCCAGGGAAGATGCCGACTTTGCCCTGCTCCGGAAACTGGGTGTAAAAACCACCCTTAAGGGCCCCGAAGGCACTCCGGAGGAGGACGGCCGGAAAATCTATGACAGCCTCCATGACAGCTTTTCGGATCATAAGTGCTACAGTCTGGAAAAACATCTGTGAGTCTTATCAATAGCATCTTTAATACCAGGGAGATCCTTAAGGATCTGGAGAAGCAGGATCTGTTACGGAAATGCCCGGTGGTAACCAGAATCTGGGACGAGGAGGATCCCGGCAAATCCGGTAGCCGCTTTGCCATGACCGGATCCGGCCCCCTCCTTAACTTCGCCTCCAACGACTATCTGGGACTCTCAACTCATCCCGCAATCCTCCGGGCTCTCCGGGAAGGCCTGGAAAAATACGGGGCCGGTTCCGGAGCCAGTCCTCTGGTTACCGGCCTGAGTCCCGTTCATGAAGAGCTTATGGAAAGACTCCGGGCCATTACCGGAAAAGATGGCGTCCTCCTCTTCAGCACCGGATTCAGCGCCAATCAGGCTCTTATGAAGGCCTTTATGACTCTCAATGCAGGACTTTTTCCGGATCGCCTGTCTCATGCCTCCATGCAGGATATGGCCTTTTATGCCAAAAGGCTCTCCCGGTTTCGGCACAATGATGCCGCCCATCTGGAAAAGCTGCTCCGAAAAGCCCCGGGCCCCGGCGTAATTGCCACCGAGGGAGTATTCAGCATGGACGGGGATCAGGCCCCTCTTAAAAAACTCCTGTCCCTGCGGGAACAGTATCGGACGCCCCTGATCCTGGATGATGCCCACGGCTTCGGGGTTCTGGGACGGCAGGGACACGGCAGCCCGGATTATCAGGGCACGGGCTTTCAGAACATTGACGTTTACATGGGCACCTTCAGCAAGGCTCTGGGGCTTTCCGGAGCCTTTGCGGCCGGCGCCCGTGATTTTACGGACTTTATGGTAAACACCTCCCGGGAGTATATCTATTCCACCATGGCTCCGGCCTTCCTGGCTCAGGGCGCTCTGAAGGCTCTGGACATCATTGAGGGAAGCGAAGGAGCGGAACTCAGAAGTCATCTTAAGGCACTCGTAAGCAGATTCCAGAACGCCATGAAAAGTCTCCTTCCGGAACGCTGCCCCGGCTCGGAAACCGCCATCCAGCCTGTCATTATCGGGGACGCCGGCATCATGATGCGGGTATCAGAGGAGCTTAAAGCGGCAGGAATACTCTTAGGCAGCATCAGGCCGCCCACAGTGCCCCGGGGCTCCGCCCGCCTCCGGATCACCCTCACCGCCGCGCACCGGGAGGAGGATGCGGATTTTCTTGCGGAAAAGCTTCATCAGATTATCCGAAAGCTGGGACAGGAAGGCTATGTGACCCAGCCGCCGGCAGAACAGCGCACCGGAACAGATTTTCCGGACAGGGAAGAAAATTTATGAGCATGGCGGAAAAGCATTTTTCCAGGGGGGCGGACAGCTATGCATCTCTGGCCACGGTTCAGAAAAGAATCGCCGCCGCCCTGATTCAGGAGATCCCGAATGGTTTTTTCCGGGGAGCGGATCTGGGCTCCGGTCCCGGAGTGAACTTCGCAGCCCTCAGGGAAAAGGCCCAAAGCATTATCGGCATCGATATTTCTCCCGCCATGACGGCCCGGGCCTCCAGAACCGGAGTGCCCGCTGCCCGGGCTGTTACGGGAGACATTGAGAATATCCCCCTGCCCGCTGACTCCTGCGATCTGATATTTTCATCCATGGCCCTTCATTGGTGCCGTTTGGAAAAGGCGTTCCGGGAAATCCGCCGCATCAGCCGGAACGGAGCCTTTATCGCTCTCGCCATTCCCGTAACGGGAACCCTGAAGGAGCTCTCAGAGGATCTTGAGAAGGCCGGACTTCCGGGGAGATGCATGGAATTCCGAAATCTCACAGAAATTCACGCCCTTTTGGATGAATGCGGCATTGCCGGAAAAGCCGCAGGGCAGGATTCCGCCGGCATCATAACTCAGGAACGGTTTTTTCAGGAAAGGTATGCCAGTATTCGGGCCTATCTGGACTCCATTCGCAAAATCGGAGCCAGCGGCGTCTCCAAAAAGCCGATGCCCCGGGAAGCCTGCCGGCGGTTTTTCGGGATTCTGGGGGAGAGACAGACCCGAAACGCTCTTATTCATACCTACAGCACTGCCTTTGTGCTGGGATATCTCAAAAAGTGATCTCCCGAAAATGAGATCCCAGCTATTCTCCGGCATATCTTCGGCATAACTGCTGCAAAACGCGAAGCTTTGGTTTAACATAGCACCGTAATCAGCCCTTTTGGGTTAGCTCTGCAATATTTATCCCCTATTCCGGAGAAAGGCTCATGAATCAAGCAAACTATCGGAACCGCGCCCGGTCACTCCTTCCCGCCACGGCGATTCTTCTCATGACTGCCGGCGCCGGTTTCGCTCTGGCTGAAACCGCCGCTCCCGCGTCATCCTTTGATACGGAAGCCGCTCAAAGAGCCCTTAACACCGGGGGAACCTCCGCCCAGATTCTCCCGGCGCCTCCGGCAGTCAAAAATCCCCCGGCAAATCCGGCACTGGCCAAGGCCCTGCGCAACACCGCCCCGGCGGTACTGCCTGAGGGCTGCTCCCTTGTGAGCTACACCCGGGACGGAATATTTGCCGCCTTCCGCTGTCCGGATCATGACATTATGAGCATTGTCATGGAGCCTAAAAACGACATCACGGCAGCTGATGTCATTACCAACCTCACCGCCTCCGGAGAATGCAAGGCCAGCGAATACGAAAACTATATCTACGGCACCCGGCTGTCCTGCCGGGGAGAACCCGAGGAATACGATACCTACGTCGGACAGGGACTCGCCGGCTTCATTACCATTCTTACCACCGACACCAGCTATAACGACAGCGTGGTACTGAGTTCCCTGCAGAATCTCGCGCTCACAATTTACTTTTTTCAGCGGCATATCGCCAAAGACAAGGAGCAGATAGAGTATCTTAACAAAATGCTGGAGGGGGCGACACCGGCCCGTGATGCCGCGGAAATGAATGAAATCAGAATGAAAAGCCGTAACAAATAAGCGAAATCCGAGCAGAAATCCCAGCTCTAATAAAATGAAAACCGGCATGGTTCAGCACCTTGCCGGTTTTGTATCTCTTTGCGGTAAATCCGGGTTCTTTCTTTATCAGATTATCACCAGTTCCCCTTCAATGGCTCCCGCCTGCTCCAGAGCCTCCAGCACGCTCATGAGATCTCCCGGAGCCATGCCCACCTGGTTAATGGCCCGCACCAAATCATCAAGAGTGGTGCCGGTATCCAGCTTGAACATCTTTCCGGTTTTTTCCGTAACCGAAATGTTGCTGTTGGGCACCACCACGGTCTGACCGTCGGAGAAGGGTTCCGGCTGCGAAACCTGAGTATTTTCCTTAATGGACACCGTCAGACCGCCATGAGTAATGGCCACCGGACGCAGTCTCACATTCTGTCCGATAACAATGGTGCCGGTACGGGAGTTAACAATAATGCGAGCGGCCTCATTGCCCTGCTCCACATCCAGGTTTTCGATCTGGGAGAGATAGGCCACCCTTTGATTGGAATCCCGGGGCGCCTGAATTCTGATGGTAACTCCGTCCACGGCAGTGGCAGTGCCGTTGCCGTATTTGCTGTTTATGGCGCCGGCCACTCTTTTGGCAGTGGTAAAATCCGCTCTTACCAGATTGAGGTTAATGGTGTCTCCGATATTAAAGGCCGAGGGCACCTCCCTTTCCACGGTGGCCCCGTTGGCAATGCGGCCCACAGTAGGAGTGTTAACCACTACCTTGGAGCCGTCCGCGCCTTCCACGCCGAGGCCGGAAACTACCAGAGAACCCTGAGCCACAGCGTAAATGTTGCCGTCTACGCCCTTGAGAAAGGTCTGCAACAGAGTGCCGCCCCGGAGGCTCTTGGCTTCGCCGATAGCCGAAACCGTAACGTCAATAACCTGACCCGGCTTCGCAAACGGCGGCAGATCGGCATGCACGATAACCGGAGCCACATCCTTGATCTTGGGCCGCACGCTGGGATCCACCTTAATGCCGAAATTATTCAGCATAGTCCGGAAACTCTGCTCCGAGAAGGCGTTATTCTTCTCGCCGGTGCCGTTAAGCCCCACCACCAGACCGTAGCCGATAAGCTGGTTGGATCTGACGCCGCCCACATTGGCAATGTCCTTGATTCTGGCGGCCTCAGCAAATCCCGGCAGCGCCACGGAAACAATCACCGCCAGCGCCGTCAGAAAAATCATTAAATATCTTCTGGTCATATCAGACTCCTGTCAGATCCCTGACGAAATTTTCTCTCTGGAATTATTATTCAAGATACGTGCCAAAAAGACGGGGCGCCTTCCGGCTGCCCCGTCTGTCCCTGTCGCCTGAATTCTGAAAATCCGCGTCTATGTCATGTCTGACTCTTCATGTCTGACACTGCATCATGTCCGGCGCTATGCCATTACGTCAGAACGGCATCCACTTGCTGTTGAAGAATTTAGAGAGCCAGCCCTTTTCGGCAGTGTTGGCAAAATCTCCCGTGCCGCCGTACTGAATTCTGGCATCGGCGATTTTCTGGGAGGATACCGTGTTGTCGGCGTTGACATCCTCGGATCTGACTATGCCGGTGATCCTGATATACTCGTTGCCGTTGGTCAGCATCACCCACTTTTCACCACGCACCACCAAGTTGCCGTTGGCCAGCACCTTAACCACGCTGACGGAAATGTTGCCGGTCAGGCTGTTGCTCTGGGAAGCCTTGGCAGATCCCGAAAAGTCCGAGGAACTCCCCATGCCGGCCTCGGTGGTGTAGCCGCCGATCTTTACCGGCTTGCCCCCCAGAGTCAGCGCGGAAATGCTGTTCTTGTTAGACTTCTCGGTCTCGTTGCTGGTATTCTTGCTGGCCCGGGTGCTTTCCTTAAGCTCCACGCTGATAATGTCTCCCACCCGGTGCGCCTTAATGTCGGTGTAAAGATTGTCAGGCCGGGCAATTCCAAAAATCGAACCGTCAGGAACGATATCCGCCACGGTATCCTCGGGAAGAGCCGGAGCAAACTTGGGGTCGTCCGGAACCGGATCCATCATGCTGGCGCACCCGGTGGTCAAAGCCATCGCGCTCATAAATACCAGGGCTAACGCTGTTCTCATCATAATTCCCCCTTGAATGTTTTTTCTCTCTTTCCGGGCCTCAGCCCGACTCTTTAAGCTCTGTGATGTTTGTTATTCAATAATCTGCCTGTTCACCGCTACAGCGTCTGTACCAGGTTCCCCATCATCTGGTCTACGGTATGCAGCACCTTGGAATTCATTTCATAAACTCTCTGGGCGGTAATAAGGTTTACCAGTTCTTCGGTAACATTCACATTGGAAACCTCAAGACAGCACTGATTAATGGTGCCCACACCGTCCGTGCCGGCAATGCCCTGCATGGGAGCTCCGGAGGCGGAGGTTTCCGCAAAAAGATTCTCGCCGATAGGTTCCAGGCCGGTATTGTTCACGAAGGTGGTGACGGTAATCTGACCCAGCACCTGAGATTCTGCCTGATCCGCCGTGGTAACGCTCACCTGACCGTCCTTGCCCACGGTAATGCTCTTGGCGTTTTCCGGAACCTGAATTTCCGGCAACAGCGGATAGCCGCTCCCCACGGTAACAATGGTGCCTTCCTGATTCAGGGTAAACTGACCGTTTCTGGTGTACTTGGTAGTGCCGTCCGGCATCTGAATTTCAAAGAAGCCGTCCCCGGAAATCATGAGGTCCAAGGTATTATTGGTGGTCTGCACATCCCCCTGGCCGAACTGCTTCTGGGTGGCCACCACCTTGGCGCCGGCGCCCAGCATCAGGCCGGAAGGGAGGGTGGTGTCCGCAGAAGAACGGCCGCCCGGCTGATTTACATTCTGATAAAGCAGATCCTCAAACACGGCTCTGCCTTTCTTGTAGCCCACGGTAGAAGCATTGGCCAGGTTGTTTGAAGTAACTGAAATGTTGGTCTGCTGCGCGTCAAGTCCGCTTTTGCTAATCCACAATGCCGGTATCATATATTCCTGCCTCTGTTGTTATGCTGCTTTTTGATAAACTGCTGGTGCGCGATCTTCGCCGGTGCTATAGGTAATGCAATGACCGTGCCACCATTCTTTTGCCTGTTTTCGCTAAAATTCTGACGCGGTTATGACATTCTGAGGAGGCTGTTCTGCGCCTCGTCATTCTGCTCCGCATTCCGCATCATCTTGATCTGCATGTCAAACTGCCGCTGCAGGCTGATAATGCTGGTCATTTCCTGCACCACATTAACGTTGCTGGCCTCCAGAGCTCCCCCGGTGACGCTCACATCATCATTGAAGGGCACCGCGCCCCCCTGAGCCGGCCGAAAAAGTCCGTCCGCCCCCTTTACCGTAAGATTGTCCGGGATCTTTACCAGCTTGATCTGAGCAAACTCCTCCACAATGGTAAGGTCGGCTCCGGCGGGTCTCCCGCTGATAACCCCGTCATTGTTGATGGAGACCTTTTCCAACGGCACCGGGAGAATGATCTCGTTTCCGGAATCATCCAGAAGCGGCTGGCCGTTGCTGGTTTTAAGAAGACCGTTTTCGTCGATGGTCAGGCTGCCGTTCCGGGTATAGGCTTCCTCGCCGTTCCTGTCGACCACGGCAAAATATCCCTCTCCCCGCACGGCCAGATCCAGATCCCGGCCGGTGGTTATCAGAGTGCCGGACTCCAGGTTGTAGCCGGGTCTCTCGGTCATGGAAAAGGCCCGGGATTTAAAGCCGGGACCGTAGGCATTGATGGTGCGGGCCTGCTCCAGATCGGCTTTGAATGCCGTGGTGGACGCATTGGCTAGATTATTGCCGTGGAGAGCAATGCCATGAAAGTTTTCCTTCGCGCCGGACATGGCGATATAGAGCATTCTGTCCATATTCACTACCTCTTTTACTGGTATTAATGCTTAAGCAAATGTCATGCCAGAAAACCAGGACATCTGTAAAAATACCGGAAAAAGAGCCGCAAGGACAGAAGGGACGGGAACGGCCGGAAACAGCCGGAAACCAGGAAGGGATTATTGCTCTCCGAAACTGACGGATTTATGCCGCATCATGATGATCATGACAAAAAACCGCCCCGGGGAGAGAGCCGGGGACGGTCAAAAGCAGCATGTTATTACCGGATATTGAGGATGCTGTCCATTACGGTATTGTTAACCTCCAGCGCCCGGGAGTTGGCCTGATAATGTCTCTGGGCCGTGATAAGCTCCACCAGCTGGGTGGCCAGGTCGGTATTGGACTCCTCCAGAGCGGAGGACTGAATCGCTCCGGCGGTGCCTACGGTAGCCTGACAGGGAATGGCGTCTCCGGAATCCAGAGACTTTCTCCAGCAGGTATCGCCGATCTGGGTCAGTCCCTGCACATTGGCAAAATTAGCCATGGCCACCATGCCAATCTTGGAACTGGTACCGTTGGAATAGGTAGCGCTGACAATGCCCTTGTCGTTAATCTGCACATTGGTAAGCTGACCTACCGTGGATCCGTTCTGGCTGATGGCCTCTACCGAGAAGGAGGTGCCGCCGTACATATGGAGATTCTTCCCGAACAGGAATTCCACCTGCTGCTCCCCGTTGGCTCCGGAGGTAATAATCTTTTCGTCGCCGTAAGCTGCTGAAGGAGCGCTGCCCAGCGGCACGGTTTTAATGGTTGCCGGAGTATAGCCGGTTATGGCGCCGGTATCATCGGTCTTGATATTGCCCTTGTCATCAAAAACAAGCTTGGCGCTGTTCAGAGTGAAGCCGGCCTTTGCCAGTGAGGAAGGCGCCTGAAACGTTTTAGTCTGCGAAGTATCGCCAGCCGGCATCTCAATATCCACCGGCTTGTCATCGATGAACATGAACATCTGCCAGGTATTGGCATCCGTGGCGGCGCCCTGAGCCTCCTGATCCTTGATGAAGTAATAGGTGGCGGTATGAGCCTCGCCCAGGGAATCATAGACTTTAACCGAAGTGGAGGCATTGTAGGTGCTGGAATCCTGCGGATCAAACAGACTGACATTCATATACGGGGAATCCGCCGGCAGGGTCATGCTGGATTCCACCTTGGTGGTTTCCTCCGGGGAGCCTGCGGAGCTGGGAATTCTCAGGGGGTGCGTGGAATCCAGACTTACCGACTTCACGGAGCCGTCGTCATTCACATCATAAACCTGAAGATAATTGCCCATGGAATTCACCACAAAGCCGTCCTTGTCGCACTGGAAAGCGCCGGCACGGGTATAGGTGCGATCCAGAGAATTGGCATCCGGAGACAGCACAAAGAAGCCGTCGCCCTTAATGGACAGATCCAGAGCGTTCTTGGTGGTGGTCAGGGAACCCTGACTGAACTGCTGGGAAACGCAGGCGGTCTGCACGCCGTTGCCCACTGCCGTGCGGTTATCGGTGAAAATCGAATTGGCATACATATCGGCAAATTCAGCGCGGGAATTCTTAAAACCGATGGTATTAACATTGGCAATATTGTTAGAAGTGACATCAAGGTGCTTCTGAGCTGCATTGATACCGCTTACTGAGATACTCATGGACATACGAACTCTCCTTCCGTTGTCGTCTTAAAAAAATTTTTCAGGACTGCTGCTTCCTGGCATTTCTGCTAATCTGTTAACGCATCTGCTAATGCACTGGATTTAATGCAACCCCTGTGCCACATCTCCGGTTTTACCAAAACAGTCTGAAAAATTTGAATAAGATCAAAAAATAACGGGGTTTTTATCGGTTATGGCCCAAAATTCCAGCCGAAAAGCTGTCACTGCCGCAAAACCGCAGCGGCCTATGAGCGGAAATAGTCCGGAAATAGCCCGGCAACAGACACATAATGGACAGAAAGCAGGAAGGAAAACTGCTGAAAATGCGGCATTCCCTGAGGAGGCAGGCCTTTCCGCGGCAAAAGATCTGCCGCCCTGACATGTTTTTGCCGCTCGGAAAGAACCGTCCTGCCGGTTTTCTGCCGCAGCCCCGCTGCTGCCCCAATCAGGGCAAAACCGGCATTCCGGTGCAAAAGAATTGGCTGATATCTCACAAGGCTGTGAGAGATCAGCCATGCATTCATACTGCATTATCTGAAAATATAAACTGCCGGGCACCGCCTTAAATGCCGCCCGGCCCTTGCTGCAAAGGTTTAGCGGGAGCGCAGCAATATTTTCCGGAAGATCCGGCAGGAAACCGCCGTGATCGCTGTTGCCATAAAATCACAGCACTATAGAATATAGAGACCGGCGGACGGACAGGGACGTTCCGAAGCAGCTTTCAGGATGAAAAGCGCCGCCGTTACGAGCCGGAACAGGGAAGTTCCGCTGCACCGGACTCATGATGAGTCCTCTTCTGCTTTCAGGAAAACTGAAAAAGCGTAAAACCGGCGGATCCTGCCGAGATTATCCGGAGGGCATCGCATTAATCTTCCGTGCTCCAGCACATCCCCGCTCACAGCCCCTCTCTCACTCACATCCCCTGTTACCCATGCCGCTCTTGCCCAGATTTCCCTTATTTGCCAGAACTTCCGGCGCTGTGTAAGCCTGCTCCGGGTTCAGGATCAGAAATTTGCTTTTTCAGAACATCACACTACAATAATCCCCTCTGAACCCTTTCGAAAACTCACCCCCGAGACTCATTGCCTATGAATTCACCGCATCCTAAGACCCCCGCCCCGACAGGCGTTCCCGAATACGAACTCTGGAACTATTTCTGGCGGGTTTTATGGAGCTCCGGCATCACCATGTCCGCTTTTCTGAGTCCCTTTCACAGCCAATGGCGGTTTCTCCGGAATCTTGCGTATTTTCTTCTGGGAGCCCTCACCGGCCCCGGCATCGCTCTCGTAACCCCGCTTTTGTCCGAAACCGGCATTATGCCGCTCCTTAGGGATCCCCGGACGCGGGCCGATCTCCGGGAACGCCTTAAAACCGCGCTGATACCGGCCCTGATTCCCGGAGCCATCATGCTGCTTCCCCAGCTCTTTCTGGCGGATCTCATCCTGACGGATGAACCCGGCAGCATACAATATCAGGAAAGGCAGACCTTTTTGTACGGACTCCTCATCATGACGGCGGCGCCGGCGCTGATCCCGGGAATACTCACGCTGACTCTGCGTTCCCGCCTCCCCTGGCTTTCCCTGAAAAAGCTTCTTCTCTCCGCCGCCGGAATACTGGCGGGAAACTTTTTTCAGCTTCTCTTTTTTATGATGCTCCTCTTTTGGATTTTCAATTTGTTCATGATTTTCGCAGAGCTTTCCTATGCGATCATTAATGATGAACTCATTCTGAAAACCTGGTATCTCCCGAGAGCGGTAAACATCATTCCCTATAAGCTGTGGACCGGCGTTTTTCTCCTGTGGTTTCTGGGAACAGAGGCCACCGCCTGTCAGCTCATTGGACACAAGCTGGCCCGGGAGGCGGAAACAGATCTCCTCAAAAAGGCTGCCGCATCAGCCAAAAACGCTCATCTTATGAAATAGCAAAAAGGCGGCATCACCAGGATCCCGCCCTTTCATTATCATGTTCGTTTGTCTCACGCGATGCCGTTTCAGCCACATCTGTATTTCAGGCGCAGCCGCGGCATTATCCGAAATTTCTGACCTCGGACATCTGGATGGTGCCGCCGCCCTGCAGGTTCAGCACGGTATCCTTAAGACCGTTCCCGAGAGTCACGCTGGATACGGTGCCGTAGCCGTACACCGGAATGGCGGCGCTGGTTCCGTTCTGCCGTCCGGTTACCGAGAAGCTGTAGTTCCCGCTGGGTACCGTATTGCCGTTCTTGTCAGTGCCGTCCCAGTAGAGGTTAATGTCTCCGCTGCCGTCGCCGAGATCGATAACATTTATCAGAGTTCCCGCGGCATCGGTAATGCTTATCTTCATCCCCACCGCGCCGGATCCGGCATCAATCATAAACTGGGTGGCATCGGAACCGTTGAAGTAGGCCGTATTGGTATTCAGCTTCACATCTTGTCCCACCAGTCCCGAGGCCATCAGCGCCTGAGACGAAGTGACATTGGCGGTAAGATCGCTGACGCTGTTATTGAGATCGGCTATGCCGGAAACCATGTTCAGCTGGGCCAGCTGAGTCACCATCTGCGAGTTATCCACAGGATTGGTAGGATCCTGATAGGAAAGCTGCGTGGTCAGAAGACTCAGAAATTCCTCCTGTCCCAGGGTACTGTTTCCCTTCTTTGCCGCATCCGCTTCGGCCTGAGCTTTAACCGAGCTTACCGTACTGAGTCCGATGCTTTCATAAATTGACATAAACTACCCCCTTATCAGCCGGCGCTGCCCAGCTTCAGTGTCTGCAGCAGCATCTGCTTGGCATTGTCAGCCACCTGCACCACAGTCTGATAGGAACGGCTGGCGCTGACCATATCGGCCATTTCCTCCACGGGATTGACATTGGGACGGAAAATATAACCGTCCTGGTCTGCCAGAGGATGATGCGGCATGTATTCTCTGATGGGATCCAAAGCGGATTCCACCACATCCTTTACCTGCACTCCCATGCCCTGAACCGAGCCCATGTTCTTCTCCGCCTCCATAAGAGCGGTGGCAAAAACCGGCCGTCTGGCGCGGTAAGTATCTGCCGCATTGGAGGTGATGCTGTCCGCATTGGCCAGATTTGATGCCGTGGCATTGAGACGGATTGACTGCGCCGCCATGGCTGAGCCGGCAATATCTAAAACTCCGTAAAGACTCATTTTAAATACTCCTTTAATTCTGTTACCGCTCTGATTCTGTCATTTGCTCTTATTCACCGCTGAGCACTCTTCTGAGATTGCTGATTTTGCCGTTCAGAAAGGTCAGGGTGGTCTGATAGTCAATGCTGTTTTCCATATAGGCCATGCGTTCCACGCTGACATCAACAGTATTGCCGTCACCGGTATCCGGCTGCAGGGATTCCCGGAACACCCGGGTGCCATCGGGCATCAGAGCCGATCCTGCGAAATGCTTCTGATTTGTTAAAGCAAGATTTGTGCCGGATCCCCCGTTCTGATTGCGGAGAGCCTGATCCATAGCCGCCTTGAAATCCATATCCTGAGCCTTGTAGCCCGGAGTATCGGCATTGGCCAGATTGCCGGCCAGGATTTCCGCTCTTTTGTTTCTGAGATTGAGAGCCCGGGAGTGCACCCCGAAGATATTATCGAATGAAATACTCATAGATCCGTCTCCGCCAAATCACTGACACCGCAGTTACTTCCGGAGAGATTGATTCAAGAATCATGCCATGATTCCGGAGCTTAGCCAAGGCGCTTAAAGATAATGCCCGGATTCAGCCGGATCATCTCAAAGTACTCTTCAATGCCGGACATAAACTCGGAGCTGCCCAGAAACAGATAACCGCCCGGTCTGAGCATTCTGGCAAAGTTTATGATAATGCGCAGCTTTTCTTCTCTTGAAAAATAGATGAGGACATTGCGGCAGAAGATAATGTCAAAACTCCCCAGAACCGCCAGATTGCCCAGAAGGTTCTGTCTTTTGAAGGACACCATGCTGCGAATGCTTTCGGAGATTTGACAGGAACCCGCAGTCTCGTCATGAATCTGAAAAAAACGCCGTCTCCTTTCCGAATCAAGGCCCCGGGACATGGACAGGGAATCATAAACCCCCTTCTGGGCCATCTCCAGCATGGAATCGGAAATATCCGAAGCCACGATATCCACCGCGGCGGATTTAAGATCCGGGAGCCGTTCCGCCTGCTCCTGAATCACCATGGCGATGGAATAAGGCTCCTGTCCCGAGGAACAGGCCGCTGACCAGATCCGGATGCGGCGGCGCTCCCGGACAAGCTCCGGCAAGATCCGGCTGCCGAGAATTTCATAAGGATAAACATCACGGAACCAGAAGGTTTCGTTGGTGGTCATGGCATCAATAACGGTTCTTTCCAGAGACAGGTTATCTCCCCGGATCACCTTGTCCAGAAGCTGATCCAGACTGACAGCGTCATAGCGGGACAGGAGCGGCACCAGCCGGCTCCTGATAAGGTACTCCTTGCCGGTTCCCAGCACAATACCGCAGCGCTCCTGCAGAAAGCTGCAGAAGGCTCTGTACGCATCAGGACTGATTGACCAGTCTGCGGCGCTGCTGTCAGTTGAGCCGGCTGTCTGTTGATCGCTCATCAGTTGTTCCTAATCGCCTGAAAAAGTTCTTCCTCGCCCTCATCCATCAGATGACGCACGGCCTTGGCCAGCTCGTCAGGATTGAATTTCGCAATAAAATTGTCCGCACCGACCTTTTTTACCATCGCCTGATTGAACACGCCGGAAAGAGAGGTATGCAGAATCACCTTCAGAGCGGCCAGCTTGGGATCCTGCCTGATATTTGCCGTCAGGGTATAGCCATCCATTTCAGGCATTTCGATATCGGAAATAAGAAGTCCGATCTGCTCCTGGATCGGCCCGTTCTGCGCCAGTTCCCGCAGCTTTTCCAGAGCCTGAAGACCGTTCTCCACCACAATGGCTTCCATATTGATGGACTGCAGAGCTCTCTTGACCTGATTCCGGGCCACCGAGGAATCATCGGCCACCATAACCTTTCTCACCAGCTTCGGTCTGTCCGGCTGCACAGCCTCGGCCTCGGAATCCTCCTTCCGGAACTCCTCCACCACGGCTTCGCTGACGTTCTTATCATTAGGACAAATTTCATCCAGGATCTTCTCCACATCCAGAATTTCCACCAGCTGCTTGTCCACCTGAGTTACCGCCGTGAGGTAATTGGACTTCCCCACCACCTTGGGAGGCATAATGGAGCTCCAGTCCAGATTGACTATTCTGTCAACGCCTCCTACAAGAAAGCCCTGCACGGATCGGTTGTATTCCGTGATAATGACGTAGCTGTGCTCCAGCTCGTGATTCATCCGGCCGCCGATGGCCAGCCCCATGTCAATGATGGAAATGGTCTGTCCCCGCACATGGGCCACGCCGCGGACATTCTTGTTAAGACGCGGCATAGCGGTAAGACGCGGACACTCCAGCACCTCCTTGACCTTGAATACGTTTATTCCGTAAAGCTGATCCCGGCCCGGCAGACGAAACAGAAGAAGCTCCAGGCGGTTCTGCCCCACAAGCTCAGTCAGCTGATTGACCGAATCCAAAACTCCAGCCATAAACTACTCTCCTTGCCGCCGGCACAAAACATTAATTGGGAATACTCTTCGAAAACAAAACAGAGGCGGCATGATCATGACATCGCATAGCGCTGATATTGCATGCCGTTATCTGTACAGAAGAAATCAGCCATGTCATATAATATTGTCATGTAATCGACAGTTCTGGTATTTCCAAAGAGCGATTTTATAAAATGGATAACACTTTTTTTAAGTCTCTTGCCTTCATAGCCGCTGTTACATGCCTGATCGCCGCTCCCTCAAGCTGTCCGGCCGACAGCGAATACAATCAGGAGCTCTGCGAAGAGGCCCGGGAATGGCTGGAAGGCGAGCTGGCGCTGGAGGACGGCGAAACCGCGGAAATTACCATTACCTCCGCGCCCCGGCGGGATTACCCCGTGTGCGAGGGGCCGGTGGAATTTTCAGTTGCGGCCGGCAAGGTGCGCAAAAACAATTCCATTAAAACCGAATGCAAAAGCGATACCACCCCGTGGCATTTTTACCTCACCGCCAGAATAGTCATCAAAACCCCTTTTGTAACCGTAGTAAACGCCGTGCCCAAAAACAGCATGCTGAGCCGGGACAATCTGACCATAGCCTACATGGACAAGGTGCTGAACCGCGGCACCACGTTCTCGGATCCCGCGCTTCTAGACGGCATTCGCACCAAAAGGGATCTTAAACCCGGCCAGCCGGTGCACTCTAATCAGATTTGCGTCATCTGCCAGGGAGATGAAATCGACATCGAGGCCGCCGGGGGCAGCTTCAGCATCCGCACCAGGGGCGAGGCCATGCAGGACGGCTCTTACGGCGATTTCATCAGAGTAAAGAATCTGAAAAGCGGCAAAACCGTAAAAGCCCGGGTTATCGACTCCTCTCTGACAAGAATCGATATGTAGATCCCGGCGAAAATCCCGGAAAGCGCCGCTGAAGTCACGCTGCTGAATTCGCCCTGAAAGGCCGCCGGGATCATATTTCTGCAGAAATCCCGAAAATCATCCTAAAGATTTTTCCCTCCGGGCCGCTACAGGGTTAAGAGACGACCCTCATTACGACGAAAGCCCCTGGGGCTGAGGAGTGCAAAATGTCCATTGATATTATGAACAACCAGAATCTGTCCGTGCAGCGGCAGATGCAGACCGGCTATGTGAAAAACTCCGGCTCTTCCGCAAAGGCTGCCGAGACGGCAAGCAGAGACAGCGACGACGTGAAAATTACCGATACCGCGCAGACCATGAGCGCCGCGGCAGCCCGGGCTCAGAAGGCCGACGGCATCGATCCCGCAAAAATCGAATCCATCCGCAAGGCTATTGAGAGCGGGAGCTACCGCATCGATTTTGAAAAGATGGCAAATCACATTCTGGCCAGCGAAAAGGAATTCGCCGAAGCTCTCTCCTGATCCCTGCTTATAACCCATCCGAGAACCGCGGCACCCGCGGTTTTTGCGCTTGAGCTGCCGTCCCTGAATAATCCCGCCTGAGAAATGCCCGGTTTTTCTTTCGGAAACGCTCCGGCGGGAGTACCATGTAAAAAGTGCCTGACAGAAAACAGGCGGCAGCCTCACATGAATAAAGGACGGATCATATGGCGGAACGCACCATCAGGGATATTCTAAAGGAACAGGTTCAGCTTCTTAACCAGCTTGACGAGGTTCTGGATCAGGAATGCGGTCTTTTAAAGCAGCGCAAGGCTCTGGAGCTTCCCGCGCTCTCCAAGGTCAAAACCGACCTTCTTCTTAAGCTGCAGGCCAACGACAGTTCCCTTAAAAACCATCCGGAACGGGATCTTCTCAAGACCGATCTGCTCAAAGCCAAAAACATGATTCTGGACAAGCTCGCGGAGGTAAAAAGAAAGAACGACGTCAACGGCCGCCTCATTGAGCTCAACATGGCAGCCAGCCGGAGACTGTCAGCATCCCTGGTGCAGATCCGGGACACCACCACTCTTACCTATGACGAAAGAGGAAACAAAAACGCCCTGGCCGGACTTCATCTGGATTTTGAAGCCTGACCGGGCATCTTTAAACGGCTGTTCGGAAGCTTAAGCTCATCCCGGCAGCCACCCGGCAAAAATCTGCCGCAGGCTGCGTCAAGGGATTCCCCCGGACTCTCAAGCCCGGGATGCGGTTAAAGGGCTCCCCGCATTTTGTAAAGATCGTAGATAAGACGGCTGTCCAGCTCCAGCTCGGTAACATAGGTATTATTCAAAGGATATGACCTGATGACCCGGGCTCCCTTGATAATGCCGGCGGTACGGGCTTTAAGCTCGTTGTCCGTCTGAATATTGTCACGGAGATCCGTGCTGGCAATAAGCTGCTGACCATACACCTGCTCGCTGAGCTCTCTGTAAGCATCCAGCTTGGATGCCCGCATGGCCTGCAGAATCCGGTCATCTCCCGTAGGCCCCGGCTGCCGGGAAATCACGGCATAACCGGTAGCCCGCATGATAGGATAGCGCGAGAGCTCCTGAACGCCGCTTTCGTATCCGGAGGAAGAGCACCCTCCCGCAATAAAGAGCAGGAAGCAAAGGCCTGCCGCAGCTAGAGTTTTCATATAACCTCTCCTATCTTCTGTCATACTGACTCTGGTTCCTGACATCCCGGATAATGGCATCATGGTAAAGCGAGCTTGAGGCCGGATAGATCTCGGGATTCACGCATTTGGCCCGGCAGGAGGACATGCCGTTGCAGTAGGAGCAGGGAATGTCCGCATTGCCGCGGCTGGTGGCGGGGGTGCCGTCCACACGGTATGAAGCATTTTCCGTGCCGGAAGAGGCCGGAAGAGGCTTTCCGGAGGATGGTTTTCCGGAATTATTTCTGTGAGCGGCGGACTGAGCCGGCTTGGCAGCAGGCTTCGCCGCGGGTTTTGCCGCTCTCTGGGGAGCCGGAGCGGGCTTTTTGGCGGGAGCCCTGCTTAAATTGCGGGGCGGCGGAACGTTCTTTTTCGCCTGGCTGTTCCCGGCGGCGGCCATGGCCGGATCATATACCGGGTTGTCCCCGCAGGTTCTGGGATACTTGCGGTAGCATTCCGGCAGGGTGTCATAGGGGATAAAGATGTCCGATGCTCCCTCCACCACGGAATTACGGAGATTAACCAAACGGCCGTACACCATGACCCCGTCATCATTCCGGCTCATGGTGCCGCTTAAAATGTGGGTTACATTGGCCTTGCCGGCAAGCTTTTGCCAGTTGCGGCTGTAAATATAGTCACCGTTCGGGGTAATCTCCAGCCAGCCGGTAAGCTTGTATTCCAGCACCTGATAGCCCTGACGGTGGAGACCGGCCACAAACTGCTCCGCAAGCTCCCGGCCCAGCCAGTCCGTATGCTCCAGAGATGCCACGTCCACCGGGGTGGCAATGGCGACCCGGGGCCGGTTGCCGGTGTCATTAATGGATGCGACCACCTCCGTTACCAGCTTGTCCGCATACGGCTTCAGGCCTTCTCCTGAACGGCGATCCGGAGCTTTTTGCTGCGCAGCTTCCGGATTCTGCGCTGCCGCCGGAGCCGGGGAAGCGCATCCGGCAAGGCAGAGCAGCATAAATGCCGCCATGGTGTATAAGAACGCTTTTATCATAACTCTGTCCTCTGTCATGCGCGCTGCTGTCGTATATATGTACGCTGATTCATGAATACCTCTGATGTCATGTATCTCCGCGATATTTTTTTGGCGCATTTTCTCTGGTATGTATAATGCAATGATTATGCCGGGAGTCAATTTTTCAGGAAGTTATCGTTATGCTGAAACACATCATTTTGCTGTTCCTGCTCTTTATTGCAGGCATGGGAACTGCCTTCGCCCAGTGGTTCGAGGCCGAAGGATCCGCGCAGATCCGCAACGGAGACACCCCGGCCGCCCGGCAGGAGGCCATTGACGATGCCATGCGTCAGGTAATGCTGGAATCAGGGTCATTTGTCACCTCCAGTCAGAATGTCCGGGACGGGGTGATATCGGATGACAGCTTCAATATAGCATCCTCCGGCAATATCAGACAGTACATTCTTCTTTCTGAAAAGAAGGACGGCAGCTTCTTCCGGGTAAAAATAAGAGTATTTGTGGATACCGTGCAGAATAAATGTCTGGGAGCAGCCTGGAAAAAGACCATTATGCCGGTTCTTTTTATCTATGACCGGGAGCAGTTTCAGGAAAGCATGCACGGACTTCAGGGCATAAATGCCGCCGCCACGAGAGAGGTTACCCGCATGCTCTCCGGCCTGGGCGGCGTGATAACAAAATCCTACTACGACAGAAACCTGGGCATTGATCCCCTGAAGCGCGCTCCCGACAGCAAAAAGCTTGAGGAAACCCTGAGACAGCTGTCACGGAATTTTGACGCCGAATACCTCCTCACCGGAGTCATCAGAGACCTCTCCCGTTCCCGCTCCGACGACGGCTGGCTTAGCGCCTTCGGCGATGAAATCCGTGAGTTCAGCATCAGCTTCTATCTCTTTGACGGTCTCTCGGGAGAGCAGATCTCCGGCAGCGACTACCATGCCGCCGCCGTATGGAATCCTGATTCCGGAGCCGGGGTGCAGAGCCGGGAGTTCTGGATCTCGCCCTACGGTCAGGAAATCAAAAAGATCCTGGAACGGGGAGCCCGGGAGGCCGCGGAGATCGTGGCCTGCAGAAAGCCGCTGGCCCGGATCCTGAAGGTGGATGCGGGGAACGGCAGCGTGCTTATCAACATGGGCAGCAGAAACAACCTTAAACAGGGCACGCGGTTTTTTATTGACCATCGGGGCATGTTTACCGACAAGGACGGCCACCTGCGCTTTACAGAGGATCGGGCCAGAACCCCACTCAGAACCGCAGAGGTTTACGAAGACACCGCCCTGCTGACTCCCCTGGGCACAGCCAACGGCAACGTGCAAATTGACGATATCGCCCATATTGAATAGGCTGAAAATGGCGGCGGGGTGAATAGAAAAGGCCGGCGAAAGCCGGCCTTCCTGTTACTTGGCTGTTACTGTTACTCGGCCTCCATTTTGCTTAAGAGGCTCCGCACCCGTTCCGTCCAGTTCTTCTGGTTTTCCGTAATGCGCAGATTCTGGCACCGGGCCTCGTTAAGCTCCGCTTCCAGGGCCTGCTTTTCCTGCAAAAGATCCCCCTGGGCCGCCTTGAGAGCATCGCGCTCCTTTTCCGCCGCCCTGAAGTCAGTGATTCTTTTTTCCAGCATATCAAAAAATTCATTAAGCTCGCCGGTGTTCATGACCGCTACTCCCGTTCCGCTATTCCCGTTCCTCCACCAGTCCCTGCTCCTTCATCCACTCCCGGATGTCCGCAATGCTCTTCTCATCTGTCAGACTGACATAAGCCTCCTCCGGGTTTTTGGGAACCCTGAGACGGAGGCTGCGGGCTTCGGCATATTCAATGAACTGCTTTGCGAAAGCCAGAGAATTGGCATAAAACTCCACCGCATTGTCAGGCTCCTGGCACATGACGCTTTCAAAGGACTTGTCAAAATGCCAGTGTCTGAGAATGGCGGTGCCCAGCGGATATTTAATTTTTTCCGCAGAGGTCTTCAGATCTTCGTAATCCAGCTTGTAGCCCTTCCCCTGCCCCAGCACATAGGTATCGACCTCTACCAGAAACGGCAGATATCCGATATTAAGCAGCGAGCTGGCCAGCACCACATAGTCATAAACCAGGTTGGGCATGATGCCGTAACGGATGGCGCAAATGGTCAGGGCATACGAGCAGACCATGAAGCTCCGGGAAATTTCATCATGACAGTATTTGACCACCACGGAATTTCTGAAATAAAAGCTCTGCTCAATGGCCAGAGCCAGAGCCATGGAAACCGTGCTGTTAAGACCGATGCGGCTGATAGCGGCCGGAAGAGAGGTAATGGTGGTGCCGGGATTGGAATACCTCAGAGTCTGGGAAAGTCTGATAACCTGAGCGGTAACCCCGGTATCGGAACCGATTACCCGGGCCAGCTCCTTGGTGGTAACATTGGAATCTCCTACCAGACGGCTCAGCTTCGTTACCAGCTCCGGCATGGCCGGAATAATCAGATTGTCATTTTTCAGAGAAGCTGCCAGCCTGTTGACAAGCATGTCCAAATCAGAAATAGATGCCATGAATAATCTCACCAAAACAAGAAAATAGCCCAAACAGCCCTCAAACATATCCCGAGAAACTGCAAAAACCGAATACTCCGCTTATCCCGTGTAAGCGGAGCAGCCGCCGGGATTATTTATTCTTATCACGCTCAGCCGGCTTTCTGATAAAATGATACAACAAAACAGGGAATTATTTATTGCTGAAATGCCAATTTTCGGCATTTCCTGGAAACTCAGGCTGTTTGTCGTTCCCCGCGCAGGTTAAGTCATGATTATCACAGATACTATTCTGCATCGTTTCAGAGGAATCAGGGCCGTATACGGAGAAAACGCCTTCCGGAAATTTGCCGCCGCTCATGTGTTCATTGCCGGCGTTGGCGGCGTTGGTTCCTGGTGCGCCGAGTCCCTGATCCGCTCCGGCATCGGCAGCATCACCATGCTGGACTGCGACACCATCGAGGACAGCAATTCCAACCGGCAGCTTCATACCATGCAAAGCTCTTTGGGCCGGCTTAAAGCCGCAGCTCTGGCGGAAAGGTTTCGCGACATTAATCCGGAAGCCCGCATCAGCATCGTCACCGAAAGGCTGTCCGCTGCCAATCTCGCGGAATGCGTCCCCCCTGATGCCGACATTTATATTGACGCCATTGACGATTTGCCGGTCAAGGCGGCTCTTATCAGTTTTGCGCACCGGGATCTCGGAAAAACCATTATCGTTTCCGGCGGTGCCGGCGGCAAAAAGAACCCCGGCCTAATGAAAACCGCTGACCTCGCCGCCTCCTTTAATGACGCCCTGCTCTCCCGGCTTCGGAGCGTCCTCAGAAAAGAGTTCGGCTACCCGCCCGCTCCGGCCCTCATGGGACTTACCGCCGTATTCAGCTCCGAAAAGGGCATTTCCGGACGGGAAGCCTCCCCGGAGGGAAGCGATATCCCGCCCTTCGGAGCTCTGATGTGCGTGACTGCTTCCCAGGGACTTATGATGGGAGGCGAAGTCCTGAAAAGGCTGGCAGGAGACCCGGGAGCAGCCCCGGCATAAGGCTTCCATTACTTCCGGAACATAGTATCAGAGCAGAAACGGAGACAGGTTTTTATGGATCGTGAAAAGGCCAAGGAATATCTGAAAAGCATGCTGCCCCAGTATCTTAAGAAAAGAGGGATACTGCCCAGCGGATACTTTAACTGCCTGAATCCCGCTCATCGCGACCCGCGGCCCATGATGAGCTTTAATCCCAAGGATAATACGGTGCACTGCTTCGGCTGCGGGGCCACCTATGATATTTTCGGGGTGCTGGGCCTTGACTATGGCTTAAATTCCTATGCCGAACAGTTTAACCGGGCCTGCGAGCTTTTTCTGCCGGAACAGGCCATTCAGCCGCCTCAGATCCGCGCTGCCGGGATCCGCCAGCTGGGATCCCGCTCCCAGCCGGAAAAGGCGGTGGATTATTCCGCTTACCTCCGGGAGTGCGCCAGAAGAGTTACCCAGACGGACTATTTTCGGGATATCGGCATCTCGGCAGATATCATCCAGAAATACAATCTCGGCATGGATCCCGAGTTCAAGGGGGCCAACGGCGATACCTTTCCGGCCGTCATTATTCCCCACGGCATTTACGGCTTTCTGGCCATTAATCTCGAAGAACCCGAGGACAGCGCCTTCCGGCTTTACTACGGCCGGGACAGCCTGTTCAATCCCCTGATTCCGGAAAACGCCGAAAAAATCTTCATTACCTTCACGGAGCTGGAGGCCCTGGCCCTGCTGGAGCTGGGAGCTCCGGTCATCGCTCTCGGGAACAGCTCCAACATCAGCGAGCTTATCACCGTCATGAGCCAGATGCCCCGGAATCGCATCTGCTATCTCACGGATTCCGAGGATCCGGACTGGCGCGGCCTCTATGACATTATCAAAAACGAACTTGCCGCGCTTAACATTAAATGCGAGGTACTGAATCTGGCGTACCCCTGGCAGAACGTGGCGGAATATCTCACCCGGGATCGGGAGGACTTTGCCGCCCGTCTGGGCCATCTGGACAAAATCATTCATGCCGCCGGAAAACGTCTGCCGGAGATCCTGCATTTTGATCCCCTTACCGATGAGGAAAGCTTTTTGGAGCCTTCCTTCCTGCCGGGCATTTATGCCGTCTGCTGTTCCCCGGCGGTAAGACGCCGTCTCACGGCGGTCTGGGTCACTCATGCCGATCCGGAGGCCATGCGCTATATTTATGTTTCCGGAGAAAGAGACTGGGAGCTTCTGGGGCAGCATATCTACGAGAGCTCCCGGCTCCTTTCGGAAAAGTATTCCCTGCAGTTCCCGAAAATCGAGCTCTTCGCTCTCCGGGACGGCCTTGCTCCGGAGGAAGCCGCCCGGCAAATACTGAATCTTCTCCTGGCCCGCTGCCTCAAAAATGAAACCGAAAACACCATCCTGATAAATGCGGGATCCCATCAGGGAGCGCAGCAGCGCTGGAACTGGTATCTCTCCCTGATGAATGAGCTCAGCCAGAGCATCGCCGCTCTCAAAACCGCCGTGGTGATATTTTTCAGGAAGGAGGAAGGAGAACTGGCCGCGGAAATCGGAAATCAGGTTTTAACCATCAGCTCCCCGCTGGATCCGGAAGCGGATCCCGGGGATGAGGAAGCGGACAGCGCTCAGGCAACGGTCGCCACCAGAGAAAACAGCGGGGAACCGGTATCCTTTGAAATCAGGCTGGAATAGATGCGGGCGCAAACAAAACAATGGACAAACACCGGCAACTTGCTATAATTGCCCTGCTTTCTCTCCATAGTTAAATGGATATAACGGCCCCCTCCTAAGGGGCAGTTACAGGTTCGATTCCTGTTGGGGAGGCCATTTCAGACAGAGCGGTTTTATAGAATTTATTCCGTTCTCTCTTTCAGCTTCTCAGCCTCGCATTGTTCCTCTTTTTGTTACAGCTTCTTTCGGTTATCTCTTCCCCCGGCTGGCGCTGGCGATTTCTCTTCTCCGGATGGTCTTTTTTCAGCCAGCAGGATGTTGGCGCAGGGGTAACACCCTGACTTACGGCGTTACTGCCTCCTGCCCGGAGTTCTCCCCGCCGAGAGACGCCTCACCCGGCTCCTCCACCAGCCTTAAAGCCTCCTCCAAAACCTCAATGCCGGCCCCGGGGAGATGCTGATGGAGGCTCAGATACTGCCGGAATTTCCGGGCATTGGGACAGGACTGAAACATGCCGGTAAAATGTCTCACGATATGCTTAAGAGGCTCTCCCGCGGCAAGCTCGTGCTCAATGTAGGGATACATGGCCCTGATAACCTCAGCCCGGGAGCGGGGGCCCTGCCAGGGGCTCCGGGATTCCCCGAATATTCTGAAATCGGCCTCCTCCAGAATATAGGGATCCCGGTAAAGAGCCCGTCCCATCATCACTCCGTCCACCCGTTTCAAATGGACTTCTGCGGCGGAAAGATCCATGATATTGCCGTTAATCCCCACAAACATGTCCGGAAAATCCCGCTTTATCCGGTACACCGCTTCATAGTCCAGAGGAGGCTTTTCGCGGTTATCCCGGGGACTGACATTGAGACAGGCGTTTCTGGCATGCAGGATCACCCCGTCCGCTCCGGCTTCATAAATGGTCTTAACCAGCTCTCTGGTAAAATCATAGCCCTGAAGCTCATCAACTCCCAGCCGGGTTTTGACAGTTACCGGCACGGTAACAGCGTCCTTAACAGCCCTGACCACATCATAAAGCAGGGGCAGATTCTTCATCAAAACCGCCCCGAAGGTTCCCGCCTGCACCCGGGAGGAGGGGCAGCCGGCATTGATATTGATTTCATCATAGCCCCGGGCGGCTCCGATGGCCGCGGCTTTGGCCATGTCATGCCGGTCGGAACCGCCTAGCTGCAGGGCTATGGGATGCTCCCTGCCGTCAAAACGGAGGTAATCCCGGCTGCCGTAAATAATGGCTCCGGTGGAAATCATTTCGGTATAGAGATAAAGATGCCGGGAGAGGGTTCTCAGAAAATACCGGAGATGCCGATCCGTAAGATCCAGCATCGGCGCCAGAGAAAGGCGGGCGTCCGGCAGAAGCGGTCTTCTGGTATTCATAGAAGCGTCCTTATCCATAATCAGCGGGAAGCTCCGCCGCCCCGGGAATGGCCGCCGCCCCCGGAGGAACGGGATCTGCCGCCGGAATAGCTCCCGGAGGAATAGCTGCTCCGGCCCGAGCTCCTCCGGGATCCGGAGCTTCCGCCGGAACCGGAGTACTTAGCCCAGCTGGATCTCCGGTAAGCTGCGGGATCGATGCTTTCCACAATGGTGGCATTGATGGCTATGGTGAGGAGCCAGAAGAAAAAGCCCCCGACAGCGCCGCATAGCAGCTTAAAAAAAAGAAAGAGCCCGCCATTGGGAGAGGCAGCCGGATCATCAGTGAACACGGCGTCGGCAGGCCCGCCCTCCTTGCTGCCGGAGACTTCCTTATCGATAAACCTGAGGGCCGGATCCGGCTCCTTTCCGGAGATGGCATAAACCTTGTTTGCCAGCGCGGTAAAGGTATTGGCAGCCGCCCGGTTCCACTCCCCCTTGCTCTTGGGCTCCACGGCATAATCATCCAGAATTCTGCCCGCCTCCGCATCGGTAATGCTTTCCTCAAGGCCGGCCCCCACCTCGAGACGCACCTTGGCGACATCCTGAACAAAAAGGATCATAAGGCCGTTATTTTTGTCCTGCTGCCCCAGCTTCCAGTAATTAAAAAGCTCCGTGGCATAGCTTTCCAGAATATCGCCGTTAATGGTGGGCATCACCGTTACCGCAATCTGGACGGTGGTGGTATCTTCAAGACGCCGCGCCGCCTGGGCGATATAGTCCTCATTTTCCCGGGTCAGAGCGCCGCTGTAATCGCTGACATAAAAGACCTCTGAGGTCTCAGGATAAAGCCCGCAGCCCCAGCGGGAATCGCCGAGAGCGAAGTAAATGGGAATTCCGGCCAGAAAAAACAAGGCCAGAAAGCATTTGAAGGGAGATTTTTCATTAAAGTTAAAGAGCCCCAGAGTGAGACGGCGAAACATGTGAAACTCCTGAAGAGCGCTGAGAAATCATCGAAAAACCGCGGGAGTCTGCGGCTTTTTCCGGAAAAGAGCTAAGCCGCTTCCGGGAGAACAGCCGGGAACAAACGCCTGGCCCCGGAAAAACGGCAGATCTGATTATTTGCCTGACGCCGCCGGATCTCCGGACTCCTGCTTATCCGGCGCCGGAGATGCCTGATTGTCATTTTCCGGCTGCTTTTTATGATCGCTTTCTTTGATTTTCTCGATCTTCACGGGAATTTCATCTGCGGAATACCCTAAAAGAGCCAGCTCCCGGGGGAGATCCTCATGATTGATGGCATAAATAAGATCCCGGGCCCAGTTAAAGCCGTCCCGGGATTCCTGATCGCCGATAACGCCCCGGAGAGAGTTCTCCAGCTTCTGCGCGGAGGTAATATTCTTTCTTAAGGCCGAGAGATCGCCATAGCGTTTGGACCACAGCAGAAAAAATTCAATATTCTTAAAAGCCGCGGCATTTTCCTGAAGCTCAACCTGCTGCTTGGCCAGATAGTAGGCGTATTCGTAATTGCGATTCTTAAGAAGAGTACTGTAAAGCTCGGCAGCTTCCATGGCATTCTGCCGGGAGTTTGACCCGAAGGTCAGGGTTTCCGCAAACTGAGCGGTGCAGGACAGATCCTCGCCGGGTTCAAATTTCAGACACTGACGGAACAGATCCCGGGCCTTGTTAATATCCCGGGGCACGCCGAGTCCGTTCCAGTAAAGCACGCCCAGATATTTGTAGGCCATGAGATTTCCCTGATCCACCGCCTGCTCCAGATACTTCCGGGCCTGATCCCAGTCTCTTACGGTGCCCTTTCCCTTAAGGTACATATACCCAAGATGCATGGCAGCCTCGGCATCGCCCTTCTCGGTTTCGTTTTCACAAAGGGTAAAGGCATTGTCATAACGCTCTTCGGACACGGCCTGAAAGCAGGAATCACCATTAATATCGCTGGCGGCAGCTGCCGCGCCTGATACGGTAAGCCCCAGCCCCAAAAACAGGCATCCCAGCAGTCTGTATCTCATAAATCCCCCGGACAAAAAGTCTTGTCGAACTTATCCCGCAGCGCAGCGGCAGAATACCGCCATAACCAGGAAAAATCCGTTACCTGATCTGCGGTAATTTTAAGGAAAAGAGACCGTTTTATCCACAATTTTCGGGCAGAATACCCGGAAACCGTCATTACGAAAAAAAGAAAAAATGCGAGGATATGAGGTGAAAACGATACAAGAAGAGCAAAAAGAGAGATTACCAGATCTGCTGGTACCAAGAGAGGGACTTGAACCCTCACGGTATCACTACCGGTGGATTTTGAATCCACTGCGTCTACCAATTCCGCCATCCTGGCCCGCTGAAAGCAAGTCAATTATACAGATAAACGCGGGCTTTGCAAGAAATTTCGTTTTTTCTGCCGGGATTGCGTCCCGGAGCCGGAGGAGCCCCGGAATACCGGCTCCGCCCGGCCGCAAAAATGCCGCCCGGAGCCTTTCCTCAGGAAGAGCTTCTTTTCAGAAGATAGATGCCCGCCCCCAGCATCAGCACGGTGGGCATCACCGCGCAGATAACGGGAGGAATGCCCCAGAAAATAGTGAAGGGGGCCAGAATTTCGTTTATGGCGTAGAAGGCAAACCCCACCACGATACCCACTACCACCCGGGCTCCCATGGTGGCGCTTCGCAAAGGCCCGAAAACCGTGCTGGCCGCCAGAAGCAGTATTACCAGAGTCATAAAGGGAGCAATAATCTTCCGGTAGAGATCCAGATAGTAACGATCCGCCTTCTGACCGTTTTTGGTGATGTAATCGATGTAGCTCACCAGCCCCCGGATACTGAATTCATCGGCTCCCACGCCTACCACGTCAAGCTTTTCCGGGGTCAGATTAAGCTCCCAGTCGGCAGATTTCGGGAATTCCTTCACCACCCGATCCATGCTGAAGGAGTACACGGAAACATCGGTCATGTGCCATTTGCCGTCCTGCCAGATCCCCTTCCGGGCCACCATATAACGGGTAAGCTGCTTGGGCAGCGTATCTGAAAAGTCATACCGGTACACCGCATCCAGACTGCCGTCGGTAAGCACCCTGGCAATATTAATGAACGAATTCCCTTCCCGGAACCAGATACCGCGGCTCGTGACCGCCACCTGACCGCCGGAAATGGCGGCGGTCTGCACGCTTTCGGCTTTCTTTTCCGAATCGGGCACCACAAACTCGCCCATGAGAAAAACCGCAATAACCACCGGAAGGAGCCAAAAGCAGGCAGAAGACACAATGCCCAGCCGGGATTTCCCGAGGCCCTGCATTACGATAAGCTCGGAGCTCGTGGCCAGATTGCCCAGAGCCAGCACCGTGCCGATGAGAACCCCCATGGGGAAAAACATGCAGATCTGTCCCGGCACCGTCCAGGACACATATTCGGCAATGGCCGCCATGTCATAATCGCCCCGGCCCACGTTGCGGAGCTGATCCACAAATTTGATAAGGGAGGACAAAGCCACGAGGCCCAGCGTGGAGGAACAGGCCCAGACCACCACGTTGCGCCCCACATACCGGTCAACCACCTTAAACATTGCTGCTTCTCCTCCGCTTGAAACGGCTCCCCAGTCTTCTGAAGCGCTCCGTATCTGACAAATTAAAGGGAATGGCAAAAAGCAGAAGATAGATCACCGGCAGGATAAAGAGCCCCGGCATCAGGGAAACATGTCCTCTGGTCATGCCTGATTTAATGCCAAAGGCAAAGAGATAATAGCTGAGATAGAACATGATGGCCGGAATCACCTTGGCAAAACGCCCCTTTCTGGGATTGACCATGGAAAGAGGCACCACCATGAGAGACAGCACCAGCACGCTCAGGGGCTGCACAATGCGCCATTCCAGCTCGGCCTTTTCCGGAACGGTGGCGCTTGTTTTCAGAAGATCCCGGGTGGACTTGGCGGAAACCTTGGCCGGTTCAAAGGTCTTCTGCGACTCCGGAATCAGAGCCGTGTACTTGTCAAAATACAGCACCTCAAACTGGCCGTCCTTGAAAGGCCCCTCGTAACGGAGTCCCGATTTCAGAGTCAGCCAGGGCAGAAAATTTCGGTCATATCTTACCCGGCCCTCGTTTGCTATGGTTACGGAGGGCGGGAGATGCCGGGATTCATTCCCCTGGCTCAGAATGTAAATCTGTCTCATGATATCGCCGGAGGAGGCGTTTTTAAGATGAGCCGGAAGCTCGCTTCCCCCGCTGCCGGCTTTGTGCTCGGCGCCGTTCGGATCCGCATCCTCCATGTTTTCAATATAGATGACATTGTCCATGAGATTCAGAAAGCGGCCGCTGTCCAGGGTGAACATGGAGGGATCCTTTCTGGCATTGTCTATGATTTCCAGAGATTTCGCCTCGCACCAAGGGGCCAGAAAGGCGGTGCACACCCCGTTAATGCCGGCGGTAATAAAGGCCAGACACAGCACAATGGCCAGAATTCTGTTCTGAGAATAGCCCACAGAACGCATAACCACCATTTCGCTCTGGGAGCAGAGGTTGCCCATGGTCAGCAGAATTGCCAGAAACAATGACAGGGGCAGCATGAAATTTGCCATAGCGGGAACCGCCAGACTCATAAGCTGGGTCACCAGCTCGGCCGGAATCTTGCCGCGGGAGGCATGGCTGATAAACCGGATAAACGACTGACTCATGAAAATCAGCATCAGAATGCTGAAAATCACCACCTGGGTCTTCAGAGTATTTTTAAGTATGTATTTCGATATGGTATTCACAGCGCCAGACTCAGTTCAGAATTTTACAGGAAAAACAAAACCCCGGAAGCCCCGGAACCGGCTCCGTGTTTTTGTCATCACCATGCCGGACATTATACATTTTCTGTTCAGTTTTTACCCGTCAGGAGCTCTATCCAGGAGGCGATCTGCAAGCTCCGGACAAAGGAAAACTGATTGCTTTTCACCATTTTCAGGTCGTTAAGCCTCTTAATGCCCTGCAGCACGGAATCCGGATCCAGCTCCGAAACCCGGGCGGCCAGATCGGGGTAAGCCCCGAGAAATACCAGATCCTCATGGCGGCTCCCGGTTTCCAGCATGAGAGCATCCCGGAGAATGCCGTAAAAAAAGGAGCATATAAGATCCCGGCTTTCCAGCTCGGAAAGGAGAAAGTCCGCCAGATCCGGCACGGAACAGGAGCCGGCTAACACCCCGTTTAACTGCTCCAGAGCCTGACGAACCTTGGCTCCGGTGCCGTTCTCCGCATACTCTGCCGCTTTGAGAGGAGAGTGTCCGCTCAGAAATATCTCCGCCCGAAAATCCTGATCCCGGCCGGTTTTTTCCTTAACAAAAGCCTGAAGCTCCTGCATCCCCGGTACCGGCACCGGGATCTTCATGGTGCGGCTGAGAATTGTGGGTAAAAGATTCCGCTGATTTCCCGTGGTGAGAATGATAAGACTTTCCGGGGGCGGCTCCTCCAGAGTTTTCAGAAGAGCGTTAGCTGCCGCCTCCGTCATTTTGTCAGCCTCCGGGATCACGAGAGCCTTCCCGTGATCATTGGTGGCGGTCTTCTCCATGGCGGAAATCCCCTGCCGGATTTCATCGATGCCGATGGTGCCGCTCTGACTTCCGGAAATCAGGGTGAGATCCGGATGCCCCCCGACACGGAACATGCTGCAGGAATGACAGGAGCATCCCTCGGATCTGTCCCCGGAGCACAGAAAGCGCCGTGCCATTTCCATGGCCAGATCCGTGCCTCCCAGTCCCGCCGCCGCGGTAACCAGAAGCGCATGAGGCAGCCGGTTTCCGGACTGCATTTCCGTAAATATGCCCAGAGCGGGAATCAGCCAGCTATGCATTTTGACTCCAGAATTTGCCTGATATCCGCCCGCACCGTTTCAATATCCCGGTCAGCCCGTACCAGAGAGATGCGATCGCGATGATCCTCGTATTCGCTTAAGAAGGTATTTCTGACCCGGACAAAAAAGTCCAGCTGTTCCTTTTCAAAACGATCCGGAGCGCCGCGCTTCACGGCCCGGGCCAGCCCCACGGCGGGATCCAGATCCATGAGAATGGTGAGATCCGGATAAAAGTCCCCCAGCACCGCATCCCGAATGCTCTTTATGAGCTGCCGGGAAATCCCCCGGCCGCCGCCCTGATAGGCCAGAGTGGAGAGATCATGACGATCCCCAACCACATACTGTCCGGCCTCCAAAGCCGGAATAATAACCGTCTTCACCAGCTGCGCCCGGGCGGCGTACATCAAAAGAAGCTCGGACTCTGCGCAGAGTCTGTCATCAGTCCGGACATCCTTGAGAATCTTTCTGATATCCTCGGCAATGGGGGTGCCCCCCGGCTCCCGGGTTTTTACAATGGCGCTGTCCGGCACGCCATGCTCCCTGAGATAGCTGACAATTTCAGCGATCATGGTGCTTTTGCCGGCGCCCTCGCCCCCTTCCACAACTATAAAACGTCCTTTTGGCATTTCCCTGCTATTCCTTGTTCACACAATATTGCTGGTTTCGAATTTCCGCGCTCAATCGGAGCTGTTACCGTCTTTGCTGTTATTGCTGTTATTGCCGTCTTTGCTTTCTAAAGCGGCCCCGTTATCCCCCGGATTCCGGGTCTCATTTGCCCCGGAGACAACTCCTGTTTTGGCATTATCTGATTCCGGACTTCCGGAGTCCTGTTTTGTCGCCGGATTTTCCGAGGCGGCCCGGATCTCCGCGGCATGATCATTCTTATATTCCCGCACGGCCTTCCGATAATCGGAAACCGCCTTGCTGTGAGAGCGGTCATCTCTGGAAAACACATGCCCTTCCCTGCTGTCCGGCCCCCGGGCCACAAAAAACAGGTAGTCCGTGGCATCCGGGTGCAAAGCCGCCTTTATGGCATCCTTGCCGGGAGCAGCAATGGGAGTGGGCGGCAGGCCCTCAATAACGTAAGTATTATAGGGGTTCTTATCCTCCAGAAAGCTGCGGTAGATTTTTCCCTGATACCGGTCTCCCACGCCGTAAATCACTGTGGGATCCGTCTGGAGCTTCATTCCCTTTCTGAGCCGGTTGACAAACACCGAGGCAATTTGCGGCCGTTCGGAGCTGACTGCGGATTCCTTTTCGATAATGGAGGCCATAATAAGGGCTTCGTAGGGAGAAGCATAAGGAAGGTCTGCATCACGGCGCTGCCATTCCTGCTTCAGAAACTTCTGACTGGCCTCGTAGGCTCTTTTAAGCACGGAAACATCGGAATCTCCCAAACGGAACTGATAGGTGTCTGCCAGAAAAAGTCCCTCGGGATTCGGATGATCGGAAATTTCCAGAAGCTTCGGGAGATCCTCCGGCTTCGCATCCTGGGGAAGCTCATGCTTAAGCTTCTCAGCGCCCTGAAGAACCCTGAGAATATCGCTGACCCGAGTTCCCTCCACCAAAGTGATCTGATAGCTCTTTTCCTTGCCGGAAAGGATAATGGCCAAAACCTCCCTGACTCCGGTCCGGGGAGGGATTTCATAGGTGCCGGCCTTGAGCTTCGTAAGTCCGGGATTCTGTTTAAGCCAGAGCCGGAGCACCCGGCTGTCAAACCGGTCATGAAAAATTTCCCGGATCACCGTGCCGGCGCTGTCCCCGCGTTTAACCGTAACCAATGCCGGTTCGGGATTGTCCGTTACGGTAAATTCTATGCTGCCGAGCTGCCAGGTCAGAAAGCCGCTGGCCCAGACAACTGCTGCGGTAAAGCAGAGGATAAGGAGACCACAAAAAAAACGCATCAAAAAACTCCTGGAAAATCTTCTCTCAAACTGTCCTGACGGGGAATGCTCCTCCGCAGAAAGGGAAGCCGGCAGCTAAAAAACAGTCTGGCACAAGCCGAAGCATTATACACTGACTGCCCGGGGCTTTTGGCGGTATTGCCTGCTCCCGCGCCGCGCTGACTTTCAGGGGACGGGCGCCCAAGTCAATATAGCACATTGCGGAAACGGAGAACTTAACCCTGTCTTCAATTACAAAAAAAGAGCGACATCCAAACCTGAGGCCGCTCTTTTCTGTTCATGAATTACCCTAGGGAATCTCCCGGATCAGAGGCTCTCCACCATTTTAAGCTGATCCCTGAGCTTGGCGAGACTTTCCTCATAGCCCGGAAGCTTGGCTCTTTCCTTTTCGATAACCTGAGCCGGAGCCTTGGATGTAAAGGCCGGATTCCCGAGCTTCTGATTCACCCGGGCAATTTCGGATTCCACATAGGCGATTTCCTTCTTAATCCGGGCCAGTTCCGCATCCTTGTTGAGCACTCCGGCAGCCGGGAAGAGAATTTCGCTCCGGCCCACGATTACCGCGATAACCGGAGGAATGTCCCCGTCAGCCGGGAATACGGATTCCAGATTGGCCAGAGCATTAACAAACTCGGAATTTCTGTTAATGATGTCGATTTCAGCGGCATCGCCTCTCATAAACGGACTCAGCTTCTGGGCCGGAGAAAGATTCTTCTCGGCGCGGAAATTCCGCACGGCCACCACAAACTCCTTGATGTAATCCTGCTCCTTCAGGGCGTCCGCATCCACCGGATAATCAGCGGCTTCGGGGTAGGACTTCAGCATAATGGTGTCGCCATCCTTGTAATCCGGACATACCAGAGGAGCCACAGACCGGTAAATCTCCTCGGTAATGAACGGCATAATCGGATGGGCGAGACGCAGAGTTACCTCCAGCACCTCTAGAAGATTAAAGAGCACGGCATTCTTCTGCTTCTCGGAACCGAAGCCCGAGGTGGGGTTCTTAGCCCAGAGAATAGGCTTGGTAAGCTCAATGTACCAGTCGCAGAGCTCGTTCCAGATAAATTCGTACAAAGCGGAGGCTGCCAGATCGAAGCGGTAGTTATCAAAGGCTCCTCTGACATCGGCAATGCACTTGGAGAGCTTGCTTCTGATGTAGCGATCCGCCAGGGTGAGATCTTCGGGATCCGGCCTGGTCAAAGTCTTGCCCTCGGCGTTCATCAGAACATAACGGCTGGCGTTCCAGAGCTTGTTGCAGAAGTTCCGGTAGCCCTCGAGACGCTTCATGTCCCAGTTGATATCCCGGCCGGTGGAAGCCAGCGCGGCCAAGGTGAATCTGAGAGCGTCAGTGCCGTGAGCCTCAATGCCCTTCGGGAACTGCTTTTCGGTGCGCTTTGCGATCTTCTGAGCCTTCTGGGGCTGCATCATGTTTTTGGTGCGCTTATCCAGAAGTCCCTGAAGGTCAATGCCGTCAATCATGTCCAGAGGATCCAGAACGTTGCCCTTGGACTTGCTCATCTTCTGGCCTTCCTCATCGCGGATAAGGCCGGTTACATACACCTTGCGGAAGGGTACCTGGGGATTGCCGTCCTCGTCCTTCATAAAGTGCATGGTCATCATGATCATTCTGGCTACCCAGAAGAAGATGATATCAAAGCCGGTAACAAGAACATTGGTGGGGTGGAACATCTCCAGCTCCGGAGTTTTATCCGGCCAGCCCAGAGTGGAGAAGGTCCAGAGTCCGGAAGAGAACCAGGTATCCAGAACATCCTCATCCTGTCTTAACAACACATCAGGGCCCAGATGATTCTGCTCTCTTGCTTCCGCTTCGCTGTGAGCCACATAAACCCTGCCGCTCTCGTCATACCAGGCCGGAATGCGGTGGCCCCACCACAGCTGCCGGGAAATGCACCAGTCTCTGATATCCCGCATCCAGGAGAAATACATATTCTCATACTGCTTCGGCACAAACTGGATATCGCCCTTTTCCACAGCCTCAATGGCCGGCTTGGCCAAAATGGCAGCGCGGACATACCACTGATCGGTAAGCATGGGTTCAATGGGAACGCCGCCGCGATCGCCGTAGGGCTGCATCAGGGTGTGCTCTTCGATCTTAACCAGAAGTCCGGCTTCCTTAAGATCCTGCACAATGGCCTCCCGGGCTTCATAGCGATCCAGCCCCCGGTATTTGGCCGGAAGTTCCGGGCTGTACGCATCCGAAGGCTCGCCGTTTACATTAAACACCTCGGCCTTTTCTCTGATGCGGGCATCTTCAGTGAGCACGTTTATCATGGGAAGAGCATGTCTCTTGCCCACTTCATTATCGTTAAAGTCATGAGCCGGAGTGATCTTCACGCAGCCGGTGCCCTTGGTCATGTCCGCATGATCATCGCCGATCACCGGGATCTCTCTTCCGGTAAACGGCAGCGTTACCTTGGCCCCGATAAGATCCCGGTACCGGGGATCCGCGCTGTTAACAGCCACGGCGGTATCGCCCAGCATAGTTTCCGGACGAGTAGTGGCCACCACCAGATAATCAAGACCCTCAGCGGTTTTTCTGCCGTCAGTCAGAGGATAGCGGATATGCCACATGGAGCCCTTGACCTCGCGGTTCTCCACCTCAAGGTCGCTGATGGCGGTGCGGAGCTTGGGATCCCAGTTCACGAGACGCTTTCCGCGGTAAATCAGATCCTCCTGATAAAGACGGACAAAAACCTCCTGGACAGCCCGGGACAGTCCTTCATCCATGGTGAAGCGCTCTCTGTCCCAGTCAACGGAATCCCCGAGACGCCGCATCTGTCTCGTAATGGTGCCGCCGGACTCTTCCTTCCATTCCCAGATCTTCTTTATAAAGGCATCCCGGCCGTAATCCTGTCTGGTTTTGCCTTCCTCGGCGGCAATTTTTCTTTCAACTACCATCTGAGTGGCAATGCCCGCATGATCCGTGCCCGCCTGCCAGAGGGTATTGTCACCCAGCATTCTGTGATAGCGAATCAGGATATCCATGATGGTCTGCTGAAAAGCGTGTCCCATATGAAGAGAGCCGGTCACATTAGGGGGCGGCAGGCTGATGCTGTAGGAAGGACGCAGGGTGTCCATGCTGGGCTTGAAATATCCGGATTGTTCCCAGTTTTCGTAAATAGCCTTCTCAATGGCGCTGGGATTGTATGTTTTTTCCATGGCTGTCTTCTTATCTTTTACTGAAAAACCGGAGCCGGAACAGTAATGAATCCTTTACCGGAGCTCCCTGTATTCATAATCATAGCAAAGACCTGTCCGGCATGACCATGCGAACAGAGCCTTAAAAATCCGGAGGTATTTTACTCTATCTCAGAAGCAAAATCACGCATGGCAGGTCTCCTGACAATCCCGGCGTTCCTCCCCGAAAAGCGCGGAGAAGCTGCCTTGACACTGAAACATGAGAAGACAATACCGGGCAATTGTTTCAGAGCAGCATATGAATGAAGAAGGAAAGGTTTAAACTCTTTGGCAGGCTAATCCTGAGAAACGAGGAATACACCAGACATAAAAAGGGGGCTTCCGCCCCCTTTCTTAATAACCCATCAACAGGAGATAAAACTAGAACAGTCTAATCCAGGACGAGCTTCTGGTGGGATTCACATCCTGTTTAAGCTCAATAGAATGAATAGCCTCAGCTCCTTCGGTCTTCTCAACATTGTCCACAGTTGCATGAATTACCACACTGGGAATGCCCTTTTCATCATAATGAATGGTGGCGGAAAGGTGCGTAACCAGAGCTTTGATCTCCTTCTCAGTATTCAACTGTCCCGTCATGTAATCGATCTGCTGGAGAGCTGACGTGCCGCTGCCGCGACAATTGTCGCCCACCGCCGGAATGTTCGGCGTAATGGTCAGCTTGTTATCAATAATCAGCATATTGGTATCGATTCTTTCGCCGGAATTGCTGATCTGGGATCCCGTGGAAGTATCATAAGGGATGAGATCCATATACCAGCCATAGTTTGCAGTACTATATTCGCTGGTATTTATAGCACTGGCCTTACGAGTATACGACCCGTCATCCTTTTGCATCTTCTCTACCGGAAGCGCCATCAGACAGTGAGTATCGGTTTTGCTTCCACATCTGCCCTTGAAATCGCCGGAGGAGGCTGCTACAGACCCCATGTCCCTCAAGAGATACACTGACTGCGAAGAGTTGTATACCTTAGACACCACATCGGAATCATAGGTGTAAATGTAGGAACCGGTGCCCACCGCCACCGCAATGCCGTCGCCGCCATAATAGCCGGTTTCCGGAGTCACTGTTATCGGCTGATTTCTGCCGTTGGAGTCCTTGGCAACAAACATTACCTTAGGAACACCGCTGGCTCCCGCGCTGTTTTGATCATAATCCTTAAACCAGTTGTAAGGCTTATTGACATGATTGTCGCTTCCGAGAGAACGTCTCCAGAGATTGCCGAAGGAATCGCCGAAATAGAATCCCAGGGCATTGGCGTCATTGCCGGTAACGGTAGCCAGTCTGACATTGGTATAATCAGGTGTCCTGCCAAGATCCCAGGGATCAGTGAACGCATTAACTCCATCCGCCTTCTGATTAGAAGGGATACTGTCAGAAAGCGCCGCGGATGCCACCACGCAGGGAAGCTTAAGGCTCTTGAGATCGTTACCGGACTCCGATTCCCATGCCATTTCATTATTAAATTCTCCGGAAGCGCTGCTCACGTAACACTTTTCATCGTTACCGGCCGTCTCGCCAAGCATATTGACAATAAACACGCCGGGAGTCTTGCCGGAAGAAGATGATGCCACTGAACCAACACCGCCGGTAAAGATGAGATACGGCGTGTTAAGGGCATTATCCTTGTTGCCGCCGGCATTAATCAAGGTAGGAGCCTCCTGATACCTGCCCACATAGTCAGAACCGGAATAGATATCGCCGGAAACCTTAAACTTGTCAGTGAGCTCCCACAGCAGCATATCGCCTGCAAAGGCCTTTTTTTCAGAATCCGATTTGGATGAGAAAGAAGAAATGCCGGTCACATCCATAAGATAAGCACCCGGGAGCCCCAAACCAAAGGAACCGTAGACGTAGGTTCTGTCACCCCGCTTATACACCTGAGGAGTGCTGTCCACAAACGAATAGTGATCGTAGCTCTGGGAAGTGAGCTGCTTCATATGACTCCATGCCACGGAAGGAATGTACGAAAGCACCGGCTGCATGTCGGAAGTGCTGATAAAATGCAGCATGCCGTCATTGGCGCCTACAGCCAGAAATCCATTGTCGCCGTCCGCAAAATATGTCGGCGTGGAGTTAATGATATCCGCCAGCACAAAAGTATTGCCGTCGGACTTTCTTTCTCTCAGAGGAGTGCCTTCAAAACCGCGGCCGCCGCCGTTCAGAGGAAGCCTCTTGGAGGCGTTATCCGAAGTGTTAAGCCCTTCATAGGAATGATCCCCCAGCACCCAGCGCACGAAGCGATTCATGAAAGTCTTGGAGTATTTATCATCAAGAGAATAGTACTGCCCGCCATATGTCTTGGTAGCGCCCTCTACTCCGGTTCCGGAGCATGAACCACCTTCCTGCAGAATCTGATTGATAATGTTGCAGGTGAGATTATGGAAAGCGCCGTTTTCGATATTGCCGTCAGCTGTATCGTCCGGATCGGAATAGAATCTCACAACTCTGTTATCCTTAGGAGCAGTGACATCATAGGTAAAGACGAAACGATCGTTCGGATCTACTGCATTAAATCCGGAAGAAGCTGACGTGCTGGTATAAATTCCGGAAAGGTTATAACCTCCCACGGAACTCACTGTGGCCTTATAAATATCACCGGACCAGACCGAAGGGTCATATACCGACGGATATATCAGAGTGCCGGTCTTGGTTTCAGAGGAAACCGGAGAAAATCCGGAACTGGAATGCACGGTTCTCTTAATCTGATCAAGCATCTTGGCAATACCGTCGCGGAGCTTGGTCATGTTGGTTACTTCGTAATAGTTTGCAATATTGCTCTCGCTGGCATCATTAGGATTGAAAGAATCTTTAACAGCGCCAAGACCGAATCTGGCGGCGTACCACAAAGGGGACTTCAGCCAATAATTCTTAGAGGAGGAAGCAACCTTAAAGACGCGGCTGGCAGCCTTGCCATGATCCCTGCGGCACGGGGTTCCGAAAAGATGCTTAAACCGGTTATGACCGCCGCACATATATTTCTGATCGTTATCGCTGCTGGCTTTAAAGCACCTTGCCGTAACGCCGGCCTTGTCCATCTGCCCGCGGTCAGATCCGGAACCGTTTGCGCACTCAATGTAAGTGTTCAGGCTGTTCATCACCTTGGCAATGTCAAGTCTGTTAGCGTAATAAAGATTAATGTTTTCGGTAACGCCATTAGTGGTAACGGTGAAATCCTGTTTGGTTATATAACCGTAATATTTGTCAATATTACTGGAATTAAGCTGCTGCCCGTCCAGGGTATAATCAGTTTTGTAGTTATAAGTCCCCTGGAAACGACAGGAAGCATCACCGCTGCCGTTAAAATCATCAGTAGAACTGTACTTGCGATCCTTGCAATTAATAATGTTGTAATCGCTTATTATCGTATCAAGGTCGTAGAAATTATATATCTCTTCTGCCTCGCCGGTATTGCCCTGAGGATAGCCGATTTCGTTTTTGCTGGCGTTGCCGGAGGGATTATGAGCCGTTGTCTTGCCTAAATCAACATAAACTCCCGCATGCTCAACACCGGTTATCAGGTATCCGGCATGCTGCGGCGCATATTTATCACCGTCCAAATGCCGGGTCACCACTCTGACGTAGGAACCTTCGGAACCCTTGATGACCTCGTAGTCATATTCAACAACCCAGTCCATATCATAGTCAGAACCGTACTGGTAATCTTCGTAGTTTATACGGAACACACCGGAGCTATCAGTAATTTCCTGAACATAAAAGTCAGCTATCTGATTCGTGGACTGACACTGTCTGACTATCTTCTGATCGTTTATGAGAACATTATTAAGTGAGCATTTGCCTTTAACATCTCCCATGGTTTTGGCAAACGGCAGAATGGTCACCAATTGTCCGTCGACATTGATGTTTATCTCAGGGAGATTGGGCTTCATAGCCACCACATAGGTCTGCATGGAATGATCCGCTTTATAAGCGGAATTTTCAGAAGAACGAACCGTTCTCATCACGTTTCTGCTGTAATAGGATGCAACGCCGGCAACATTGTAGCTCCCGTGGCTGTATGCCGCAGAAGGAGCAATGCCCTCCACCTCGCCCAGCTTGTCAATATGCTTCACCGAAGGCACGTAGTAGTACAAATCATTCTGATTGGTGGCATTTCCGCCGACAATATAGTCCCCGGCCTCAAAACCCTTGGCGGAAACAACATTATTAAGTTCTGATATGATGCTGTTGGTATCCGTTCCAAAAGGACTGGTGCCGCCAAATGTATTGTCATAATCAAAGGAAATATTCTCATCGGCAATCAGGAGGGTTACCGGCTTGGAGCAGTAATCCACCAGCGTGTAAGGATCCTTCTGCTGCACATAGCCAATATTGACTGAAGATGCGTTATAAGCAGACATGGCGTCAGCTTTCTGAGAAATAGGCTGGTTCTTAAAGTAAAGCGCGGCTGTATAAAGAAGCTTGGATACCGGATTTCCCCAGTCATTGCAGGAACCGTTGGCAATGCCGGCAATTCTTCTGACGCCGTCATTTCCGTTGGACATGACTCTGGCGCATCCTTCATAATTGCCGCCGCTGTAATTGCCATTGTTCTTTCTGGAAATATTCATATTATCAATGGCTTTTACGAAACCGCAGTTATCGCCGCTGGCACACTCAACAGCGCCGTAGTTAAAATCGCCGAGCCTGAAATCCGTCGGCGGGGCTGAAGTATATACTTCGCTGGCAAAATCTCCCAGATTTGCTCTTAAAGTCCCTCCTTTCAGATTATTTACCCAGCTTCCGGTAATAAGACCAAACTTAATTCTGGGACTGCTGCCCTCGCCATACTGCTGGAGAAGCCCCACAGGCTGCCATTCCGGATTGGCGCGATCCGCAGAATAGTTCTTACAGTCGGTTTCCGAATAGAAATCCGGGGTGCAGACAACCACTGCCACGCTGGCTTCCGCCATATTCGTATTGGCCCCGCCGTCATAGGCAGTGCTCATGGGAATGCCGCCAATGTCTGTTGAAGGGAAAGAATCCCAGGCTTTGCCAGCTGACGTAGCCGAACTGCTGGTTCCCACGGCGCCGATTGTGGATGCATCCGTCTGGCGGCTTACCCAGTCCCAGATATTCTTTGAACCTGCAGTTTTAACTCCCGGCATGCCGGCGCTCTTGTTGTAGACGATACGCATATACCGTCCCTGACCGAAGGCATCGGAACCGCCGCTGTCGTAGGAGGCAATACCAAAGAAATAGGCCCCGGAAGCATCAGTGCCGCCGCTTAAGCCAGTGAAATCACTGACCTTGAAAACCTGATTGCTCCCCTCCTTGTACATGGCATTGCCGAGAACCTTGCCCCAGGCATGTCCGTCGCGAATTACCCGGGAATGCTTCAAAATTGCCGCCTTGTAGGATTTGCCTTCACTGTCGGTTCCCTTGTAATGCACCGGCTTCGATTTTTCGTTAGTGAGATGAGAGTTCGTAAGTCTGGTTCCGCCGTAAAGAATCTTTCTGATGGCATCAATTCGCGATGTGGTGACATAGTTAAGGAAGTTGCCCAGCCAGTGGTAAGTTTTGCCTCCGGCATTGCACACCGGAACGGATCTCTCGGTTCCCCTTGCGGTACCTTCATGCCACAGCTTCTCTAATGTTTTACTGACATAGGTTGCCCTGACCGCCGGAATCCAGTAGCCGTTTATAAGATCAGCGGGAAGTGTCTGGGAAAGATTATTCGTATTGTTGTTATAGGAATAGCAAATCGTCGGATCGAAAATACCCTCATAGGTGATGGACGGATCGTACATCGTGTCCAAATAGCCGTCGCCGTCTATGTCTGAAGCATCGTCATAGGCCTCTGCAAAAAGGTTGTGTTCACGCCCCATGACCAGCATTACCGAGGGCGGCACGTAAAGACCGGCCACATTCATAGGCTTGGTAGCGACCTGGCCATTTCTGATAATATCCCCCTCGTCATTGGAAAGAGCATAAGCCAGTGAGGATACACCAATAACACCTCCGGTAAGCATTGCCAGAGCAATATTGCGCGAAAGCTTTGATAATTTGATCATCTTTGTCTCCATTGACAAACATTAATTAAACGTCATCTGTGTCCCATTTTACGCAGTCCTTCTAAAGCTGAAAACCGCTGCGTAAAATCCGCTTATGTGTCGCAGTCGAATCCTGGGGGTGATATACACTCATGAAGCACTCAGATTTAACCGGCAACATACTCTGTAAATCGGGACGGGAGTACCTTCTGGCAAAATCCTGCAACTTAATGTTTCGATTCTACATCACTATTTAAATTAATTCATTATTTGCCCCTCCGAAATGCGAATGGGTTCTTGCTTCTCAAGCCATATTAAGAAAATGCTGCCTGCTGTTTTCTTTGTTAACTCCCAAATGCCAAATAAGTTTTTCTGCTGTCTAAACCGGACAGCAAAAAAGGGGCGTCCTTCTCAGAACACCCCCTGACATCATATCAAAGCATCAGTCGAAGATTAGAACAGCCTAATCCAGGACGAGCTTCTGGTGGGATTCACATCCTGCTTAAGCTCTATGGAATGAATAGCCTCGGCTCCTTCAGTCTTCTCAGCATTATCCACGGTAGCGTGAATTACCACGCTGGGAACGCCCTTTTCATCATAATGAATGGTGGCTGAAAGATGAGTAACCAGAGCGTCAATCTCCTTTTCCGTGCTTAACGTACCCGACATGTACTCGACCTGCTGCAAAGATGAAGTACCGCTGCCGCGACAATTATCACCCACAGCCGGAATATTCGGCGTAAAGGTAAGTTTATTATCGATAATCAGCATATTGGTATCGATTCTTTCGCCGGAATTTGTTATCTGTGTTCCAGTGGAAGTATCGTAAGGGATAAGATCCATGAACCAGCCATAGTTCTTCTTCCCCTTGTAATCATCATCCACAACGGCTGAGCGAGTGTACTTCCCGCCCTTTTCTACCCGCGATACGGAAAGCGGCTTCAGACAATCAACATCTGTTCCCTTGTCACCGGTGCCGCATCTGCCCTTGAATCCGGAAGCGGTAACTGCTACAGACCCCATGTCCCTCAAAAGATACACTGACTGAGAAGAATTGTATTCTTTAGAAACTTCATTGGAATCATAGGTGTAAACGTAGGAACCGGTACCCACCGCAACCGCAATGCCGTCGCCCGCATAATAACCGGTTTCCGGAGTTACGGTAATCGGCTGGTTTCTGCCGTTGGAATCCTTGGCAACAAACATCACACTAGGAACGCTGACCTCCTGATTACAGGTCGGATCGCACTTCTTAAACCATCTGTAGGGCTTGTTGATATAGGTATCTTTTCCGAGAGGATGTCTCCAGACATTGCCAAAGGAATCGCCAAAGTAGAAACCCATGGCATTGGCATCATTACCGGAAACGGTAGCCAGTCTGACACTGGTATAATCAGGAGTTCTGCCAAGGTTCCAAGGATCGGTAAACGCGCTAACTCCCTCAACTTTCTGATTAGTAGGAATACTGTCAGAGAGTTCAGCAGCTGCCACAACGCAGGGAAGCTTAAGACTCTTAACCTCAGCAGAGGTCTTTGAGACGTTAAATTCTCCGGAAGCATCGCTCACATAACAGCTTTCATCTCCGGCAAGCTCACCGAGCATATTGACAATGAACACTCCCGGGGTCTTGTCAGAAGCAGAGGAAGCCACCGAATTAATACCGCCGGTAAAGATGAGATACGGCTTGTTGCTGGCATTATCCTTGTTGCCGCCGGCATTAATCAGCGTAGGAGCCTCCTGATACTTGCCCACATAGTCGGAACCGGAGAAGACACCGCCTGAAATCTCAAACTTGTCAGTAAGTTCCCACTGCAGCATATCGCCGGCAAAAGTTTTCTTCTCTTCATCAGACTTGGATGCGAAAGAAGAGATGCCGGTTACATCCATAAGATAGGCGCCCCTGAGGCCAAGTCCGAAAGAACCATACACGTATGTATGTTCATTCCGCTTGTACACCTGCGGCGTGCTGTCCACAAACGGATAGTGGTCATAGGACTGCGAAGTGAGCTGCTTCATATGACTCCATGCCGCGGAAGGAATGTACGAAAGCACCGGCGTCATATCGGCAGTGCTGATGAAATGCAGCATGCCGTCGTTGGCGCCTACGGCCAGATATCCCTGATCGCCGTCAGCAAAATATGTCGGCGTGGAATTTATGATATCAGCCAGCACAAAATATTCGCCATCGACCTTTCTTTCTCTCAGAGGAGTGCCTTCAAAGCCGCGGCCGCCGCCATTCAGAGGAAGTCTCTTGGATGCATTATCTGAAGTGTTAAGTCCTTCATAGGCATGATCTCCCAGCACCCAGCGCACGAAACGGTTCATGAATGTCTTGGAATACACGTCATCAAGAGAATAGTACTGACCGCTGTATGTGGCAGTGGCGCCGCTCGCTCCCGTCTCGGAACATGTGCCGCCCTCCTGCAGAATCTGACTTATGATGTTGCAGGTGAGATTATCGAAAGCGCCGTTACTGATATTGCCGTCAGTTGTATCGTCCGCTGCGGAATAGAACTTCACAATTCTCTTTCCTTCAGGAGCTGTGGCGTCATAGGTAAAGACGAAACGGTCGTCCGGGAGAACAGAATTAAATCCGGATGAAGCCGAGGCTCTGTCGCGAATTCCGGAAAGGTTGTAACCTCCCACAGAGTTTACCGTGGCCTGATAAACATCGCCGGACCAAACAGAAGGATCATATACCGACGGGTAAATCAGAGTGCCGGTCTTGGTTTCATCGGAAACCGGAGAGAATCCGGAACTGGAATGCACGGTCTTGTTGATCTGATCAAGCATCTTGGCAATACCGTCGCGGAGCTTGGTCATATTGGTTACTTCGTAATAGTTCGAGATATTCTCCTCAGAAGCGCTGAACGGATCAAAGCTTTCCTTAACCTCGCCCAGACCGAATCTGGCAGCATACCACAGCGGGGACTTCAGCCAGTAATTCTTGGAAGTTGAGGCAACCTTGAATATACGGCTTGCAGCAACGCCGTGATCTGTTCTGCATGCTGATCCGAAAAGATGCTTAAAGCGGTTATGACCGCCGGTCATGTAAGCCGTATTACCAGCATTGGGATCCTTAGAGCCTCTGAAGCATCTTGCGGTTATGCCGGCATGATCTTTCGCTCCTGCATTGGCACCAGTTCCATTTGCGCACTCAATTTCATTGGAAATGCTATTCATGACTTTGGCAACATCAAGTCTGTTAGCATAGTAAATATTAATATCCTTGCCATCAACGGTGTATACCTGAGGTTTAATATACCTCTTGTAATAATCAGCAACATTGGCGCCGCTTATTTGATTACCGCCTAATGTATAGCTTTCCTTGGTATCGTATTTTCCATTGAAACGGCATCCTACCGCATCGCTGAAATCTCTGAAGGATTGATATTTCAGGCCGGGAGCGCAATTGATGATACTGTAGTCGCTAATTATCGTATCGAGATCATAAAAATTGTATACCTCTCTGTCTTCAGCCGAATAACTGCAGTTCCAAAACTGCTTACCTGCATCCCAGGTACATTTGCTTATATCTGGCTCTGTAGTCACCGCAGTTGGCTTTGCAAGATCAACATAAACACCGGAATACTCCACACCGGTAATGAGATACCCGGCATGCTGCGGAGCGTAAGGATCTCCGTCACGATGTCTGGTAACCACCCTGACATAAGCGCCGTCCTCGCCATGAAGCACTTCATAGTCATACTCAACCACCCAGTCCATGTCATAGTCAGAACCATACTGAAAATCTTCGTAATTGATACGGAACACACCGGAAGTGGGGGTAATTTTTTGAACATAGAAGTCGGCAATCTGATTGGTAGACTGACACTGCCTGACCGTCTTCTGATCATTTTTGTTAGCATCATTCTGACTGCATTTGCCGTTAGCATCACCCATAGTTTTAGCAAATGGCAGGATAGTCACCAATTGTCCGTCAACGGAAATATTAATTTCCGGAAGGTTAGGCTTCATGGCCACTACATAAGTCTGCATGGAATGGTTTGACTTATAGGCGGAATTTTCCGGCGATTCAACCGTTCTCATCACATGACTGCTGTAATAGGACGCCACGCCGGCAACATAATAACTGCCGTGACTGTATGCGGCAGAGGGAGCAATACCCTCAACCTCGCTAAGCTTGTCAATCTGCTTTAATGACGGGATATAGTAATACTGGTCATCGCTTTCGTGAGTGGCATTACCGCCAACTATGTATTCTCCAGCCGTAAAGCCCTTGGCTGAAACCACATTATCAAGCTCGGACTTAATGCTTCCGGTATTATCCCCAAAGGGATTGGTTCCGCCAAAAGCATTATCATAGTCAAAGGAAATATTCTCATCTGCAATAAGAAGAGTTACCGGTTTCGAGCAGTAATCAACCAGCGTGTAAGGATCCTTTTGCTCTACATAGCCGATATTAACGGAGTCAGCTCCATAAGCCTTCATATCGTCAACATGCTTGTCAATGGATTCGTTTTTAAAGTAACGAGCCGCAGTGTAAAGAAGCTTAGATACCGGATTTCCCCAGTCATTGCAGACGCCATTCTTAATGCCGGCAATTCTCCTGACACCGTCTGAAGCGTAAATGTTTCTGGCGCAGCCATCATAATTGCCGCCGCTGTAATTGCCCTTATTCTTTCTGGCAATATTCATATTATCGATGGATTTTATGAAGCCACAGTTAGAACCGTCGTCGGCACAGGGAACCGCATCATATTTGAAATCACCCAGTCTGTAGCCTGAAGGGGGGGCAGATGTATAAACCTCATTTGCAAAATCACCCAGATTCGCTCTTAAAGTCCCGGTGCCCAGATTATTCTTCCAGCTTCCGGTAATAAGACCGAACTTAATTCTGGGACTGCTGCCCTCGCCATACTGCTGCAAAAGACCTACCGGTTGCCATTCGGGATTGGAACGATCTGGCGAATAATCCTTACAGTCAGTTTCCGAATAGAAATCCGGAGTGCACACAACTACAGCAACACTGGCCTCTGCCATGTTATAGTTCGTATTGGTATAAGGAAGCTTTGTCGAGAGTCCGCCATCACCCGGCAAATTGGGCCAGGCCACGTTTTTAGTAAACGAAGCGCTGGTTCCCACTGCACCATATGTAGCATCCTGAGTTTCACGGCTCACCCAGTCCCAAATATTGACGGCGCCATCTCTGTCAACTCCGGGCATACCGGCATCAGGACTGTAGACCACACGCAGGAATCGCCCCTGGCCAAAGCCTCCGGAATCTTCGCTGTCATAGGACGCAATGCCCAGAAAATACGCGCCATAGGTATCACTTCCGCCCTTGAGCCCGGTAAAATCTTCTACCCTGAAAACCTGAGTGCCGGCATCATCCTTATAGGAGCCTTTGCCAAGCACCTTGCCCCAGGCGTGGCCGTCACGTATAACGCGGGAATGCTTCAGCACTGCTGCTTTATACGGCTTGCCATTACTGGCGGTACCGACATAATGCACCGGAGCAGAAGACGAATTCGTCAGCTTGGTATTTGTCAGTCTGGTTCCGCCGTAAAGAATCTTTCTTATGGCATCAATACGCGATGTGGTAACATAGTTAAGAAAGTTTCCCAGCCAGTAGTTGGTAGAACTTCCGGAATTACACACGGGAACAGTTCTGGTTGCGCCTCTCTCCGTATCGGAGTGCCACATCTTCTCAAAGGTTTTAGTTACATAACTGGCTTTGACCTTAGGAACCCAATAACCGTCTATAATATGTTCGGGAACTGCAGGACTGAGATCCCCCGTGCCTTTATGATACTGATAACATATACTGGGATCGAAAATACCCTCATAGGTAATTGACGGATCATACGTCGTATCAAGATAACCGTCCCCGTCTATGTCTGAAGCGTCATCGTAGGCTTCTGCAAAAAGGTTGTGTTCACGTCCCATGACCAGCATAACGGAGGGCGGCACATAAAGTCCGGCCACATTCATGGGCTTTGTGGCAACCTGACCGCCTCTGATAACATCACCGCCGCCATCGGAAATAGCATAAGCCAGAGAGGATACACCAACAACGCCTCCGGCCAGCATCGCCAGAGCAATATTGCGCGAAAGCTTTGATAATTTGATCATCTTTGTCTCCTGACAAACATTAATTAAACATCATCTGTGTCCCATTTTACGCAGTCCTT
>DFFT01000107.1 GCA_002372325.1 Succinivibrionaceae bacterium UBA3769 | reverse complement strand
TTATTTTATTCACGGCGGGACTGCCCCGGAACGCTGCAAGAGCCGGCTCTCTTCCGCGCTTAAAGGATGCCGACGTCATCACCCTGCTTTTTTCGGGAGGAGCCTCTTCTGCGCCGGCCCGGGAGTTTTCGGATCTTGTTTTTGAGGCAGGGCCTCATGACGCCTGCATTGAGATCCTGGCCGGAAGGATCATTGCCTATATCCGGAGCGCCGCCAGATCCTCCGACAAGCAGGGCTTTGTGAGCATGATGGCAGCCCCGGCCGGCAATACTTCCTCCGAAAATCCGGCTTCCGCAAATCACCCTGCTGCTCCGGTGCCGGACAGCGATGCGGGGGCAGGCGGGGATGCTGCCCTCCGGGCGGTATTCGGGCAGGGGGAATATCAGTTTGAGAGCGGCAGTGATTTTAATGCCTTTATCGATAAACTGGCGCGGGAAAAGCGCTTCCGCGAGCTCCGCGAGGTCATGGCCCGCTTCGGCCCGGCCCTGAGAGAGCTTGACCGGGATCTCTGGCGGGAGAACTCCTATGACCGTCTCAGCGCTGCTATTTCTCAGGCTTCCTTCCTTGACCGGTTTATAAGCTCATTTTCCCGCGCTCCGGCAGCTCTGGGCTCCGTTTCCGCCGGCGGCAGAAGGTATTTCGATCCCCGTCCGGGAGGGAGCGTGCTTTTCGGGAGCTGCAGGCAGCATGACCCCGACGTTAAAACTCCCATAGAGTGGCTGGTTCTGGAGGTTTCCGGGGAGGGCATTCTCCTTTTAAGCCGGTACGCTCTTGACGCATTGCCGTTTCACTTCTGGAATGACGGGGCTTCCTGGAAGAAATGCGAGCTCCGGAACTGGCTTAACGGGAGCTTTCTGGAGGAGGCCTTCACCCGGGAGGAACGGCGGGCCATTGCGGTTTCCCGCATTGTCAATGACGATCCCCTCCGGAAAAAGACGGAGGTGTCGCAGGATCGGGTGTTTTGTCTCAGCATTGCGGAGGCCGGACGGTATTTCAAAAACCAGGCGGAGCTCATGTGCCGCCCCACGGCATATGCCAGAACCCATGAGGCTCCGGTAAACCTCCGTAACGGCTTCAGTCCCTGGTGGCTGCGTTCCCAGGGCCGGGATCCCGGCTATGTCATGCGGGTCAATACCGATCCCCGGCAGCCCATGCACTGGTTCTCGGCCCGGCAGCCCTGCGGCGTGCGTCCGGCGCTGAGAGCGCTTCTTAATTAAGACCGGGACAGATAAACGGCCGAGGCAGATAAAAAAGTTTGGTTTCAAGGGATCGCCATCCTGAGATCTGCCTTAATTTTCTTCCGAAAACCAATCCTGCCGGAGCCAAATTTGTCTGGCTTTAACTCACAGCTGATGCGGAGGAATGCCGCTCTGACTTTCTTCTGCTTTTCCGAAATTTCTGTCCTTTCCGCTCCGGAGGTTCGCAAATGCGGCCCCATGAAACGGGGGACTTCCTGACGGCAATTCTTAACTTTTTGCCGGCTCCCTTTGCGTAAGACCCCTTTGCGTAAGAATGGGGTGAGTAAGAGATGCTGCCAGGGAGGTGTTTGCATAAGGGAGCATAAGCGGAGCCGTTTCTCAGAAATGTCCTGAACAGATGTCCGGCCCCGGCTTCAGGAATGCTTATTCCCATATTGCATTGCTCTTCAGAACCCCGCTCCCGGCTATTCATGACGCCAGTGCTCAGAATTGCCTATTTTTGATATGCGAGAGCGCTTAAGAGGCGGCAGTCCTTATCCTTACCCATGCCGTCATGTGAGCCGGGAGAGCAGCGTACCCCCCGCTCTTTAACGGTATTCCGGGAATTTCGGGGCGTGTTAGCGCCTAGCGCCTGTTTCGGATAGCGCAGATTCCTGCTGGCGCTTCCGGCGCTGTTTCCCGCCATGAAAAAGGCAATTTCACAAAAGCCGATTTGTTACGTCTTTAAGAGCACTGAAACGCAAAACTGCGCTCATTGTTAAGAAAAATAGCATTTTTGGAGCAGGAAGCGATCTTTTTGGAAATCCGTTCTGAACAGGTCTAGAAAATCTGCCGCATCTGCAAGGCATGGGAATAGTTATTATCATACATATAGCAAAGGTAAAAAAAGTATGAAAGTTAGTGATTTTTCGCTTTACAAAAGCAGAATCCCCCATATAATAGGCTTCGTCGTTAACAACCAATTAGGTGATACAAGTGGTAGAAATAGCAGAAAATCCCCAAACACAGGATGTTCCTGAAACTTCAGCAACCGATCTTACAGAATTAAAAGAAAAAGGGTGCATTCTGTATTCGAAAGTAAAAATTTACGATGTCGTTTTCAAGCGTTTTTTTGCGGTTGACGAAAACGTAAAAAAGTTTTACGAATCAGTAAGCAATCGGAAAATCAGGCTTGAAGATATTGAAAGAGTTACTTTGGAGGAAGGAAAATCCTTTGAAACGCAGATAGCCAACGATCTGGGTTTTCTGGTAAAAAATGACGATGGTCAGGATGAGTTTGTTTTTCTGGTAGAAGCTCAGAGCACCTGGAATGATAATATGCCGTACCGTTTCTGGGATTACCTTGTGGAGATCTTCCGGAATTATACCCGTGATCATCACTTGGACAAGCATCACAAGCGTCATTTTTTTCTTCCCCGGCCGTGCTTTTATCTCATATACACCGGAGAAGGAGACAAGCCCGATAAGCTTAGTTTTGCGGAGAAAATGTTCAAATCAGGAAAGAGAAATGATTTTGACCTTGATTTCGGCATCCATGTTATCACTTCGCCAGACAGCAAGACCGTACCGGGACAATACGTCGGATTTTCCAAAAGCGTGTCACATCTCAGAAAAGAATGTGAAAATTATGGACAATTTATGAAAAAGCTTCGGGAAGAGTGCTGTAAGAAGGAATACAACCTTTTTGTTGATTTTATTGATGAGCATAGAGCAGAAATGGAGATTGATATGGAGCAGGCATTTAGAAATGAGCAGGAATTTGATGATTTTTTGGACGAGAGAGACGCGGCAAGAGACAAGATAGTAGTTGCAAAAGCCACCCCGGAAAT
>DFFT01000110.1:8408-8938 GCA_002372325.1 Succinivibrionaceae bacterium UBA3769 | reverse complement strand
CAATTTCCGGAGTGGCTTTTGCAACTACTATCTTGTCTCTCTGGGCCATATAATCATCAAAATCCTGTTGAGATCTAAATGTCCGGGCCATGTAATCATCAAAATCCTGCTCAGATCTAAGTGTTTGGGCCATATCCATCCCCGTTAAATGACGATCAGACTGACGCTTTCACCAGATCTAAAAACACCGGAACAGTCATATTTAGCTTCTTTGCTGCTGCTTCAGCAGAGAGCAGCCCCTCAGTATAAAGCTCGATAACCGTTTGCTTTTTTATTTCCGGGGTGGCTTTTGCAACTACTATCTTGTCTCTCTGGGCCATATAATCATCAAAATCCTGTTGAGATCTAAATGTCCGGGCCATGTAATCATCAAAATCCTGCTCAGATCTAAGTGTTTGGGCCATATCCATCTCCGTTAAATAACGATCAGACTGACGCTTTCACCAGATCTAAAAACGCCGGAACAGTCATGTTAAGCTTCTTTGCTGCTGCTTCAGCAGAGAGAAGCCCCTCAGTATAAAGCTCGATAA
>DFFT01000110.1:0-8219 GCA_002372325.1 Succinivibrionaceae bacterium UBA3769 | reverse complement strand
GGAGTGGCTTTTGCAACTACTATCTCGTCTCTCTGGGCCATATAATCATCAAAATCCTGCTCAGATCTAAATGTCTGGGCCATATAATCATCAAAATCCTGCTCAGATCTAAATGTTTGGGCCATATCCATCTCCATTTCTGCTCTATTGTCATCAATAAACTTTACAAACAGGTCGTATTCTTTCTTACAGCACTCTTCCCGAAGCTTCGTCACGAATTCTACATAAGTTTTGCAATCTTTTCTGAGACGTGACACGATTTTGGAAAAACCGACGTATTGCCCCGGCACGGTCTTGCTGTCTGGCGAACTGATAACATGGATGCCGAAATCAAGGTCAAAACCATCTCTTTTTCCTGATCTGAACATCTTCTCCGCAAAACCAAGCTTATCGGGCTTGTTTCCGCTCCCCGTATAGATAAGATAAAAGCACGGCCGGGGAAGAAAAAAATGAACATCACCATGTTTGTCTAAGTGATGCTCACGGGTATACTTCCGGAAGATCTCCACAAGGTAATCCCAGAAACGGTACGGCATATTATCATTCCAGGTGCTCTGAGCTTCTACCAGGAACAGAAACTCATCCTGACCATCGGCATTTTTTACCAGAAAACCCAGATCGTTGGTCATTTGCGTTTCAAAGGATTTTCCTTCCTCCAAAGTAACCCTTTCAATATCTTCAACTCTGATTTTCCGATTGCTTACTGATTCATAAAGCTTTTTTAAGTTTTCATCAGACTCAAAAAAACGCTTGAAAATAACATCATAGAGTTTTACTTTTGGATATAACTTGTACCCTTTATTATTTAATTCCGTAATATCTGGCACTGAAGTTTCAGGAGCATCTTGTGTTTGCGGATTTTCTGCTATTTCTACCACTTGTATCACCTCATTGGTTGTTAACGACGAAGCCTATTATATGGGGGATTCTGCTTTTGTAAAGAGAAAAATCACCAAATTTCATACTTTTTTACTTTTTCTATATGTATGATAATAACTATTCTCATACCTTGCAGATGCGGCAGATTTTCTAGACCTGTTCAGAACGGATTTCAAAAAAGATCGCTTACAGTTCCAAAAAAGCTATTTTTCTTAACAATTAGCTCAGTTTTGCGTATCAACGCCTTTAATGGCATTGTAAATCGGCTTTTGTGAAATTGCCTTTTTCACGGCGGGAAACGGCACCGGAAGCGCCAATGCGGATCTCAGCTATCCGAAACAGGCGATAATATGCCCCTAAATTCCGGAAAACTGTGAAGGAGCTGGCTTACGCTGCTCTCTGGCTCCGGATACAAAAGGTGCCAATGCTGATGATTCTGCTGAGAAAGCTCCGCGCGGGGCCCGCCGCAATGGCACGCATCCGACTGCTGCCGGGCATAATATTTTCGGGGCTCATCAGCAAAAGCGGCCGGAAGCGGAAAAGAAGATGACTTCGTGAAACTCCTGAAATAAAAACCGGAATGCCCTTCTGAGCACTCCGGTCAGCAAACAGAATTTCCGGCCGCGCCGGGAATCAGGTATCGTCCGGCAGGTTTTTCATAACCCGGGCAGGAATGCCGCCTACCATGCAGTTATCCGGCACGTCCCTGGTAACCACGGCTCCGGCAGCCACAATAACGTTATTGCCAATGGTGATGCCAGGCAGGATTACCACATTGGCGCCTACCATGACATCATTGCCGATTTTAATGGAAATCGCCGTGGCCACATGCTCCCGGCGCTGGGCCGGAGACAGCGGGTGGGACACGGTGGTAATGAGGGTATTGGGGCCGATAACGCAGTAATCCCCGATATACACCGGAGCCTCATCGGAGATGGTGACGTTGCTGCTCACCAGAAAATCGCTGCCTACATGAATATTCTTGCCGTTACTGCAGTTAAAGGGAGGTTCGATGAAAATGCCGTTACCCACCGAGCCCAGAAGCTTCTTCAGAAGAGCCGAATACTCCTTGAACTTCAGGGGACTGGTTTCGCTCAGTTTAAGACAGAGGGCAAAAGCCTTTTCCTTGGCCTTGATAATATCATCGCCCATCAGGTTGAATTCGAACTCCTCTTCAGCCTCCGGAGATTTCCCATAAGCCATACAGACCTCCTGCTAAGTAAAGAAAACGCTTTCTTAACAGATTAGCCAAAAAGAGTCCTAAAGTTAAAAAAATAATCAGGGGAGTCAGAGGTAAATCACAAAATAAGAGCAGCGCAAACCGGAAAATATTGCCTGAAATCCGCAGGATAGTTCTTAATTCCCTGCCGGACAAGAGATCTCTCCCCGCAATGGCCGAACCTGCCAGGATATCAGGCGCCGTTACAGACCTACCCAAAAACTGAGGTTCCCGCTATGCTTGTCAGGCAAAAACTCGCAGACGGCACGGAATATGTAATGTTCGGCCGCTATCATCAGGATGAAGACGGCAACCCTGACAGCACAACTCCGATCTCCTGGCTGGTTTTGGAGCATGATCCGAAAAGTCGTCTCTCGCTCCTGCTCTCCAGGTTCGCGCTGGATCATAAGCCCATGACCAAACATCTGAAACCGGTATTCTGGGAAAACAGCTATCTCAGAAAATGGCTGAATCATGACTTCATGGAAGCCGCCTTCACCCCGGAAGAAAGAAACCTCATCATCACGACGGATCTGGAAAATCAGGGGAACGGCCAGAACACTCAGGATCAGATCTTTATTCTGAGCAGGGACGAACTCTGCCGCCGGCTCAGGACTCCGGAATCCCGCAGCTGTCCCCCTTCTCAGTATGTCATGGCAGAGGTGGCTGATACCGGAACCTATATTCTCAACGGCGGATGCTGCTACTGGCTGAGAACCCCCGGGGACTACGGATCGGAGTCTGCCTGTCTGATTACCGGAGACGGCAGTCTGGATTTCGATTTCGGCTATGACGATAACTATGCCGTAAGACCGGCTCTCCGGGTGCGCCTTCCTTCCTGAAAAAAAACGGCGGCCGCCCGGAATCCGAAAATAAAAAAACGCCGGAACCTCTGGCGCCGACGGTCTTTAAGAACAGGAAAACACTACATTCCGGAGCAGATCCCGGCAATATCCTTGCCCTGCAGCGGGAGATCCGAGAGCACCGTTATCGAAATCCCCCGGCAGCTGAACTCGGCCGTGAAGAAGCCTTCCTTGCTGCCCCGGATATGAGCGGTGTCGCCGTTAAATGGGATGTCCTTTTCCACCGGATATTCGTTGTAGTCGCCGTTCATCTCCCGAGAGGTAAACTGCTTGGAATAGCGGACGTAAAGATTGCGCTTTTCCCCATCCACGTAAATAAGCTGCAGCATTTTCTTCCGGTCAGGATAGGAGTCCAGAACCTGCACCAAAGGAGCCCGGCCCTGCCATGAAGCAGGGGGAACAAAGTTCTTGTTTACCGTAAATCCCACGACGTTCTCCCCTTCCGCCACCGACTGATAGGAAGTGAAGGGGTTGGGCATGCCCACAGCGGCTCCGCCGCTGTAATCCAGCATCTCCGGTTCCGCGGTGCCCGAGCAGCCGGAAAGGGGTAATCCCGCAAGTAAAATAGTCATAACAGCGCCTGAAATAATCTTTCCTGAATGCCGCATAGAATCCCTTCTCACTCTAACCTTATGTTTATCTGTCTCCCGGAGGGCCTCTGGGGCAGCCGGCCCTGAAAATTCAGCTGCCTGGGAGCCGCGCCGCATGCCGGGTCTCTTCAGGAGATTATACTCCCGGTAAAAGCGTTCCGTAAAATCCCGGGGCGGTCAGGCGCCGTAAAAAGGGAGATAAAAAAGATCTGTTATGCCGCCCTCCTCACGACAGGAGCGCGGACGGAACGCAGAAAAAGCTCATGGAGCCCCGTCTCCCCGGCAAGCTCCGGATGAAAGGCAAAGGCGAACTGGTTCCGGTAACGCACCCCGGTAATGCCGCCCCGGGCTTCCGCCAGGATCTCCGTTTTCGGATCCAGAAGCTCCGTAATGCCGGGAGCTCTGATATAGACCTGCCGAAAGCTCTCGCAGGATCCTGCCCGCCCCTCGCAGACAAAGCTGCCGGACTGACGGCCGTAGATATTGCGCTGTACCCGCACCGGAAGAGTCCCGAGATGCCGTTCGCCGTTTTCCCCGATTTCCCGGGCCAGCAAAATAAGACCGGCGCAGGTTCCCAGCACCGGAAGTCCGGCCAGAATAAGCTCCCGGAGCGGCTCCAGAAGCCCCAGATCCCGGAGGAGCTTGCCCTGCGCCGTGCTCTCGCCCCCGGGAAGAGCCAGAGCGTCCAGCCCCTCCAGATCCTCCCGCCGCCGTACCTCCCGGGTTTCCGCCCCCAGTTCTGCAAATATTTTAAGATGTTCCCTGAAGGCCCCCTGCAGGGCCAGAGCTCCCGCTATCATGCTGTGATCCTCCTTGATAGGTTCTAACAGAAATTGCGCAATAATTGCACATCGGTGTCCGCTTCTCAGGCAATGCCCGGATCCCCCGGCCGCCTGCGGCCGGGAGAACGGCCTACTTGCCCCGTTCCTCCATAATCAGCTTGATTTCCTGCTCGTTGATGCCCACCATGGCCTCCCCCAGGTTCCGGGAGATCTCCAAAAGCGCCGCGGGATTCTGATAATTGGTTACCGCCTGCACAATGGCCCAGGCTCTCTTTGCGGGATCCCCGGACTTAAAAATGCCGGAGCCCACAAATACCCCGTCGGCTCCAAGCTGCATCAAAAGAGCGGCATCCGCGGGAGTGGCCACGCCCCCGGCCCCGAAATTCACCACCGGGAGCCGGCCCTTCTGCCGCACCTCTTTAAGGAGATCCAGAGAAACTCCGAATCTCTTGGCCTCCTCGAAAAGCTCGTCTTCGTCAAGGGTGGTCACCCGGCGGATCTCGGAGGTGATTTTCCGAAGATGCCGCACCGCCTGAATCACATCTCCGGTGCCGGGCTCGCCCTTGGTTCTGATCATGGAGGCTCCCTCGGCGATCCGGCGGAGCGCCTCCCCCAGATCCCGGGCGCCGCACACAAAGGGCGCCTTAAAGTCATGCTTATTGATGTGATAAACATCATCGGCCGGGGACAGCACCTCGGATTCGTCAATGTAATCGATGTCCGCCGCCTCCAGGATCTGAGCCTCAGCGAAGTGTCCGATGCGGCACTTGGCCATTACCGGAATGGATACCGCATCCTGAATGCCGCGAATCATGGCGGGATCGCTCATGCGGGACACCCCGCCCGCAGCCCGGATATCCGCCGGAATGCGCTCCAGAGCCATTACGGCGCAGGCTCCGGCCTCTTCGGCAATGCGGGCCTGCTCCGGAGTGGTAACATCCATGATCACCCCGCCCTTGAGCATTTCGGCAAGTCCGCGATTAAGATCCGCCTGGGTCTTGGCTGCCTTTGCCGTCTCTTCAGTATTTGCTGTTACTGCTGTATTTTCTGCAGCTTCTGTCATTTTGCCTTCTCCTTAATAATCCGCTCCGGGGTCATCTTCCCGGAAATCCTTTGGAAAACGCCTTAATGATAGGCCCTGTCTGATATTACATAAATAACCAGAAATAACATTTTTTATAATGCCAGATCTGCCCCGTCCTTCCGCTCCGCCCTGAAGCCCTCAGGGAGAGGCAAAGGGCGGGATCGCGGCGGAAAACCGAGCAATAATCGGAAAACCGCGCCGGCACTGATAATGCGCTTAAGACCAGATGCCCTTTAGGATGACCATACCAGCCCCTTCCGGAAAACCATGCCCGGGAGCGATGCTTTTGAAAACCTCTGGAGCGAAAACGAATAACGGGTAGAATAACGGAGAAAACAGTCAGGGAAGGAAAAGGTCAGGAACAGGCGGCAAAGTCAGGGATACGAAGCCCATCCGGCCTGAGACCAATCCCCGGAGGATATCATGCTCACCTACAATCTCGCCGAGGCCGCGGGGTCTCTTTACGAATTCCTGTACCGAAAAATCAGAGACGACATTATTTCCGGAGCCATCCCGCCCGGTACCCGGCTCCCCTCCAAAAGAGCTCTGGCCCGGAATTACGGCATCAGCGTCATTACCGCGCAGTCCGCCTATGAGCAGCTCCTCTGCGAAGGGTATGCCCGGGCCGAGCCCCGCCGGGGCTACTACGCCGCGGCAGCAGCCGGAAAAAGGATCTCCCCCCGGAAAACCGCAGTCTCCCTGGATATCGCCCTCCCCGCTCCGGAGCCCCGGGACTTTATCAGCATTTCCGGCAATAATGCGGATCCCGGACTGTTTCCCTTTGCCGCCTGGGCCCGGATGACCCGTAAGGCCCTTACGGAAAACCCCGCAAGGCTCATGGAGATCCCGGTGACCGGGGGGCTTCCCGAACTCCGCAAGGCCATTTCCCGGCACCTGAGCTCCTTCCGGGGGCTTCTGGCGGATCCCGATCAAATCATTATCGGGGCCGGCACCGAATATCTTTACAGCCTCATTATTCAGCTTCTGGGCCGGGATCGCCTCTACGCTACTGAAAACCCCGGCTACCCGAAGCTCATGAGCATCTACCGGAGCAATGACGTCCGCATTCTCCCGATTTCCATGGACAGCGACGGGATCCGGGTTTCCGAGCTGGAGGAGTCCGGCGCGGAAATCGCCCACATCACCCCGAACCATCATTTTCCGACGGGGATCACCATGCCGGCCGGACGCCGTTTCGAGATGCTGTCCTGGAGCCTGAAAAGGGAAGGCCGCTATATTATCGAGGATGACTATGACAGCGAATTCCGGGTTACCGGACTCCCCCTGCCCACCCTGTTCGGCTCGGACGGGGCCGGCCGGGTGATCTACCTGAACACCTTCGCCAAAACCCTGACCCCCACCATCAGAATCAGCTATATGGCGCTGCCCCCTGACCTTGCGGATCTCTTCTACCGGAAGCTTTCCTTCTACTCCTGCACCGTCTCCACCTTCGAGCAGCTGGCTCTGGCGGAATTCATCAATCAGGGCTTTCTGGAGAAGCATATCAACAAAATGAGGCTTTACTACACCAGGAAGCGGGAGAGCATTCTTAAGGCTATTGACGCCTCCGGACTGGGGACCATCTCCCGGGTTCATGAAAACCGGGCCGGACTCCACTTTCTTTTGGAGCTCCGCGCTGATATCCCCGACCGGGAGCTCAAAGAGCGGCTCCGGGAACGGAAAATCCTGGTTAAAACCCTGTCGGAATATCATGTGCCCGGAGATCAGGCTCCGGAGCATTGCCTCCTCATTAACTATTCCAGCCTGGATCCCGTCAAAGCGGAGCAGGCATTCCGGGAAATCGCCGCCGTGGCCGGGGGTAAGTCCGGTTCAGGAAATCCCGCGCCGGAATCACTCCCGGCTGCTACATAAATCGCTCCCGGCTGTTACATAAATCGCTCCCGGCAGTGACAAAAAAAGAGGCTGATTGCTCAGCCCCTGTTTTCAAATGCGGCATGCTGCTCAGAAACCGCTTACCATCATCAGTAATGATGGTGGTGATGCGGCGGCGGAGGCAGTCTCGGTCCCGGAGGAGGCGGCGGCGGACACCGGCGATCATACTTCCAGGCTCCCGGCGGACAGTGCGGCCGGTGATGGCGGGCAGGAGGAGGAGGCGGCGGCGGCGGACACCGGCGATCATGCCTCCAGGCTCCCGGCGGACACGGCGGCGGGCAGTAATGCCCCGGAGGACAATGGTGATGATGATGAGGAGGCGGCGGCGGAGCGGCCATGGCAGCCCCGGAAGCGGCAAAGGAAAGAGCTGCTGCTCCGATAACCGCTGCCATCAGTTTGGCGAATCTGTTCATTTTGGTCACCTTTAAAGTATTCAGGTTTATCCCGTTTTACCTTAAAAACACAGATAACTCGCTGAAATCTGTGTTTTCTTTCAATTCACACTTTAAGTATAGTCAAAAACTGCCGAAATATAATGACAATTTCATAAAAGTTATTACAAATTGTGAAAAGAGTCCGCGACTCTGTTTCCGGAATGTCAGGAAGGAGCAGCCCCGGCAGAGGTCAGGCCGCCGAAAACCGCCAGAAAGCCCAGCCGCGGGAAGAAGAAGCCGGACGGCGGCAGGAAAGAAAAGCGCAGGGACAGAAAAAGAAGAGCGCCGTACCGGGACAGAGAAGAAATACTAAAGGAATAAAAGCGGACCCAGCCTCACCTGACGTCCCGGGGAAGCACATTTATCACCACGTCCTTTGTTCCGCAACTGATCCCTGTAATTCTTAAGATTCAATGAGCGATACGTTCAATTCACATAAGTCTTGAACGTTTTTTTTACCTTTGAAAACTATTTA